>JBEKZJ010000059.1:0-29506 GCA_049509995.1 Occallatibacter sp. | reverse complement strand
TTTATACCGGGTCCACGCCTGTAGCCGGCGAGCAGATCGCGGTGAATTACCGCACCATTGGCAGGGCGGTGGGACGGGCGGTGAATGCCGCCAGCCAGCAGGCGCTTGCGCAGGCGGGAACGCCCGCCGTGGCCGCGTGGATCGGCTCGGTGACCAATCCTCCGGCGCGCAGTTCCGCGGACTGCCTGAACGCGGCTCTGGCGATAGAACAGGCGGCGGCCGGAGTGAGTGCGCTTTGGAGTGGAACCTACAGCGGAAACAGGACAAGCTTTGCCAGCGACGTTTGGCCGGGAGACGCGCTACTTTTGAATGCGCCTTCGACCAGTTTAAACGCGCAGGTGGTGGTGCGGACGGTGAAGGTGAGTTACCGCGCGAGTTATCCGGACCTGGTGGAATATGCAATCCAATTTGCCAACGACTGGGCCGACGACCTGGCCATCAAGACCAGCACAACGGTGCCCACCGATGCCTGGCTGCCGGCGGCGATCGCTCCCACTGTGCTTGCCAATCTGACCGGTCTTACGGTGACCACGCTGAATGGAAGCACGGTGGCGATCAATGCCGGAGTGACTCCGCCGGCCGGGGGCGGGTTTGAGATACGGCTCAGGGATCTTGCCTTCATGCCGGGAGAAGATCCGGACCTGGTGGTGCGCGCGACCCTGCCCAACATGACTTTCTCGCGTGAAACCGCCAACGACCGGTTCTATATCCGGATGTATGACGGGTCGACGCCGCCGAATTACTCGGAGTGGTCAACGGCGTTGTTCATCAACCTGCCGCTCGGATCGTGAGCGGGAGTTCTCAGCGGTTAGAAGGCGGATGGAGTCCGGCGGATGCGGATGATGAATGAATTCGAAGCGCAGGTGCTAAGCGACCTGAGCGTGCTCAAGACGCAGATGACCGGGCTGATGGGCGACGGCAATGGCGGGCGCATTGCCGAACTGGAGCGGCGCATCGATCGGCACGAGCAGAGCTGGCAGCGGGCCAAGGGGTTTCTGGCGGCAGTGAGCGTGCTGTTTGCGGTGGTCGAAGTGGCCGTGGAGGCCTGGCACCGGCATTGAGCGCCGAAGTGGATGCCGGTCAGGCGAGAGCGTACGATTTCGGCTTGGGCTTGCTCTATGGACCTTCGTATAATCAGTCCCATGAGTGAACATCCATTGGTTGGCGTGGTGATGGGCAGCAAGAGCGACTACGAGGTGCTCTCGGCTGCGGTTGAGATTCTGCGTGCGCTTGAAATTCCTCATGAGGCGCGGGTATTGAGCGCGCATCGCACCACCGACGAACTCCTTGAATACGTTGAGACGGCGCGTGCGCGGGGGCTGCGGGTGATGATCGCCGGCGCCGGCGGCGCGGCTCATCTAGCCGGTGTGATTGCAGCCAAGACGCTGCTTCCCGTGCTGGGCGTGCCGGTTGTGGCCACACCGCTTAACGGCCTGGATTCGTTGCTTTCGATCGTGCAGATGCCTCGGGGAGTTCCTGTGGGCACGTTGGCCATCGGCAAGCCCGGAGCGGCCAATGCCGCGCTGCTGGCGGCCGAGATTCTGGCCCTGACCGACGCGGCGCTTTACGAACGGCTGGCGGCGTGGCGCGCGGCGCGCTCACAGGAAGTGCTGGAGCAGAAACTGCCGGATTGAGCGCCGTCCTCGAGCGTTAACAACGGAAGAATCGTTGGGGAGAGCGCAGATTGTTCCGGCCCCATTGGAATGCAACAGGGAATCCCACCCTAGCCGCAAAAACAAAGACGCGGCGAGGGTGGGGCACCCAGCTTTGCGTCAATCGTTGTAGAGATTATCCGCAAAGGCGAGCAGCGGCTCCAGCCTTTTCGGAAAAGAAGACATGGCCGTTTCATCCGGCTTGCTGGCCCTTTTCCCAACGCTTGGGCCGGCGGTTGGCTTGCAAAATCTTCTTGCGCAGGCGCAGCGACTTGGGCGTGACCTCGACCATCTCGTCTTCCGCGATGAACTCGATGGCCTGCTCCAGATTGAGAGCCTTGACGGGCACCAGGCGGATGGCCTCATCGGCGCTCGAGGCGCGCATGTTAGTCATCTTCTTTTCGCGGACCACGTTCACGTCGAGGTCGTTGTCGCGCGAGTGCTCGCCGACGATCATGCCCTCGTAGACCTCAACGCCCGGTCCCACAAAGAGAATGCCCCGCTCCTGCAGGCCGTTCAATGAATACGTTGTGGTCAGTCCCAGGCGGTCGGCAACCAAGGCGCCGGTGGGTCGCTGCGGTATCTCGCCCTGGTAGGGGATGTAGCCGTCGAAGAGCGCGTTCATCACGATGGTGCCGCGGGTCTCGGTGAGCATCTCGCTGCGCAGGCCGATGAGGCCGCGACTGGGCACGCGAAACTCCAGGCGCACACGGCCCGAGCCGTGATTGTGCATCTTGGTCATCTCGCCCTTGCGCGGCCCCAGCTTTTCAATCACCGTGCCGGTGTGCTGCTCGGGCACGTCGATGGTCAGATGCTCGACGGGCTCCATGCGCACGCCGTCCACCACTTTCGTGACAATCTCTGGGCGGCCGGCCATCAGCTCGAAGCTCTCGCGGCGCATCATTTCAATCAAAATAGCCAGTTGCAACTCGCCGCGGCCGAGCACCTTGAAGCTGTCCGGCGAACCGGTGTCTTCCACGCGAATGCTGACGTTGGTCAGCAACTCTTTTTCCAGGCGCTCGCGCAGGTTGCGGCTGGTCACATACTGGCCCTCGCGCCCGGCGAAGGGCGAGTTGTTGACGCTGAACTGGATGGCGATGGTCGGCTCGTCGATGACGATAAGCGGCAGCGGCGACGGGTTCTCGACGCTGGTGATGGTTTCGCCGATGGTGATGCCCTCGACGCCGGCAACGGCGACAATGTCGCCCATGGTGGTCTCGGAGATCTCGGTGCGCTTGAGGCCGGAGAAGGTGAAGAGCTTGGTGATGCGCGTCTTTTGCAGGCTGCCGTCGCGCTTCGAGATGGTTACGTCGTCGCCGGCGTGCAGCGTTCCCTGGAAGACGCGGCAGATGGCGATGCGGCCAAAGTATTCGGAGTAATCGAGATTGGTGACCAGAATCTGCAAGGTGCCGTCGGGGTCGCCGGTAGCTGCGGGAATGGTGGAGACGATGGTCTCAAACAGCGGCTGCAGGTCCACGCCGGGCGTGGCCGGATCGAGGGTCGCCGTGCCCGCCTTGGCAACTGTGTAGAGCACCGGAAAATCCAATTGCGATTCGTCCGCATCGAGGTCGATGAAAAGGTCGTAGATTTCGTTCAATACTTCCTGCGGCCGGGCATCCGGGCGGTCGACCTTGTTGATCACCACGATGGGCAGCAGCTTGGCCTCGAGCGCCTTGGCGAGCACGTAGCGGGTCTGCGGCAGCGGGCCCTCGGCAGCGTCCACCAGCAGCATCACGCCGTCCACCATCTTCAACGCGCGCTCCACCTCGCCGCCAAAGTCGGCGTGGCCCGGCGTATCCACGATGTTGATCTTGCCGCCGGCGAAGTTGATGGCCGTGTTCTTGGCCAGAATGGTGATGCCGCGCTCCCGCTCCAGCTCGTTCGAATCCATCACCCGGTCGGCCACCTGCTCGTTGGCGCGGAAAGTTCCCGACTGCCGCAGCATGGCGTCCACGAGCGTTGTTTTTCCATGGTCCACATGGGCAATGATGGCGATATTGCGTATCGTCTGGGTCACAGGGGCGCTTTTCTCTCTTTTGGTTTGGCCCTGGAGGCCATGGGGTTGGGGGCGCCAGGAGGGCGAATCGCCGCGCAGTGCGGCAACTTCCATTCTATCAGCCGCATTGGACGCCAGGCCGCGGAGGCGCGATGCGCCGGGCCTTTCGCAGACGTTTGGCGGTCGAGGATTGCTGTCAGTGCGAGGGCGGGACGTATTCCGAGGGCAGGGCTGAGCCCGCGCCGAAGAAGAACTCTTCCATCTGCTCGACGAGGAACTGCTGCGCCGCCGGGGTCCAGGGCTGGAGCCGGTACTCGTTGAGCAGCATCTTCTGCCGGTCCACCCACTCGGCCCAGGCTGCCTTGGAGACGTTCTTGTATATCTTTTGACCGAACTCCGAGTCGAAGGGCGGTTCGTCCAGACCCTCCATCTCCTTCTTGTTGCGCGTGCAAAACACCATGTGTGCCATCATTCAAGCTCCCAAGACCCATTGTATGGGATGAAGCGCGTTTCAGCTCCCGCCGGTTGCGTCCCTCTGCCCGGAACAAACTATCCTGTGGGAGTATGTGCGGCCGATTCGCCCGTCGATCCACCGAGGAGGTTCTCGCCGACTGGTTTGGCGTGGAATTGGAGGATATGCCGTGGTTTGCGCCCAGCTACAACGTGGCGCCCAAGAGCGTGCAACCCGTGGTGCGCTTGAACCGCGACTCCGGCAACCGGGAGTTCGCCCTGCTGCGCTGGGGGCTGGTGCCTTTCTGGGCCAGAGACGCCAAGTTCTCCTCCAGCACGATCAACGCCCGCGCGGAGGAAGCAGCCACCAAGCCCGCCTACCGCGAGGCGTTGAAGAAGCGACGCTGTCTGGTGCCCGCCGATGCCTTTTACGAGTGGCGGTGCCTGGATGCCAAGAGGAAACAGCCCTATGCGATTGCCCTCAGGAGCGGCGAGCCGTACGCCTTCGCCGGCCTGTGGGAGCGCTGGCAGCCAAAGGAAGGCGTGGCGCTCGAGACCTTTACCATCCTGACCACCGATCCCAATGAACTGATGGAGCCCATTCACAACCGGATGCCGGCGATTCTGGAGCCGCGCGATTACCGGCGCTGGCTCGATCCCGGCGACCCGGCGAGGCCCCCTGTGGACTTGCTCCGCCCATTTCCGGCAGAAAAGATGATTTCCTGGACGGTAAGCGACCGGGTCGGGAATGTCCGCAACAACGACCCGCAACTGCTGGAAAGACGCCAGTCTTCCGGGGATCATCAGCCCCAGGCCGGCTGAGCCGTCTGGACTTACTTTTGCGGTCATGGATCGGAAAACAAATCCTCGTTTGAAAACCGCTCAGCCAAGAGGCAGCGCCTACCCAGTAACAATCCGTACACCCTCAAGAAGATTACCCTTGACAAGCGGCCCAATCAAAGATTTCCTTGAGGTTATCCAGGTCAACGCTCCTACCGCGGACTGAATCATCCTCGGTTGCTCAGTCTGGCTTGAGCGTGAAGCACTCGGTCCCGCAGTTAGTTTCAACGCAAAGGAGCTATCGTGTCTGAAACCTCTTCGTCTGGTCTTTCTGACAATGCCGCCGGCGCACTCGCCTACATGACCATCGTTCCGGCGATCGTCTTCCTGGTCCTCCCGCCTTACAACAAGAGTTTCTATGTGCGCTTCCACTCCTGGCAGTCCATCTTTCTGAGCATCGCGTGGATCGCAGCGCTTATCGTTCTTGGGATCCTTGGCAGAATTCCCTTCCTCGGCCTTTTCATTTGGCCGCTCATCCTGCTGGTCGATCTGGGCATGTTTATCCTCTGGATCATCGTGGTGCTCAAGGCCGTAAACGGGAAGATTTTCAAGCTGCCGATTCTCGGCGCGCTTTCCGAGAAGCAGGCCAACAATTAACCAGCCCCTGGCCATTGGAATGCAGTGAACGGCCTCCGCATGGAGGCCGTTCCTCTCTACCGCCGCTTTCCTTTGTTGCCGCGCCTTTTCCCTGGCGCAGGCAACAATCCGCGTCTTTTCCCGGAAATCCCGCTTGACAATTCAGCGCTGCCGGGTTTCTCTTAACTTGTCTCAACTTCACGCCCATTTTGCAGATCCGCGATCCGGGATTTGCCCCCTTTTTGCTTACCGGGGCTGGAGCGTGGAGCACCCGGTTCCGCACCATTCTCGACCCCGAAGGAGGTCACATGCCTGAAGAAACTCCGCAAAGCGGCCTTAGCGACAATGCCGCCGGCGCACTGGCCTACGTCACGATCATCCCGGCGATCATCTTCCTGATCGTCGAGCCCTACAACAAGAGTTCCTACATACGCTTCCACTCCTGGCAGTCCATCTTCCTGGGCATTGCCGCCTTCGCGATCAGCTTTATCAATATCATTCCCATCCTCGGGCAGATAATCTTCTTGATTGGCATGCTGGTCCTTTTTGTGGCATGGTTGATTGTCCTGCTCAAGGCTCTCAAAGGGGAGCGCTACAAGCTGCCGTTTATCGGCAACCTTGCTGAAAAGCAGGCTGGCGCCTAGGTCAGCAGCATTTGGCCGCGTGTGGCGCTGCGGGCCGGGAGGCCTCAGCGCCGCTTGCCCCTTTTGCCGAACCGCTTCTTTCCCTTTGAGGACTGCGGCGACGCCTCCTTGCGCCTGGTTTTCTTCGCCTTTGACGGAGCATTGGCGGCCTTCCTGCCGGTGAGGATGAGACCCTCTTCCACAATCGAAAACTGCAGCTTGCGCTCCTGGGCCAGGATGCGATCCAGAATCACCTGCACCCTGTCGCCGGCGCGGAAGCGGCGGCCGGTGCGCTCGCCGATGATCTCGTGCGTGTTTTCGCGCCAGGTGTAGCGGTCGTCGCGCAGCGTATCGATCGGCACCAGCCCTTCGACGAACAGGTCGGTCAATTCAACAAAGAGGCCGAACTTCGCCGGGTTCAGCACCAGCGCGGCAAACTCCTCGCCCACCCGGTCCTGCATGAAGCGCACCTTCTTCCACTCCACCAGTTCGCGCTCGGCCTCGGCGGCGCGCCGCTCGGTCAGGCTGGTTTCCTCGGCGATCTGCGCTAACTCAGCTTCCGGAATCGGAGGTTCGCCCGCGAAAACCGCTACCGATCTGGGGCTGCGAAGGTGAGGGATTCTGCTTGCCGGGAGGCCTTCGTTGGGGTGCGTCCACGGCGAACTGTGCCGGCCCGGCGCAACCTCGCCCCGGCCGCGCACGCCGGCCCTGAGCAGCGCCTTGGCGATGCGATGCACGATAAGGTCAGGATAGCGGCGGATGGGCGAGGTGAAGTGGGTGTAGGTGGGCGCGGCCAGCGCAAAGTGGCCCTCGTTGATCTCGGAGTAGCGCGCCTGCTTGAGCGAGCGCAGCATTAAGTAACTCAGAATCCGCTCCTCCGGCTTGCCCTCGATCCTGGCGGCCAGCTTCTGATACATGCGCGGCGTGACCGGAATATCTTCGGGGACCTCGTGCATGCGCGGGTTGCGCCCGCGGCCGTGTGCATCCCGCCGCTCCCCGCGGGTCTGGATGCGCTTGACCGGGAGAGCGCCGAGGCCCAGTGAGTAGCCGAAGGCAGCGGCCAGCTCCTCAAACTCGACAACGCGGCGGGGTTCGGGCTTTTCATGAATCCGATAGAGCGAAGGAACGTCGAGGTCTTCAAGCCAGGTGGCCACGCACTCGTTGGCCGCCAGCATGAACTCCTCGATCAGGCGGTTGGCCCAGGTGCGCTCGGACTTGGTTACGCCTCGCATCTGGCTCTGCTCGTCGAACTCGATCACCGGCTCGGGCAGGTCAAAATCGATGCTGCCCCGCTCCTCGCGGCGCTTGTTCATCAGCCCGGCGACCTGCCGCATCCGCTCGAAATCGGGGACGAGCGCGGCATGGCGGGCGCGGGCCTCGGCGTCGCCCTCGAGAATCGCGTGAACCTCCGTATACGTCATTCGCGCCGCGGAGCGAATGACGCCCTCGACAATTTCGTAGCTCTCGATGCGGCCAGCGGAATCGAGCTGCAGGATGCAGCTCAGGACGAGCCGGTCTTCGCCGGGGCGCAGGCTGCAAATATCGGTCGAAAGCTCCTGCGGCAGCATGGGAATGGCGCGATCGGGGAAGTAGACGCTGGTTCCGCGCAAACGCGCCTCGAGGTCGAGGTCCGTCCCGGCGCGCACATATTCGGCCACGTCGGCAATGTGCACTTGCAACTCGTAGCCGCCGTCGGGGCGGTCGGCTACCAGCACGGCGTCGTCGAAGTCGCGCGCCGTCTCTCCGTCGATGGTGACAATTGGGGGCGAGCGAAAGTCGCGGCGGCTGTTGGCTTCGGCCTCGTCGAGATGAGCCACGCGACGCGCCTCGGCAAGCACATTCTCCGGGAAGATCCGCGGCAACTGGTGTTTGCGGATCATTATCTCCACGTCCACGCCGAAGTCGTCCGGATCACCCAGCACCTCGATGACGCGGCCAACCGGGGGCCGTGTTGGCGTGGGCCAACTGGTGATTTCAACGTCGACGACCAGGCCTTCCAGGTCGTCGTGCGCTGCTGCGGCCGTGGCTTCTGTGCCCAGCACCCGGTGGGGCGTGGCAGCTTCGCCGGCAACCGGCAGTTCCTGACCGGCGGGAATGAGAATGGGCTGCGTCATGCGCTCGTCGAAAGGGAGTACGCTGTGCCCCTGGGCCCGGTCGGAACGGGCGTAGTGAAAGACGCCGACGACGGTGGGGTTGCGCCGCTCCAGGACGCGGACAATCCGGCCCAGACGGTGCCCGTCGGCCTTGGGAGGATCGACTTCAACAAGTACCTCATCGCCTTGCATGGCGCCGTTGATCTCGTTCGGGGGGATAAAAATATCTTCCTTGCCGGAAGCCTGGCGCGCTCCCGCCGCGGCGGACCTTCGGTTGGGCCGCACAAAACCGTAGCCGTCGCGATGCAGATCGAGCCGCCCGGCGGCCAGGTTTTCCCGCGTGCCAACAGGCCGGGGAATGCTCCAGTGCTCGCGGTCCAGCTTCACCAGCGCGCCCCTGGCCGTGAGCCTGGCCAACTGCTCCAGCAGCAGGCGGCGCTCGCGTCCGCCGGCAAGGCTAAGTTCGCGGACCAGTTGCTTGTACCCGGCTTTTTGACCGGCAGAGCGGGCGATCCGCGTCAACAGTTCAGGATCGGTCATAGGTCAAGAGTAGGCCATTTGGCCGGTTGGGTCTCGGAGCTTCGTCGTCCATCTCCCTGCGATTTACGGCACATAGCCGGGCCCGCGCAGCACCTTTCCCGGCAGGGCGCCGGTCATTTTGCCGTCTTCAATCACCGGCACGCCATTCACCAGCACAAACTCCATGCCTTCAGAGAACTGGTTGGGGTTTTCAAACGTGGCTTTGTCGCGAATCGTTGCGGGGTCGAAGACCACCACATCGGCCCACATGCCCTGCTTGAGTACGCCGCGGTCGGTCAGCCTCATGCGCTGGGCGGGCAGCGCGGAGAACTTGCGGATGGCATCGGGCAGGGTTAACTGGTTCTCTTCGCGGACATACTTGCGCAGGATGCGCGGAAAGGTGCCGTAGGCGCGCGGATGGGGATGCTCCTGGCCGAGCAGGCCCTCGGGCGAGGTGCCCTGCGAATCGTTGTCGATGGAGACCCAGGGCTGCTTGAGCGCCAGCAGTACATCCGGCTCATCCATGCCGAAGACGGCTACCTCGGCAAAAGCGTTGTCTTTGACGAGTATGTCGCAGAGCGCGTCGATGGGGTCTTCCTTCCACTCCGCGGCCACCTCTGAGAGACGTTTGCCCTGGAGCGCGTGCAGCTCAGGATTCTGCACCACGGCAATCTGGATGGCTTCAGGGCCGGGAATCTCCTGCCACTCGTTATCCCAGGCCTCTCCGGCCGAGTCTTTGCCCGGCGAGAGCATATCCTTGCGGATGCGGGCGCGGATGGAGGGGTCTTTCAGGCGTTCAATGAGTTTGGCATCGCCGCCGTCGTGCGCCCATGGCGGTACAAAGGCGGAAAAGGTGTTGAACCAGGCGGTGTAGGCGTAGGTGTTGGCGCTGATGTCGATGCCCGCGGCGCGGGCCTGCTCAATGCGGGCCACAATCTGCGGCATGCGGCCCCAGTTCGCCTTGCCCGCGGCCTTGAGGTGCCAGATTTCGACCGGGATGTGCGCCTCGCGGCCGATGCGCGCCGCCTCATCGATGGATTCGAGGACCGCATCGCCCTCGCTGCGCATGTGGGTGGCGTAGATGCCGCCGAATTCTGCGGCCTCGCCGGCAAGCGCGATCAGTTCCGGGGTTTTCGCGTAGGGCGCGGGCGCATATTGCAGGGCTGTCGAGAGGCCCACCGCGCCGTCACGCATCGCCTCGCGGACCAGAGCCTTCATCTGATCGAGTTGCGCCGTGGTGGGCTGCACATCGGCGTCGCCCAGCACCATGCGGCGGACCGAGGTGGCGCCCACGTAGCTGGCCAGGTTGATGCCCATGCCCTGCTTCTCGATGCGGGCAAAGTACTGGCGGAAATTTCGCCAATCGGGCGTCAGGTGGTAGTGCTCATAGCCGGCGCGGTCGGCGGCGAGCATAGCGTCGCTGACCGGAGCCGCCGAGTTGCCCTCGCCGGTAATTTCAGTGGTGATGCCCTGAAAAATCTTCGAGGGCAAGCGGGGATCGACCAGGACGGTCAGGTCCGACTGGCCGAGCATATCGATGAATCCCGGCGCAACGACCTTGCCCTGGGCGTCGATGGTGCGCTTGCGGGGCGCATTGGCCAAGTTGCCGATGGCGGCAATGCGGCCGTTGCGAATGCCCACGTCGCCCGAATACCAGGGCGAACCGGTTCCATCCACGATGTGTCCGTGGGCAATGACCAGGTCGAGGGGCTGCGCCGGCTGACTGTCCTGGGCCGGAAGTGAACTGGCCGCGGCAAGGATCAATCCCAGATACAGGAATACGGTTTTCGCTTTGCGATGCATTCCGGTGTCTCCCTGGCGCCATTCTAGCGGGCGTTGCGAAAATTCCGCGAAAAGTTGCGTGGCCTGGGAATTGTTGTCACAATTGGCTCCTGGCGGCCCTTGTTCACCCGTCTTTTTCGTCAAACCGGCGTACTCCGTCTAAAATAGCGGAACAACAACGTTTTGGCGGACCAGGAAGGATTAGCATCCTAGCAGTGGCCGCCGATGGGGTCGCCGAAGGCAAATCGGTCGGCGATCCACCCATTCAGCTTTTTGGGCCCGCGGCAGTGGCCCCTGCCTTGGCAGCCCAGTCCCGTCAGGACAGAAAAGGAAATACTTTGAGCGCTATGTGGAAACCCACCCAAACCGGAACGATCGCCCCCAGCCCCACCCCGGAACCTTCTCGCCCGGCGCCACCGGCTCCGGTCTTTGAACCCCCTCCCAGTCGTACCCCGGTTGTGACCGGCGAGCAGGCCACCATCGGCAAAGGCCTGTTCATCAAGGGCGAGATCAACGGCACCGAGTCGCTGTTTATCGACGGCAAGGTCGAGGGCAGCGTCAACCTCCCTGGCAACCGCGTCACTGTGGGCCGCAACGGCCAGGTCTCGGCCAATATCAGCGCGCGCGAAATCGTGGTCCTGGGCAAGGTGCGCGGCAATGTCTCCGCCACGGACCGCGTGGACATCCGCGCCGAGGGGTCTCTGAGCGGCGACGTCGCCGCGGCCCGCATCAGCATCGAGGATGGCGCCTACTTCAAGGGCGGCATCGACATCCGCAAGCCGGACGCCAAGCCGGGAGCGGCAGCCGCAGCGTCAGGCCCGGCCCCGCCAATTACGGAGACGCCCAAACCGTTCCAGGCTTAACTTCGTTCCAGGTTGTTTCTCCGGCACAAGAGCCCATGCACTGGCAGGGTTTGTTGTGTCTTCCGGATGGGGTTCTTGCCGAACGGCATGAGGCGGAAAGGCTGCGCTCCGGACGACAAAAGATCAGGAAATGATCTGGAAATGAATTGGACTGAGCGCCTTGTAAGCAAAAGAAAACAATACCAATAGCAAGAAATGAAGCGGGAACGGCGCCGAAGATGCTTATCCCAAGCCCAGCCGCTTCATCGCCACCCTGGGCAGCGCTGACCCGGTCTTTTCCAGAACCCATTTTGCGATGACCACCCAGACCGCGCTTCCAGCGACCAGAACGGCCAGGTCGGTCCAGCGGATTTGCGCGTGCAGGTGCGGACGCAGGAGATGGCCTGGCAGGTTGCCCAGCCCCCAAATGACCGTCCAGACGGCCCCGCCACCGGCCAGCGCGGCCAGCAGGCAGCGGCCCATCTCGGCGAAGTCCAGACTGGCCAGGGAGACCATGCGGCGCTGGTGGAGGAGCACGGCGATGGTCCCGGTTTGCAGCGCGATCCCAATATTAGAGGCGATCGCCAGCCCCATGGCTCCATACAAGCGATAAAGCGAGGCATAGATGGGCAGCGAAACCAGCGTCACCACCGTTCCCGCCGCCATGGGCAGGAGCGTGTTTCCGGCGGCGTAAAACGCGCGCGCGTAGATAGCCTGGGCCGCCCAGAGAAACATGGAGACGGAGAAAACGGCGAAGTAGCCGGCACACTCCCGCGCATCGCCTGAAGAAAAGCGTCCGCCAAGAAAGAGCAGTTCCACCATCGGCGCCGCCAGCGCAATCATGGCCGAGGCTGCCAGCAGTCCCAGCGAGGCTACGCGGGAGACGGAGTCCGCCACCCCGGTGGCGAATTCGTAATGGCGCTGCTCGGACCACAGGCTGGCGAAGAACGGCATGGAGGCCGCGCCCGCGGCCTGCGCCAGCATGGCCATGGGCGCGGTGAAAAGCTGTTTGGCATAGGTCATCAGCGAGACGGCGCCGCTGGTCGTCGAGGCGAAGTGGGCGATGATCCAGCTATCGGCAGTCACCAGCGAGACGCCGACGATGAGCGGAAGAGAGAGGCGCACCCACTCGCGAAGACCTTCATCGCGCCAGTCGAGAATGGGCCGGAAGCGCGTGCCCACGCGCCGGGCGAAGACGTAATTCAAGAGAAACGGCCCGAAAAAGGCTCCCGCCACTGTGCCGATGGCCAGCGAGGATACGCCGATGCGCTTGACCAGCAACAGGCCGCCCACGATGGTGCCGAGGCCATAGATCAGCGGCGCGACGGCTTGTATGCTGAATTGCTTGCGCACCAGGAGAACCGCACCAAAGACTCCGCCGCCAAAGAAGAACAACTGCGCGGGAAGGAGGATGCGCGTGAGCCGCACGCAAAGCGCCGCTTTCTCCGCATTGAAGCCGTCGAACCACCAGTGGACGTACCAGGGGGCGACGATTTCAGCCAGCACAATGGCGCTGCCCAGCACCAGGCACATGGTGGTCACAATCACCGAAAGCGACCGCTGCCCCTCCGCCTCGCGCCCGGTATCGCGATAGCGCGTGAGGATGATGACAAAGGTGATGGAGGCCGCGCCGCCGACCAGGAAGTAGGAGAGCATGTCCGGGAGCACAAAGGCGCCGTTCAACGCGTCCGCTTCCATGCCGCGGCCGAAGAGCCAGACGATGAACTGGACCCGCACCAGCCCAATGATGCGCGACAGAAAGGTGGACACCATCAGCAGGATGGTTGCCGTGAAGGCAGTATGCGCGTGCGATGGCCGCAGCAATCCCAGGCCACGAGCCCACCGGGACCGCGCAGGCGGAGAAGGTTGAGTTGGGGGCGATCCTGCCACTGGAGTTGATTTTACCGGGGTTGCGCGCCGACGAGGCCCGCATCGCGAATCAGTGCGCGAAAACAGGCTCATGCACCACCGGCCAGGAGCGAGAAGTTGGCCCGGCGCAATGGGGATGGGCCGGCAGGCCGCAGCTGGCGATCTCCCCGGTTCTCTGCGCTCAGAGTCGCAGCATCCGCGGGAAAGAAAGGGTGCAACCACCCAATCTCTCGCGTATCCTGTCCGCTGGAGGCACTGCGTGCAGCGGACTTTTGGAATAGCGTTTTTGGCGATCATCGGGGCAAGCGCGGTTGCGCAGACGATTCATGGGCGCGAGGGGATCACTTTGCCTGCGCCGCCGGCCGTGGAGGCTGTGCCGGTGAGCGACGACTACTTCGGGACCAAGATCCCGGACAGCTACCGATGGCTGGAAGACGCCAGGAGCCCTGAGACGCGGGCCTTTATCGATGCACAGAACGCCTACACGGCGCGGTATCTGAAGCAGGCGCGCATCCGGGCGCAGGCGGTGGACGATCTGGACGCCCTGGAAAACGTCTCGCAGACGCACACGCCATGGGAGCGCGCAGGCAGCTACTTCTTCACGAAGCGGCTGGCCGGGGAACAGCAGTTTTCGATCTATGTGCGGCCTGGGTGGACGGGCAAGGACGAACGCTTGATTGACCCGGCCAAGCTGAGCCGGGACCCGAACACCTCGGTCGGCCTGGAGGATGTTTCCCGCGATGGTGCGTTGGTGGCTTATTCGGTGCAGCAGGGCGGAGCGGACGAGACCAGCGTTCAGGTGTTCAACGTGAAGACGGGCAAGACGCTGGAGGATGAGTTGCCGACGGCTCGCTACTTCGGCGTCAGCTTTGCGCCGGATGGGGCCAGCCTTTACTACGCGCGCAACGACAAGGAGGGAACGCTGCTCTACCAGCATGTGCTGGGGACGCGCAACTCCCGGGACACGCTGGTGTTTGGGCGGGAGTTTCGCGGCGAGCTGCTGACCGGCAACGACCTTTTCTCGGGGGTGGTGACCGACGATGGCCACTACCTGGTCATCAAGATCGAACGGGGTGTGCCGGCCCGGCGTGTGGACATCGTCTTTCGCGATCTGACCAAGCCGGGTTCGCCCTTTGAGGTGCTGGTCTGGGGGTTGGATTCGCGCTTTGAAGCCATCTATGCCAAGGGCGCGTGGTATGTGAAGACCGACTACAAATCGCCCAGGGGAAGGATTCTGAAGGCCGATCCCGGAATTATGCCCGACGTGTGGCAGACCATCGTGCCCGAAGGACCGGATGTGATCGATGAGTGGTCGATTGTGGGTGGAAAGATCTACGTAAACCGGTTGAAGGACGTAAAGACTGAGACCGCGGTCTACGCCCTGGATGGAAAGCCGGCCGGCAAGGTCGAGTACGAGGGGATCGGGTCGGCCTCAAGATTCGAGGGACGGACGACGGACCGCTACGGCTTCTTCAGCTTTGAGTCGTTCATTGTGCCGCCCACCATTTACCGGCTGGATACGTTGACCGGCAAGCGTGAGGTCTTTTTCCAGCCCAGGATCCCATTCGACTCCAGCCAGTATGAACTGAAACAGGTGTTTTTCAAGTCGAAGGATGGGACCGAGATTCCCATGTTCATTGCCGGCAAGAAGGGACTGAAGCGGGACGGGACGGAGCGGCTGCTGATGACCGGGTACGGCGGCTTCAACCTGAGCATCACTCCGAGCTGGAGACCGGCCTTTGCGTGGTGGCTGGATCGAGGTGGATGGTTCGCGGTGCCCAACCTGCGCGGCGGCGGGGAGTATGGCGAGAGCTGGCACGAGCAGGGAATGTTCGGAAAGAAGCAGACTGTCTTCGACGACTGGTTCGCGGCGGCCGAGTACCTGATCGCCATCAAGTACACATCGCCGGAGCACTTTGCCATCGCGGGTGCGTCAAACGGCGGCCTGCTGATGGGCGCGGCCATCACCCAGCGGCCGGAGTTGTTTTCAGCCGTGCTGTGCGCCTATCCGCTGCTGGACATGTTGCGCTTCCAGAAATTCCTGGTGGGCTCCTACTGGACGACGGAGTTCGGCTCGGCAGAGAACGAAAAGCAGTTTTTCTACCTGCTCAAGTACTCGCCTTACCACAACGTGAAACCCGGCACGGCCTATCCGGCGGTGATGTTCTTCACTGGCGACAGCGACACGCGCGTAGATCCGCTGCACGCGCGCAAGATGACGACCCTGTTGCAGTCAGCCTCATCCAGCGGGCGGCCGATCCTGCTGCACTACAGCCTGGCGGGAGGACACAGCGGAGGCATGGGTGTGGACCAGCAGATCCAGGACGACGCCGACGAACTCACGTTCCTTTGGACTGAAACGGGGCAGGCGGGCGCCCGGGCGGCGCACAAATAGGGGGAAACCGGCACTTTGGCTACAAAGTGGGTCTTTCCCCCCAAAAACCCTTCCTGCACGGTGCAAACAGCCTTACGGAAACCAGGGGATCACTGTGGCAAAGAGTGTCCTGTCGGAAGCCGGACAGGTACTCACGAGAACAGCTCTGGCGTAACCTCATGGGCTGGGGAATCCTCTCCGATAAGTGAGATGCAGGACCTGAGCAGCACGTCCTTAGGGGCGATCTCGCCGGCCGCTTTCGCGAAGATCGAGCGCGGAGGGTCCGGGGAGGCCGCTTTCGGCCCTCATGCACAGCCGGGAAGCACACGGAGGGCTGTTTGTCTCCGGCTGGGACCACGCTGGCGGGAATATCGCAGGGCCGGAGCGAAGATGCCCAAAGCAGAGTTGGAGACCGACAGAAACGATGCTGAGCAGGAGGCTGCTCGGCTGGCAGCGCTGGCTTCGACCGGGATACTCGACAGCGAGCCGGAACCCGGCTACGACGCCATCACACGGCTGGCTGCCGAGTACTTCCAGGCCGATTCGGCCGGGATCGGTTTTGCCGACGAAAGCCGCGTCTGGATCAAGTCGTCCTGGGGCCGGTTCGTTCGCGAGCTGCCGCGGAAAAACTCCATCTTTGAGATGGTGCTGGCCGAAGACGGCCCGGTAATCGTCTCGGACTTGTCCAGGCAGCTTCTAATCGAGGAGCAAGCACTAGTCCCCAAGCTACTCGGCGCGGAGTTCTTTGCCGCCGTTCCGGTGCGATCTTTCGATGGCAGAATCCTGGGAGCGTTATCCATCTTTTGCCGCGAGCCTCGCCAGGGTATGGCTCCGGACGAGCTTCGCATGCTCGAAAACCTGGCTGACATGGCGGCCAGCCAGTTGGAACTGCGCAGGCTGCGCAAGGCTTTTGGCGCGCAGAGAAGCCGGCGGGCTCGCAGCTCCATCGCCATTGCCGATGCGCCCCAGAGCTGGCCGCGCAGGCAGGATCTGCGCCGCGCCCTGGACCAGCACCAGTTTGTCCTCTACTACCAACCCGAGATCGAACTCTCCACCCGCAAAATCGTTGGCCTTGAGGCGCTGATCCGCTGGGTACATCCCGAGCGGGGGCTTATCCCGCCCATGGACTTTATTCCCATGGCCGAGGAGAGCGGGCTGATCCTGCCCATCGGCGACTGGGGGCTCTCGGAGGCCTGCAGCCAGATTCAAACGTGGTGCCGCGAGGATTCCCGGCACAGTTCCCTGCGGGTGCTCGTCAACCTTTCTGCCCGTCAGTTCTCCCGTCAGGGGCTGGCCGACCACGTCGAGGCGTTGCTGCTCCAAACCGGCATCTCAAGCCGGCAGCTCGGCCTGGAGATGACCGAGTCCAGCTTGATTCCCAACATGCGCACCGCCCTGGAAGTGCTGGGTAGCCTGCGCCGGCTGGGCATCTCCCTGCTGATGGACGACTTTGGCACCGGCTACAGTTCGCTCAACTACCTGCATTCCTTTCCCTTTGACGTATTGAAGATCGACCGCTCCTTCGTGGGCCGTATGACCGATGGGGATCAACCAATGCAAATCGTGCGCACCATTATCGAACTGGCCAGGGTACTGGGCATGGATGTGGTGGCCGAAGGCATTGAGACCTGCGAGCAGTACCGCCTGTTGCGGCAACTAGGCTGCCGCTTCGGTCAGGGTTTCCTCTTCGCCCGCCCCTTGAGCACTGAGGCTGTCACCCAGCTGTTGCGTCTCCCTGGACGCGTGCTCCCCGAGCCCAAGGCATGCGAAGCGCTCTGCGGCTGATCTCGCGGCGTCTAGTCAAGGCGGTTCGGGAAGCGGTTTCACTTTGGGAATGACGCAGCAGATTTCCTCATCCGGAATCTGCTCGGCCGGCAGCATGGGAGTTCCCTCACGCATTCGGCGCCTGCGCGGATATGCTCCAAGCCATGCAGCAGCCGGCCACAACAGCTTCCTCCCCCGCCTCCCCCACGTTTGCGGGCTTGCTGGCCGCGTTGGCCGCACCCGCGTCCGGCGCGACGGAACGCCGGCCCGCCTGGAACGATGACGATCTTGCCGACGACGTAGCAACTCTCAGCTACGAGCGCGCCTTGCGCGCCCACGCGCGCTACAGAGCAGCCGACCCCAGTGACCGATCGCTTACGCAGCCTCCCGACCCCGGAACACTCGGTAGCCACGAGCCGTTTCCTGCCGAAGCGACCCCGGCCGCTGAAACTGCAACCCCGCAAGCGGTGCGTGCTTCGAGTGCATATGCAGAACCTGAGGTCACACACGACCTGATGACGGGGCCCGATCGGAATCTGAAGTGCGCCAGCGTCACCATCCGGCTGAGCAAGGCAGAATATGCGCAACTGCGCAAGCGCGCCGCCGAAGCCGGACTCACCGTCTCAGCTTACCTGCGCTCCTGTACCTTTGAGGCCGAGTCTCTGCGGGCGCTGGTCAAAGACACGCTGGCCCAGTTGCGAACGGACTCATCGCAAGGGAACCAGGCCGCCAGCGCCCCGGTCCGGCGGAGCTGGATCCAACGGCTGGCTCAGCTCTGGCCACTTACGCGGGCCAGCCAACGCGTCGCCCAGGCCTGACTACTCGACTTCCAGCACCAGGCATTTCAGGTATTCGGTTTCCGGCAGATTCAGCACCACCGGATGGTCGGGAGCGGCGCCTCGCCTCTCCAGCAGGCGCACACGCCGGGGAGCATCGGCGGCGGCCGAGGCCACGCTGGCCTCGAGGTCCGCCCAACCCACGTGATGAGAGCAGGAACAGGTCACCAGCAGGCCGCCGGGGCGCAGCATCTTGAGGGCTCTCAGGTTCAGCTCCTTGTAGCCGCGCAGGGCTCCCTCGACAGCCCTCCGGGTCCTGGCGAAGGCGGGCGGATCGAGAACGATGGCGTCGAAGATCTGGCCGGAGTCCGACCAGTCGCGCAGAATCTGAAAGGCGTCGCCCTCCACCCAGTCCACCACCGCGTTCATCGTGGCGCGATTGGCCTCAAAATTCCGCTCCGCCACCTCGAGTGAGGCGCGGGAGGCGTCAATGCCCGTGACCAGCCCGCAGACTTGGGCAAGATGCAGGGCAAAGCCACCCTGGTAGCAACAAACGTCGAGCGCCCGGCCGGTGGCTTCCAGCGTCCGCGCCCACTGCTGGGCGGCGGCGTAGTTGGCCCGCTGGTCGAGGAAAGCTCCCGTCTTTTGCCCGGCGTTGGCGTCGTAGTGGAACACCAGACCGTTGAGCCGGAACTGCGTGCTGGCGGCCTGAGTCGCGGTGCCTTCCACGGTCCCCGGGGCCCCCCGCGACAGGTCTTCGTCGCTGGGATGATGAAAAAGAGGGTCGGAGCTGGGCGTGGGCAGCCCTTCCAACTCGAGAATGCGCGGGTCGGGCCGCTCCAGAATCACAGACGGAGCCAACTCCTCGCGCAGCACGCGCACACAGGTTTCCCGCACCGCGGCCGAATCCAGTCCCTTGGCGAGGAGTTGAAGAATGACCAGGTTGGCGTACTTGTCCGCCACCAACCCGGGCAACTCATCGGCCTCGCTGAAACAGAGCCGGCAGGCATTGGTCTGGCTGTCGAGCAGCGGCCTGCGCCGGGCAATGGCCCGCCGCAGGCGGAAGGCCAGCAATTCCAGCCAGCCGGTCTCATCGATGGCCTCGCGGGAGACCAGCCGCAACGCAATCTGCGATGAGGGGCTGTAGAGCGCCGTGCCCAGCAGGAGGCCGCGGCGGTCGGCCACAGGCAGCAGCGCGGGAGGGCCTTCCGGGCCGGGTTCGGGCACCTCAATCGACTCAATATCGGATGCGTAGACCCATAAATGGCCGCCGCGCAGCCGGTCGGCTGCGCGACGGTTGACCAGGGCTCCAAAGGCGGGAGGTTTCAATCCAGCGCCTTTGCTTTCCGGGTACACATTTTGCCTGGAATCGCGGCCTTCCGGTCGTGGGGCCAGAAGAGGTTTCTCGTGAATCCGTTCAGAGGGCGCCGCGGGCTTGGGAACCTTGGACGCCTCCTGGTTCGAAACAGGTTGGCGGTTGCGCGGCTTGGTCATACACTCCCTTTGCGCGGTTCTCCGATTCACGTGCCCTTGCCGACGCTGTGCAAAGTGGCTTTTTCTCAACAACCAGGCCACTTAGCTGTCGTGGTTTCGGGGTGTGGCAATTCAAGAACCGCCATAGCCGGAAGCAAATGGGCCGCCGGCCCCTACTTTGCCTGAATAGTTTCCAGGTAGCGGCTCAGATTGCTGATTCTGAGCATCCTTTCCTGGGGGTTGCTCTGGTTCATCTTACCAAGAATCGGTCCCCATGCGGGCATCTCGGCCGAGCCGTGCGACGGGATCTCCGCGCCATTCTGCAGCACCGCATAGATGTGGGTATCGGGGAGTTTTCCACGGTTGTTCCTGCTCAGCGCGGTCAAGTCGGCCGGCGGCGTCTTCAGCGCGGAAGCCACGGGACCCTGGCCCCTGCCGTCCACACCGTGGCACGGCGCGCAATAGCTGGCATACATCTGTTTGCCGCTGGTAGCCGCAGTCTTATTGACTGGAATGGTTACCTTTACTTTGGATTGATCTGCATAGCCCATGCCTGCCGCGAGCATTGCGGCCATGGCTGTAACTAACAGGCGTTTCAGCATAAGTTCCTCGGATTCGGACCTTTAGTCCGCAGAGGACTTTACTCCTTCCCCAGAGTACCCGCGATGTGACGGCTGGCACACTGCACAGAGTCTTCCAACACCGACGAACCAATAAGGGAAAGACTATGATCCAGTCGCAAGAGTCACCTATTCATAGGTGCTTTGGGATTGTTCATTGGATTGATTCGCAAAAGTTAGATTCTTGTTACAGCACGGCCTTGATCCGGCGGTTTCGAATAGGTGCGAAGGGAAAGAATTATCTTAGGGACCGTCGAAAAGTTCCTTTCAGTCTTATGGCGCGTGTTTTAGGAAATGGGAAGGGCGAGATGGTTTGACTTATGGGATAGACGCAAGACCCGGAGCGTCGAGCAACCGATTTGCAGGGGAGTTTCTCCTGGGGCCCACGCGCCGGCCGGCAGGCGCAGCCAGGGGCCGCTGCCGGCGCTTTCAAGCGCATCGAACGTTAGCGGCATATAATGAAGCATGGCGACTGTCCGGCAGGCCATACCGGCAGATGATCCCAGCGCGCCCCCGTTCTCCGCCGGGGAGGCGCAGAGTACTGTGCGCGATATGGAGCCGCCCATCCCCCAGCGTTCGATCGATCAGCGTTTTGAAGCGCTGCTCCGGCAAGTCCAGGCCAACCGTCCCAGCGAAGACATTTCCCTCATCCGCAAGGCCTGGGAGTTCTGCGTCCAGCATCATGAAGGGCAGATGCGGGCTTCCGGCGAGCCCTACATCATCCATCCGCTCGAGGTGGCTGAGGTGCTGGCGGAGATGAAGATGGACGCGACGGCCATCGCGGCCGGCCTTTTGCACGACTCGGTAGAGGACACCCCCGCCACCAATGAGGAAATTGCGGCCGGCTTCGGCGATCAGGTGGCGCACATCGTCGAGGGCGTGACCAAGATCGACAAGATCCAGTTTGCCAACCGCGAGGACCGTCAGGCCGAAAACGTGCGCAAGATGCTGCTGGCCATGGTTTCGGACGTGCGCGTGGTGCTCATCAAGCTGGCCGATCGCCTGCACAATATGCGCACCCTCGAGCACCTCAAGCCGGACCGGCAAGAGGCCATCGCCCGCGAGACCCAGGATATCTACGCCCCTCTCGCCCACCGGCTGGGCATGGGCAAGGTGCGCGGCGAACTCGAGGACCTGGCCTTCCGGTTCACCGATCCGGTGAGCTACGAGAAGGTAGCGGCGGCCGTCGAGGCCCGCCGCATCGAGGGCGAGCAGTTTCTGCGCGGCGTGGAAGACACGCTGACTGAGCAGTTGCACGAAAACGGCATCGAGGCCCGCGTGGAGTGGCGCATCAAGCGGCTTTACTCGATCTTTCAGAAGATCGAGCGCTCCAAAGTCTCGTTCGACCAGGTCTATGACCTGCTGGCCATCCGCGTCATCACGCAGGACGTGGCTGCCTGCTACGCCGTCTTCGGGCTGATCCACACGCTGTGGCGGCCGGTTCCGGGGCGGATCAAGGACTTCATCGCCATCCCCCGCGCCAACCGCTATCAGTCGCTGCACACCACGGTGATGGGCGCCAGCGGACACCAGTTCGAGGTGCAGATCCGCACCGAAGAAATGCACCGCATTGCCGAGGAAGGCATTGCCGCCCACTGGAAGTACAAGTCGGGCGGCACGATGGTGACGGCGCGCGACGAAGAGCGACTGAACTGGATCAGACAGTTGGTCGAGTGGCAGAAGGAGATGACCGACCCCAACGAGTTCCTCTCCAGCCTGAAGATGGACCTGTATCCCGACGAGGTCTACACTTTCACGCCCAAGGGGAAGGTGGTGGTGGTTCCGGCCGACGCCACGCCGGTGGACTTTGCCTACACCATTCACACTGAGGTGGGCCACACCTGCGTGGGCGCCAAGGTGAACGGCCGCATGGTGCCCTTGCGCACCAAGCTACGCACCGGCGACATCGTCGAAATCGTCACCCAGAAGGATCACAAACCAAGCCGCGATTGGCTGACTTTCGTCAAGAGCCCCCGCGCCCGCAACAAGATCAAGCATTGGCTCAACGAAGACCAGCGCCGGCGGGCAGTGGAGATCGGGCGCAAGCTGCTGGAGCGCGAGGCCAGGAAATTCAAAGTTCCGATGAGCCAGATCGACGACCAGGATCTGGGCCGCATCGCCAACGAATATGGCGTGGCCACGGCGGCCGACCTGCTGGCCACGCTGGGCCAGGGCAAGCACTCCGCCCACCAGGTGCTGAACAAGCTGGCGCCGGGCTATGCCAGCCAGGGCGATGCCGAACCCGTTCCCGAAACCAAGCCTGGGGCCGGTGGCGAGCCGGCCATGTCCGATGCGGTGCGCAAGTTGCACCTCACGGGCTCGGACTCGTTGCAGGTGGAAGGCCAGAACGACCTGCTCGTTTATCGGGCGCGCTGTTGCAACCCCATTCGCGGCGAGGAGATCATCGGCTACGTCACCCGCGGCAAGGGCGTGGCCGTACACGCCCGCAGTTGCCCCAACGTGCAAAACCTGCTCTATGAGAGCGACCGCCGCATCGCCGTCGAGTGGTCCCGCGTTGGCGACCAGTCCGCCGGCCGCCCGCAGCGATTTCCGGTCAGAATCACCGTCTTCTGCGACGACCGCACCGGCATGTTGAAGGAGTTGACCGCAGTCATCTCCGACGACAACACCAACATCCGCGCCGTGGACATCCGCGATGTGGACGGCGAAGCCGTAGTCGAATTTGTGGTGGAAGCCGAAGACCTGCGCCACCTGAACCGCATGGTCCTGGGCATCCGCCGCGTCGCCGGCGTGCGCTCCGTGCAGCGCACGCAGAAACTCTAAGGCACAAGCCTGGCAGTAGCATGAATTCATGAAAGAGAAAGCTGAAAAGCGAGACTCGATCCTGCGCGGGATTCGCGTGCTGGATGGCGGGATGGCCTCGGAGCTTGAGTACCTGGGCGCCAACATCGATGGGCCGCTGTGGTCGGCGCATGTGCTGGAGGACGCGCCGGAAATGGTGGTTGCCGTGCACCGCGCCTACATCGAGGCAGGCGCGCAGTGCATTCTGACGGCCAGCTACCAGGTTTCGCGGATGGGCTACGCGGAGTTTGGCCTGGCGCCGGAGCGGGCCGACGCTGCCCTGCTGCGCGCTGTGGACCTGGCGCGGGCGACCGCCGCGGAATTTCCCCGGCGCCGGGTGGTGGTGGCCGCTTCGCTTGGTCCGTATGGCGCGGCGCTGCACAATGGGGCCGAATACCACGGAAACTACAGCTGCGGTTTCGGCGAGCTGGTCGAGTTTCACCGTGAGCGCGTTCGCGTGTTGGCGGACGGCGGCGCCGATCTGCTCGCATTTGAAACGCTGCCGTCGCTCGAAGAGGCGGAGGCCATCGGCGAAGCGCTCATCCCCTGGCCGGAGCTGGCGGCGTGGTTCTGCTTCACTTGCAAGGATGAGCAGCGCGTAGCCCACGGCGAGTTGCTCAGCGCCTGTGCCGCCGCGGTTGCGCGCTTTCCGCAGACCATTGCCATCGGTGTGAATTGCACCCAGCCCGCGCTGATGCCGGCGCTGATTGGCGAGTTGCGCCGGGCCACAGACAAGCCCGTCATTGTCTATCCAAACTCCGGCGAAGGATGGGATGCCGCGGCCCGGTGCTGGACCGGCAAGGGCGATCCGGTGAGCTTTGGAGCGCAGGCGGCGGGGTGGTTTGCCGCGGGAGCGCAGATTGTGGGGGGCTGCTGCCGCACCCGGCCCGCGCATATTCTAGAGGTAGCGCAGGCGGCGGCCAGGCTGCATTGAGCCGAAAAAAGAGCTACCGGCTGCTCAGCACCTGCTTGGCAATGGTGGCCAGTTGCATGTTCGACGTGCCCTCGTAGATCTTGCCCACCTTGGCGTCGCGATAGTACTTTTCCGCCGGGTAATCGCGCACAAAGCCGTTCCCGCCGAAGATTTCAACGCACTGGCTGGCCACGCGCTCGGCCACGTGCGACGCAAAGAGCTTGGTCATGGCCGCCTGGCGCACAAACGGCTGGCCGGCGTCCTTCAGCCGGGCGGCGTTGTAGACCATCAATTTGGCCGCCTCGATCTCCGTGGCCATCTCGGCCAGGGTGAACCGCACTGCCTGGAACTCGGCGATCGCCTTGCCGAACTGGCGGCGTTCCCTGGCGTAGCGGGCCGCATGTCCCCAGGCGCCCTCGGCCAGCCCCAGCATCTGCGCGCCGATGCCGATGCGCCCCTCGTTCAGTGTTTCGATGGCGATCTTGTAGCCCTTGCCCGGCTCGCCCAGCAGGCTTTCTTTCGCAACCTCACAGCCATCAAAAATCAATTCACAGGTGCTGCTGGCGCGAATGCCCAGCTTGTCTTCCTTGCGCCCGATGGTGAAGCCCGCAGTGCCTTTTTCCACCAGGAATGCCGTGATGCCGCGATAGCCGGCGCCAGGATCGAGGGTGGCAAAGACAATAAACAGGCCGGCCTCGCGGGCGTTCGAAATCCACAGCTTGCGCCCGTTGAGGCGGAAGCCGCCTGCAACTGCCTCGGCGCGGGTCTGCAGGGCGAAGGCGTCGGAACCGGAACCGGCTTCGCTCAACGCATAAGCGCCCACCGTGTCAGTCGCCAGCCGTGGAAGCCAATGGCGTTGCTGCGCCTGGCTTCCCCAGCGGCGCAGCGCGTTGATGACCACCGTATTGTGCACATCCACCAGCACGGCCACCGCCGGGTCCACGGTGGAGATGGCCTCGATGGCCAGCACCGCGTCAAAAAAGCTGCCGCCGGCTCCCCCAAGCTCCTCGGGAACCTCAATGCCCATCAGGCCAAGGTCGAAGGTCCGCTTCACCAGGCCCTCGGCAAACTGCTGTTCGCTGTCCATGGCGCGAACCTGCGGGGCGATGACTTCCTCGGCAAACTGCCGCACCGTTGCGTAAAAGAGGCTCTCCTCTTCAGAAAGTTGCGTCAGGGGTGTGGGATTTACGTGGGCCAACGGGGAAATGCCTCCGGCCTCGGAGTGTATCAAAACGGACTTGAGGCGGTCCGGGAAGAGAAGAGGTAGACGTCAGGGATCATGCGCTGTCTCTGGACCGCGTTCCTCGGATGCGATCAGAGTCGCCGTCCATCCCGGCCCTAAACCAGCTCCAGAGCCGCAATTCCCTTGCGGGGCGGAATATAGGTGGTTGCGCGGCAGGCAATGAAGAGCTTTTCATGACTCAGCAGCTTGCGGATCTGGCCGCGGGCGTGGTCGGCCCAGGGGCCGCGATTGTCCAGCTTGACGTAGGACTGCCAGTGGCGGAGAGACTGGCGGCGCTGGCCTTTGCGCTCGTAGGCCAGGGCCAGGTTGTAGTGGGCGTCGGCGTAACGGGGCGCGAGCGCAACGGCCTGGCGGTAAGCGGCGATGGATTCATCCAGCCGCTGCAGCTCGTCCAGCACATTGCCGAGATCGAAGTAGGCGAGCACATAGCCGGGGTCAGCCACGGTGGCGCGGCGGTAGAGTTCCTCGGCACGGTCAAATTGGCGCAAGTGAAAGTTGATAGTACCCAGGTTGATATAGGCCGCCGCAAACTCCGGATCGAGCTCCAGGATCTCCTCATAGAGGGCAATGGCGCCCTGCTTTTCGCCCGCCTCCTCGGCCTGCACAGCGGCCAGAAAGCGGTCCTGCACGCCACGCGGGCTCACAGCGCCTGGGCGACGGAGGGGAGACGGCTCGGAGATGGCCGACGACGGGTCCATCCGGCCCATCAGGCCAGGACGGTCAACGCGCTCGAAGTCGAAGAGCAACTGGCGGCGAATGGGATCAACCATGGCGCCGCGGTGGCGGAATGCGAGGCGCGTCCCGGTACGAACCAGGCATGCCTCGAGGAGCGGATTGGCCATGCCGGCCACGGCCTTCATCGCTACAATCGAGTGCCGGATGGAGGCCGCGGACACATCTTCCTCGCGCAGAGCGCGCAAAGTCCGTAACTGCCCAAGATCCTGGAAGGTGTAGATCTGCTGCTGAGGAATGAGTCCGGCTCGCTCCCATCCCAGCAACTGATGGGAACTGATTTGCAAGATGCGCAACACGTCCTGACGGCTATAGCTGGTCACGCTTGAGTGCTCCCACCGGTAGTACGGCACGGCCTTGGGACTTGAACTCGTGTTCTGAACCCGGTCCCTGAACTCGAATTCCCGGCTCAGGTCCTGAATCCACCTCTTGGAACAGTTACGGAGGAACCGCTCTTGCTGCGATTATGCCAAGAGTATGCGTGGATAATCAGACCGGAATTACCGCCGCAACAAAAAACAAGTGGATAACGGGTGCCTGACTTGGTTCACGGCAGGGCTGGGGCGCGATGCGGGTTGTGGAAAACCGAGGAGAAATGCATAAATGCATCTAAATCCTGAACGAAACCGGCAAGAGCCGTGCGGTGGGGAGGGTCGTCAGCGGAGGGGGAAGTGGAGCCGACGGTCAGACTTGAACTGACGACCTGCTGATTACGAATCAGATTTGATGCGTTTTGCAGGGAGCCGCATTTTGATGCAAAATGATGAATAAGTCATTTATTTGCAATACATAAGAAGCAATATGAAGTTGCAAAGTGTTGCAAGCATCTGTACAAAGGTACGGAGCAAACAGCCACCAAAACAGCCACCAAAAACAGCCTGAAATTCAACTCCAGGCTCTATGAGTTCCGAGTCTCAGAGCCGCCACGATCACCGCGAGACCCGAATTGACTTTAGCCTAACCCGCTTTGCCTTGGGGTGGCGGTGCATGGAGGGCCACAATTGGAAGATAAGCCTTCCCCGCTTTCGGGCGCCAATAAGCTTCTCCGATTGGATTTAATGTCGACATTCATATTGTTACTGTCACAATGATGTTCGTATGGTTGTTCCGGCAAGAAGCAAGGAAATCGGAAGGTCGCCCTGGACGGTGGAAGAGTTGATCGAGAGGGCCGAGAGGATCATTGCGTCCGATCCGAAGCTGTTTGCCCATCCTGAAAGCGAGAGCAACAAGGAGCTCAATGTCCGGCTCATCAGGGATTACGATGTCCGGGAGTTCATTCCCCGGCCTGAGCGGGTGGGACGGGAGGCGCGTTTCGGGCTCGAACACCTGGTGCAACTGCTTGCTGTGCGGCTGCTGCTGCGCGGACAGAGATGGTCGCTGCCAGCAATCAAGGCCAGCTTCGCGATCACTAGTACCGAGGACCTGCCGAATGGGTTGCTCGCACCCGTACGGCCACTGATTGAAGCGGAGTACCGAGCGGCAGCGGGAGCGGTAAAGAGTCGGGCTCAGGATACTGCCGACACCGTCCAGACTCCGCAGTTCAACCCGGCCCAGTTGCTGATTGAGCAATTCAAGGCCACAAAGCAGCCCCAGGCCAAGGCTTCGGTAACGGTGCTGTTCAACAAAACAGCGCATGCGACCCCAGCTCCTCCAAACCTGGCAACCCAACGAACAGGAGGCATGAGCAGGAGGCTTCATGTCGAACTCGAACCGTGGTGCGAAGTTGTGATTGACGCTCAGCGTATAAAGTCGCTGACGCCGGAGGAAGTTGAACGCCTTGGAGAGGCATTGAAAAGCAGTCTGCACGACGAGATGGCGCGCTGAAGGGAGCATAATTTTATCGAACGGCTTTGATCTCAGCCTGGTTGCCGCACGGCCGCTTTGCTGGCCGGCCATGAAAATACCGTAGAAGTGCTGATCCGGGTGCAGGCGCCGGATCAACCGAAGACCGGGCTTCCGGAGAGGCAACCCTTAAGTCTGTCCATCGTCATTGACCGCTCGGGCTCCATGGAGGGGAAGCCTGGGCATGAGGCCAATCGGGCGGCCACGTTCATGATTGACAGCCCAAAAGAACCGACCACGCATCCGTGGTTGCCTATGACAACTCCGTTCGGGTGGTCGCCGAAAGCCGGCACGTGAAGGCGAAGGAGAACTTCAAGTCGGCGATTGCGCAGATTGAAGTCGGCGGAATGACGAACCTGCATGGTGGTTGGCTGAAAGGCGCCGAGGAAGCAGCAAAACATCTCGCCCCGGAATGTACCAGCCGTGTGGTCCTACTTTCCGACGGCCAAGCCAATGTAGGCTCACCACCATCGACGAAATCTCCCTTCAGTGCGCGCAGCTCGCCGACACCGGGGTGCATTGTTACTCGCGATTCAGTTTTCATTGGCTTATCCGCTTGGGCCATTACCTGGGTAGTTGTCTTTCTGCGCACTTGTTCTCTCAATTGCCATCAACGACACAGCGGAATCCAACTGTTCCCGAGCGATCGATGCTCGGCGCCATCAGAAGATACTTGCCATGCTGCGAAAGTTTGTAGGCTTGCGGGAAATACCAGCGAGATCCCTGGGGTTGATAATGACTCCCGCCGCGCAAGACGGCAGCGCGTGTATGGTCGTCAACATACTCGTCCGTCCACTGCCAGACGTTGCCGACCATATCCATTACACCAAATGGACTTGCCCCTGCGGGGTGAGCGTCCACGTCGCTGGCGGCCAGCGCGTCTCGTCCCTTGTCGGGAAGAGGGAAATAGAGAGTGCCTTGAGTGCTATCTATGGCTATGGTGCTGTCGGGCCCGGCTAGCGCAGATTGAGGCCATAGATTTCCCCATGGATAGAGACGACTGTCAGCGCCTTGCGCGGCGTACTGCCATTCCCATTCGTGAGGCAGACGCTTGCCCGACCATCGCGCAAAGGCGCGGGCGTCCTCCAGCGAGACCCAGGTCACTGGTTTGTTTCCCCAACCCGTTGGATAAGTTCCATTGGTCCAGTCCTTGAGAAAGTTATGATCGTCGGCCGGGTGGTAATGCGTGGCGTCCAGGAAACGCTTGTATTCCGCGTTCGTAACGGGATACTTATCGAGCCAGAAAGATCCGATATGAATCTTGTGCTCATGATATCGTCTGGCCGAGCTTTCCCATGGATACTGAAAGTCTACTCCGTCGTCGTTCATGCCTTCGATTTCGATTCCGTTGACGCGAAAAACGTAATCTGCTTCCGGGATCTTCACCATTCCGTCAGGAGCGACAGAGACACGCTTGGTTTTTTCAACGGGAACCAACTGTTGAGGTAGAGAATGCCATTCATGTGAAAACTGACTGAGCGGATGCTCACTCAGGGCTCGCATTTTCGGAAGCAGCTTGTCGAGTTTCGGATCTGGCGCGGTCTCTTCCAGGATGGCGCCAAATCCGTTGCTCTCGATATCAAACGCGAGTACTGACAGGTTGCCCTCATGTTCCGGGTGTATCTCGACTCCATGCCACAGATCAAAGTAGTGAGCATTGGCATTGTAGGGGAGCAGCATCTGGCGGCCGGCGGTGGAATATCCGTTCCTGTTGACGATCGTCCA
>JBEKZJ010000058.1:0-30431 GCA_049509995.1 Occallatibacter sp. | reverse complement strand
TGCAATCGCGCTTTACCAGCAGCGGAAGTCAGCGACTCGAGCCGGAGCAAAGCTCCCTGACAACATGCGCAATGCCGGCGTGAAGTTCAAGGAGTTGGCGGACGCCATCCTCGTGTACAGCGTCGCGCACCACCGGGACACGAGGACCATCAAGAATCGGCTCTCCAAGCTGCGTGCTGACTTCGATGAACGTAAGGCCGATACCGTTAAGCCGCAGGAGATTGCTGCGTGGCAGACAGCGAACACCAAGACCCCAGCGACATCAAACCGGTATCGCCCAAGCCGAACAACTGTTGTGCGGCTCCGAATAGATGGGCTTCCAGGGCCTCGCGATGCTTGAGCAAACGATCGCCGCTGCGATACAGCTGCTGCAGGTCCGGGCCTGGTAATGGTAATCGAGAAGTTCCCCCAGCGCGCTGCGCTGTTGCAGCCCGTCATAGGTTGAAAGCTCGCTGCCGGGCGCAGCCATGCGGCCAATCACAGAACCTACGGCGGCGGCCACCTGCGGACGGTTGAAGCCCAGCTGGGTCAGCTTCTCTTCAAAGCCCCATTGGCGCATGGCGGCCGGAGCCACGTGCTCGACCCCGACGGCGCGAGGCCGTACCAACTCCAGTGTGGAGAGATCCACCTCGGCAAAGCGCTCCGCGGCCGGCGGCGGGTTCTCTGCCTCCACACCCGTCTGCGCCGCTCTGCGGGCGATCAACTGCGCCGCATAACGCTGCGCCAGTTCTTCCACGACCGGCCCCGGGGAAAGCAAGCACGCTTGGCCATGCCATAGCTCGTCAATGCGGGAGGCCAAAGCGGGCTACTCGGCCTGAGCCAGGTCAAACTGCGTCCCCAAATTAAGAAGGGTGCGCTGTCTGACGGCCCTTGCCACACGCACCGCCTCCACCAGGCGATAGGTGAAGTACGCCTCTGCGCAGTCTTTGCGGCGCGTCCCGGTGCGGCGAATGAACATACTTGCACCCTACCCCAACCGCAAGGGAAAGGTAATAGATTATGAAAAGATTATGGCACTACATTTCACTTTCACTGCACAGCATCACATTCTAAAGGCGTTATGCGCAGTCCAAAAGCCAGACCTGGGGAAAAGTGGCGAACTTAGGCTGGCATACAGTCATAATGCTTTGCCCGATCGTAATTTCCGGCAAAAGCGGTTGCGGCTAATTTCATGCGTTTGCCCCGGACCGGGGCAGGCGGCACAGGCTTCCATCCCAGGAGGCGAAGATCGCTGCAAAAAAACACTTCCCGGGTGCATGCGCAACGGAGGACTGCCCTTTGCAGCAGCGGGTCCATGAAAGCGGGTGGAGGTTACAGCAATTGGGGAAACGCCGTAGGCCGTTTGTGTCCCACCCCAGCGGCAAAAACAAGAACGCCGCGAGGGTGGGACACCCAGTTTTCAGTTTCCGGCCAGTTTTGAGTCTCCGGACAATTTTCAGTTTCCGGCCAGTTTTCAGTTTCCGGACAGGTTGATCAGTTGATCAGTCGATGGTTTGCTCGACGCGGAGGTCGCGGGAGGAAGCGCCTACGCTGACGGTGCGCTTGCCGGATGCGGTTACCCACTTGCCATCCTTGGTGGACCAGTACTGCAACTGGCGCGGCTCAACGTGGAGGGCGACGGTTTTGGCTTCGCCGGCGGCGAGGTGGATGCGGTCGAAGGCCACGAGAGCCCGCACTGGGAACTGCACTCCGGCGGCAATATCGGCGGGTGCGCCGAGATAGACCTGCGGGACTTCGTCGCTGGCGGCGCTGCCGGAGTTTTTGATGCGGACCTTGACGTCGAGTCCGCCGTCGGAGGCTTTGTCGACCTTCAGGCCGGAGTAGGCGAAGGTGGTGTAGCTGAGGCCGTGGCCGAAGGCGAAGAGCGGATCGATCTTTTCCTTATCAAACCAGCGGTAGCCGACGTTGACGCCTTCGCTGTAAGTGGTTTTGCCGTCGACGCCCTTGAAGGAGCGCTCGGGATGTCTGGGATCGGTTGCAGCATAGTCTCCCAGGCGCCTGGCCCAGGTGACGGGCAGACGGCCAGCGGGGCTGGTCTTGCCTGCGAGAAGGTTTGCCGTGGACCAGCCTCCTTCATCGCCGGGCCACCACATTTCGAGGACGGCCTTTACCTTGTCAACCCAGGGCAGGGCGACGGGCTGGCTGGTGTTGAGGACGACGATGGTGTTGGGGTTGACCGCGGCCACCTCTTCGACGAGTTTGTTCTGGTCGCCGGGCAGGCCAAAGACTGGTTCAAGGCGTGTCCAGACGAAGACGACGGCAGCTTTGGCGTTCTTTGCGGCGGCGATGGCTGCCTCGTGGTCGGCCTTGCGCTGCTCGGGGGTGTACCAGTTGAGGCGCACCTGCACGGGAGCGTTGGAGCTGTCGGGGCTGGTCTTGATTTCGATTTCGTGCGGGCCGGCGGTCAACTCGACCGCGCGGCGCACGTTGTCGAGGCCGTCGGGGGTGGGAACGACGTTGTCCTGGTTGGCCTGCAGGATGTCGCCGTGCACGCCGCCCTGGAAGGCTCCGGTGGCGGCCAGACGCTTGCCGTCGAGTCGAATGCTGGCGTTGGTGCCCATGGCCTGGAGGTAGAGCCAGTAAGTGCCGGCGTGGGGCGGGGTGAGCGCGCCCTTCCACGTGACGGCCGAGTTGGGGGCGAGGGCATTGGCGGCAGTGAAATTGAGCTGGGCGTCGGTTTGCGGATCGCCGCTGCCGGTGCGCAGGAGGCCGGGTTTACCGTCGTGGCTGAGCGCGCTGGCCGGAACCGGTGTGCCGGTCATGTCGTCATCCACGGCGAATTGGATGTTGGCGTTGCCGGTAATCTTCTTAAGAGCCTCAAGGGGGCCGACCTGCCGCTGGGGCAGGCCGACGGAGCGCTCGCCGTTGATGCCGATGGAGTCGACCTGACCGGCGGTGGGTCCGATTAGAACCACGGAATCGAGATCGGCGGCCTTCAAAGGCAGCGCGGCGCCTTCATTTTTCAGGAGAACGGCTGCTTCTTCGCCGGTCTTCTCGATGATTTTTGCGTTGGCTTCGATGGACTGTTCTGTGACGTCGTGCTTGGACTGTCCATCGAGGTAACCCAAGTGGACGATTTCGTAGAGGACGCGGCCGGCGGCGCGGGTGATGGCCGCGTCGGTGACCGTGCCGTCCTTGAGGGCGTCGGTCATCTTCTTCGGGTCGAGCTTCACGCCGAAGTCGCCAATACCTTCGCGCTTTGGCGTAGGCTCCTCGGGGATGTGGCCGCCAAACATGCCTTCATTGGCGTCTGCGGCTCCCGCTGGCATGGGCGGTGGAGGAGGCGGGACGGGCAGCAGATCAAAGAAGGATGGGATATTGAAGGGGGCGCCGGGCGTGGGCTCCCCGGGCATCTCCATGTCGAGGCCGGCGCTGATGAATTTGACGGCGTGGACCGCGCCCCAGTCGGAGGTCACGAATCCCTTGAAGCCTATTTCGTCGCGCAGAATCTTGGTCAGCGTGGACTCGTTGCCGCAGGCAAAGGTCCCATTGACGCGGTTATAGGAACACATGATGGACGAAACGTCTGCCTTCCTGATGGCGGCGTCGAACGGGGCGACGTAGATTTCATGCAGCGCCTGGTCGTCGACGAAGATGTTGCTGCCGTTGGAGTCGTAGGCCACATAGTGCTTGATCTGGGCCATGACGTGCTGCGACTGGATGCCCTTGACCTCGGCTACTCCCATCTGGGAGGTGAGGAACGGGTCTTCGCCGAAGGTGTTGTAGCCGCGGCCGAACTCGAGGTCGCGGTCAATGTTGACAAAGGGCTGGAGTGAGACGTCGATGCCCAGCGCGCGGTCTTCGCGGCCGATAACGAGGCCGTTCTGCTCGGCGGTCTTGACGCTGAAGGTGGCGGCCACGCCCATGGTGGCGGTTTCGCCCTGCGATGGATGGCGCGTGAGCACGCCGGGAGGCCCGTCGGCAAGGCGCAGGCCCGGAATGCCGAGGCGCGGAATGCCACCCAGGTAACCGGCCTGGCCCTGGTAGACCGCCGGGTCCTCGTGCGTGCCGTGGATCAACGTGAGTTTTTCTTCAAGCGTCATCTGGCTGAGCAGCTTGTCGACGCGCGGATCGCCTGTGACCACGGGCACGGATTGCGCCAGCACAAATGTTGCGCCCAGCAGCCAGGACGCTGCCCCCATCACGGCCCATCCGGCCGTGCTCAAGCGAGTTCTTCTTTGCAATGATTTCACTGTTGGTGCTCCTACCGTACGTGTGGACGGATCAGGTTGAGTTCGGGACGCAGACCTCTAACGGGTCTCTGGTTTTTGGCGGCGGCTTGGCATAAGACGGTTTAGCTCATAGCATTTCAGCGGCAAGCAGTGTAGAACACGGGACCCACGGTTGTATGCATAGGGAAGCGGGAACTGGTGGCAGCGAGGCCGGGAAACACCGGTTCGCCAAGAGTCAAGAGTAAGGCGGCCTCGACCCGTCCAGAGGGTCCAAATGCGACAGCCAGCCTGGCGAGGATCCAGACAGAGAGGCACCCGTTCGTGGAGGCGCCGATCCCAGCGGCCATGAGCGGCAAAACGACGGCATGTTGCACATTGCGCGGCTGACCCAGGCGTCGGAAATAGAGAGATTTGGGACCGCATGAGGGCGGCGGCAAGAAGAAGCACGTGGCGGCCGGCATTGAAGTCCATGTTATAGTTGCGATACGGGATAGCTAGCTGCTCCGCTTCCCCTGAGCTGTCCGGTCGATTCCAACTAGCAAGGTGAGCATTTGCAGTTCAATCGAGTTTGGCTGAATGTGTGCACCCCGCCCCGGCTTGAACATTTCCTGGCCGGCAACTTTCGTCTCGACTGTCTTTCGCTTCTGGCCGGTGTCTGCCTTCTTGCGCCGCAACTGGCGCACTCTCAGGATGCGATGACACTGGCAGAGATGAATACCCTTGCAGAGTTGAACACCCCGGCAAAGATGGACACCTTGACAGAGGCGCTGACCCCACCAGAGGCAGATGCCGCGGCAGGGTCGGAGTCCCAGAAAGTTAATTGGTTCAAGCGGCCGGTGGAGAGCGAAATCATCGTGGAGGGATTGGTTTCCTATGGCAATTACAAGATCTTTGCCTCCGCGTATGACGAAAAGCTCTACACGGCGGGGATAGAGTACGACCGTCATTCCTGGGGCCACTTTCTGGGCTCGCAGATGGACTACGTGGGGGAGTTTTTGCCGTTTGTTCTTCTGGACAAACCGCTGGTCACCGATATATGGGGCAATCCGCTGTTCAATAAGAGCACAGCCCGTGAGCACGTGCCAGGGGTGGGGATTTCGCCGATCGGCTTTCGCTGGCAGTGGCGGAGCAAGAAGGCCATCAAGCCCTACCTGGAGGCCAAGGGCGGGGTACTCGTCTTCACAAAAAAGGTGCCCTCGACAGAGGCGACCTATGTGAACTTCAGCTTGCAGTCTGCCACGGGCGTGCAGGTGAAGATGAGCGAGCGATGGGGTTTGCGCCTGGGCCTGTTCAGCGATTTCCACTTTTCGGACGCCTTCATCGTGCCTGTCAATCCCGGCCTGGACGTAATGAACGCGAATTTGGGGTTAAGCTACCATTTTGGCAAGTAGGGTCTGAAGGGCGCCACAGCAACCGCTTCCTCCTCAGGGAAGCGGGAGCATGCTGTCCAGTCCGGCGGCGATCATATCGGCGCGCAGGCGTTCGACGGTGGAGAACTCGATGGCCTTCATTCCCAGCGCCTGTGCGGTCTGAATATTGACCGGCTTGTCGTCGAGGAAGAGGGTTTCCCCGGGGCGAGTGCCAAGTTCCCTGAGCACGTGGCGATAGATGGCAGGGTCGGGCTTGGCCATGCGCAACTGGAAGCTCCAGGCCAGAACGTCGAAGCGGTGAATCCAGTCGAACTCGCGCTCGATGTTGGCCAGCACGTTGTCGCCCATGTTGGAGAGGATCGCGGTGAGAATGCCGCGCTGCTTGAGCCGGAGTTGCCAGGCCAGCATGGCCGGGTTTTGGGTGGTCCACATGCGGGCGTCCCACAAGTTCAGATCCTCGGCCATTTCCCGGTTTTCAGGGAGCCCGGCGTCCAAGAGAAACTTCTGCCAGAAGGCGATGCCGGTGAGCTTGCCTTCGTCGTAGGCATGGCGGTCGGCCCAGTAAAGGGGCTCGAAGCGGACGAGGGGCAGGCCGGTGATGCGCAGCAGTGCGGCGTGGGCTTCGGGATCCCTGGGACCGGTTAACACCATTCCATAGTCGAAGACCACCGCGCGCAGACTCAATGTTCCTCCCCGATGGCGCCGGTGTATGGTTCAAAAAGGACGCCTTCTCTTATTGTGCATGAGCGGAACGGGGCACGTGAGATCAGCGCGGGGAACGATTGACGGGGTTGGAGTTATGCGCTTTTCGCGAAGGACGGAATGGAATACGGAGGAGAGCGAACTGGCTCGGGCTCACCGGCTGCGCGCCCATGCCGGGCTGCCCATTGCCGACCTGACGGCTTCAAATCCAACCCGCTGCGGATTTGCTTACGACCGCGACTTGCTGGCGGCGCTTACCAACCCCCAGGCTCTCGATTACGATCCGCAGCCGAGGGGCAGCCTGCGCGGGCGGGAGGCGGTTTGCGGGTACTATGCGGAGCACGGGACCGCGATTGGGCCGGAGCAGATGGTGCTGACCACCAGCACCAGCGAGGCGTACAGCTACCTTTTCCGGCTGCTCTGCGATCCGGGGAGCGAAATCGTGGCGGCGCAGCCGGGCTATCCGCTATTCGACTTTCTGGCCGTGCTGGACGACGTGCGCTTGAAGGCGGCGCCGCTGGTCTATGACCAGGGCTGGCAGATCGATCCGGAGGGGTTTCGAAGAGCGATTACAGCCGAGACCAGGGCCATCGTGCTGGTGCATCCGAACAACCCGACCGGCCACTTTACCAAACCGTGGGAGGCGGAGGAACTGGCGCGGATGTGCCGGGAGTTCGATCTGTCGCTGATTGTGGACGAGGTTTTTCTGGACTATGGGTTTGGCGGATCGCAGCGGAGCTTTGCCTCGGGCCTGGATGAGGTTCCGGTGTTTGTGGTGAGCGGGCTGAGCAAGATCGCCGGCCTGCCACAGATGAAAGCGGCGTGGATTGTGGCTACCGGTCCGGCTAAAGCGCCGGCCTTGGAACGGCTGGAGGTGATCGCCGACACGTTTCTTTCGATGAATGCTCCAGTGCAGTGCGCGTTGCCAAAGTGGCTGGAGGGCCGGGCGGCGATCCAGGAGCAGATCCGGGCGCGAGTGACGACAAACCTGGCCGAACTGGACCGGCAACTGGATCGGCTGCAGATGGTTCGCAGGCTGGAGGTGGAGGGCGGCTGGTACGCGGTGCTGCGAATTCCGGCGCTGAGGCCCGACGAGCAGACCGCGCTGGCCTTGCTGGAGCGTGGAGTCTGGGTTCATCCGGGGTATTTTTTCGGGATGTCTGAGAGTGGATGGCTGGTGGTAAGCCTGCTGGGGCCGGAGGGGGAATTCAGCACCGGAGTAACTATTCTTGTTGATTATTTAGGGAAGCATCAGGGAAGTAACATTACGGGGCATATGCTTTAAGCACTACACGAAAGACATCTTCTATTCGACTGAAAATAAATTAGTTGCAATCCTAGGTTTCAGATCAGTACCTGCACGGGGTGCAGAGGAGGGCGGGCGTCGCACTCTTGAATAACCAACAATTCACCGGCGAGCGATAAGGAACAAGAACTCTCGATTGGGTGCTTCAGCGTCCCTGAGCCATTCATTCGTCCATTTCATATCCGCCATCACGTTACGCTTGTAATCAACCTCCACGACCTCCAGCAGTTCCCCGCAGGATTCGATCGCTTCGTTCAGCTCCTTAGAGGTGGCCCGCCCGCCTGAACTGTACGACAAAATAATGTACTTAGAGCGGGTCGAGGCAAGCAGCCTCCCAATCGCGTCTACGGCGATGAACTTCCCATTTGCGCCCCTCCTGAAATCCTCGAAAGGAGAGTTTGCCACCTTGTCCGAAGTGTCAGCCCGCCTGTTCACCCTGCCGAAGAGGGCGGGCTTATCGAACAGGCAGACGCTTGTCCAGACATGGTAGTAGGAGGCATATCGCACACGTGACGGCGGCATCTTTTCATTATTTGAGCCATAAGGGGGGTCAAAGTACGCAATGTCTGCCTCCGCGCTACTTGCCACGTCGAAGATATCCGCCCGGAGCACCCGATGGGAATGATCGTGCCCGTTCCTCACAATAGCCGGGACTCCCAGCTGGAGCTTTTTATACGAACGAGGGGACCATTCTCTAAGATACGAGGCAAAATGCCCGAGTGTACTGTCCACTTGGTCGAGTGCCAATATCAGGCTCGTCAGCGCTACGCACTTATCAACCGGATCGAGAGAGAGATTTTCGATTTCTTCTCGGATGCCATCCAACTTTCGGGTGTTGTGAATCTGCCATGGTCTCTTGGGTTTCTCTTCGTCCTCCGGGTCGCCGCCATAGAACTCTGTGAACCAGCCTTCTTTCGGCGGTACCGCATTCAAATGTTGAATCAGGGCACTATATTCTCGCGGCGCTTTGCCGTTCAGGTAGCAGGTTCCGAAGACCTCAGACCATACGGCGTGGTCATTACATACCACGTCGTATCCGGAGTAAGCAAAGGCCTGTGAGACTCTGGTTGTGCCGGAAAAGCCGTCGAAGACCGTTTTTCCGTTTACCTTCCTGGCGAGTTGGAGAATCTGAGGGATCAGTTTGAGTTTTGATCCTGCGTATTTAATTCCCTCGGTCGAGGGCGTTTCGAAAGTCAACTCATCACTGAACAACTGTGCCTGTGCACTCATATTCCGGACCTTTGCTTAATCGCGATGATGTCCTCTTTCACTTTCTCTAACGCTAGTTCGTGACCGACGCTGGAAGATACCAGCGCATGGGAAAACAACTTCACGAGGACGAGATTATGCGAGTAATCGATCCATCCCCCGGTGATGCTATCGAAGTATTTCGCGGCGTTGCGGGTGTGGGTCCACAAGCCTCGTTGAAGAGCATTGGCAGCGGCGTCCCCGTATCGAACCTCTCAGATGTAGTCGCCCTTAGAGTCCAAGAACACAAAAACGGGGTGTTTTCTTCCGCTGCCCTCCGACCGGCGGACGATCCTTGCTGTTTGCGACCGCGCGGCGTCGTAATCAAACACCAGAATGTTGCAGCGCTGCCGCTTTTCATCGTAGATCAGCGGTAATACGTTTATTTCAGCAAAGCTGGAGAACGCAGTGTGATCGAAGACCGCCTTAATTTGCCCTGGCCGGTCCAGTTGACCAGCTTCGCTTAGGGTTGGGAACATCAGGCTGTTTTTGTCCGTTGAAAGCTGAAGGGGGCCGTCGCCGTATGCTTTTAAGCTCACCGGAAATTCGGCTTTGGTTATTTCGTTTACGATCTTGATATCTTCTTCCTTGGATTTCGCCCGGTAGAGGTCTTTTCCAACATGGATCGACCGAAAATCGTACATGTACTGATTCACGAACTCCGCAATAGCGATCTCGGCCAGATCTCCATGCGTTTTGTTTCCGATCAGCCGCATCGTGAAGATGTTGCTTAGCGTCATCGTTATCAGGTTGGGGTGCTTGCTGATCAGCAGCTTGAGTCTATTCGTGAACTCTTTGTATGCGACCTGTGTATTCATGATTGGCTCTCTGAGGGCCCGGGGATCGCGCTCTTTATGGACAGTTTAATCCCCCCGGCGGCCGCGTGATTCGTCCCCCCTGTGTATAAGTAGGTGCCTTTTCAATCTTTGTCGGTTGCGCGACCAAATGCCGTGCAGCCATTCAATGCTTCCCTGCTCGTTTCCCTCTCGGCCGCTTCTACGGAACTTTAAGGACTCAATCATACTCGGACGGACTCCTGCCCGTTTGGCGCGGGTTTCCGGGGCTTTCGATGGGGAAAGCTCTCGACAAGATGCTGGACGGGCGCAGAGCAAGAGGCACGGGATTGAACGCAAATTCGTTACAATTTGAGCTTTTGGGTCATTGGGTTTGTAGGAAGGGGTTGGATTTACGCTCGGCGCCGATGGTGGTGGCGGGGCCGTGGCCGGGCAAAACTTTGGTTTCATCGGGGAGGGCCAGCAGGCGCGTCTCGATGGAGTCGATGATCTGGCCAAAGTTGCCGCCGGGCAGGTCGGTGCGGCCGATGCTGCCGGCAAAGAGCGTGTCGCCGGCGACGAGCAGCTTGAGCGGGGCAAAGTGCAGGCAGACCGAGCCCTGGGTGTGGCCGGGAGTGTGGAGTACCTGAGCGGGGTATTGTTCCAGGCCCACCAATTGGCCTTCGGCCAAGCTTTCGTCGGGCGGGGCGGTCTCGGGGGTGGCGATGCCGAGCCATGCGGCCTGCGACTCCATCATCTTGAGCAGGGGCAGGTCGTTTTCGTTGAGCAGGATGGGCGCTCCGGTGAGGCGTTTGAGCTTGAGGGCGCCGCCGACGTGGTCGATGTGGGCGTGGGTGACGAGAATCTGCTTGAGCTTGAGGCCGAACTGGGTGAGGCGGCGGTGGATGCGGCCGACTTCGTCGCCGGGATCGATGACGATGGCCTCACCGGTTTGTTCGTCGCCGAGGATGGTGCAATTGCATTGCAGCGGGCCGACGGGGAAGGTTTCAAGGATCATGGTTTCATTGTAGTGCGCGGCGGGCTCAGGCCTGTGTGCCGGAGGACACGGCGGCGGCGCAGACGAGCAGGCGGCTGAAATCGCAGGGCGAAGGACTTCGGCCGATTTGTGCGCTGTGGGCTTTACGCGGAGGCGGGTTTGCGGAAGGTGATGGCGTAGAACTTGCCTTTCTTCAGCATTTCAAGATGAATATCTTCCATCTCCGGCGGCACCAGATCGATGGGCACCGTCACAGGCTGCTTGCGGTCCGCGTAAAAACTACTGGTATACGGGATTTTCTGGTAGGTACTCTTCACGTACTCTTCGGTTTCATCCTCGATGAGCAGAAGGCTGCCCGGCCTGGCGACGCGGATCATCTCGCGGATCGCCTTGGCGCGGTCGCTGAAGAAGTTGATGGCCCCTACGTTATAAACAACGTCGAAGCTGGAATCGGCGAAGGGCAGACTCTCAGCATTGCCCAGATAGAGGTCGGCGTCCATCTCCCAACGGCACAGGTTGGTCTGGCAGTTGGCCAGCATCTCGGGAGAGAGATCGAGACCGGAGAGTTTTACCCCACGAGGGAGATATTTGAAGTTGAGGCCGGTGCCCACTGAAGTCTCCAGCACCGAATCGCCGGGTTTGACCTCGAGCAGACCCATGTAGTTGACAAAGTACGAATCCAGGTCCAATCCCCGGAAGGCGCAGAAGGAACGCTGGGTATCGTCGTAAAAGCCGCCGATGGTTTCATACAGGTGGTTGTATTTGCCGTTGTCGCCGGTGAGGTCTTCCGGCTTGAGGAAGGCGGGAATTCCGTTGCGGATGGGGAAGCGCTCCCCGGAGCTGCTGACGAGTGCTTCCCGGCCGCGCTCAGTGACCACTTGCAAGGAATTGCCGGTAAAAGGGCTTTGCAGGAGGGCGACGGTTTCAGGCCGCCCGGACCAGGTCTGGAGCTTGCCGGGGTGGAGCAGCGCAAAGACGCTCAGGGCAGCGGCGCCGCTGAGACAAATCCAGGCAAAGGTTGCGCCAAGAGGAGGGATCTCGGGCAGTCGAGCGCTGCTGAAATGGTGGAAGAGCGAGAAGCTTGCGGCAAGGACGAAGGCCGCGCCCACGACGGCTGTGGTGGCGCGGAATTCCTGGTTCCACATCCAGACGACGACCGCCGCAAACCAGAGGATGAGGAATGTATCGAGACCGATTCTAGAACCCTGGTCGACGTAAAGCAGCGGCGAGATGAGGATATGAAAGACGACGGCAGCCAGCGGGAAAGGAAGTGTGGAGAGGAAACCGGGCAGGCGCGGGCTGGTGAGGCGGTGGAAGGTGAAGGGCAGAATGCTGAGCAGGGCGGCGAGGAGCATCCCGGCAACGTATTCGAGCGTATGTGCCGGGCCGGTCAACGGAAATCTGCGCCAGCCGGCGATGAGGCCGGGGATGAAGGCGAAAGCCGCCATCCAGAGAAGCCCGCGCCGGGGCTTTTGCGTGCCCACGAACCAGATGCCCAGGACGGGGCCGGTCCACGCGCCAACTAGTGGGATGAAGAAGCCGAGAATGAAGAGGCTGGCTACGGCCCATGCGACGATCCGCGACCAGGGGTTGGAACGAACGTTGGCAGGCATCTTGCGGTTCTCCTTTGTCTTTGCGGGCGGTGTTTGTATGCACTGGTGAAGACCTCGCGGGGAGATTCAGGGCTTGTTGGCGACGGGGTTGTTATCTGGCGGTTGCGGTTTTGGAACGGCGTCTGCCTCCGCGGCGGAAAGCATGGCCAGGGCGGCTTCGCTCCATTCGAGGGCGGAGCGCAGCTGGGCGACGCCGTATTGGAGCGTGAGCATCCAGAACGGGAAGCCGGGATGGTGAAAGCTGCGGGCACGCCCGAGGACTTCCAGATCCAGCAACGTGGCGAGCATGCGCCGGTTTTTCTCCTGGAATTTGCGGATATGTGCGATGGAGACGCAGGGCGCGGCCTCGCGGCCGAAGAAGAGCTTGAGCAGGAACTCGTCGCGGGGCGGATCGTCGCGGTAGGGAATGGCGAGCCAGTTCTGGAGGCACGCGAGTCCGGCTGGGGTGATGGAGTATTCCTGGCGCCTGGGCCTGGTCTGAGAGGCTGACGTGCTGGGGACGATAAGGCCTTCGGCAACCAGACGCTTGAGTGCGGGGTAGATCTGGCCAAAGCTTTCGCCCCAGAAGAAGCCGACGCTTTGCTGGACGGTCTTGCGAAGCTCGTATCCGGACTGGTTGGAATGGATGGCGAGGATACCGAGGATGACGTAGGTTGTCTGGTTTCCCTTCATATAGCTGCAAGATATATCTATAAGATATAAATGTCAACAAGATAATTATTGAAAGACGAAGAATTGTGGGGTTTGTGGCTGGGAACAAAAACGGCAGGTTGGGGGTCTGCCGTCTGTGGATCGAAATGGCGGGAACTGCGTGGTCTACTTGCCGGATTTGGCGGGTGCGGAGATGGGGGCGGGCTTGGTGCCTTCCAGCACCGAGTGGGATCCGGTGGTGCGCTGGTAGAGGACGGTCAGGCCGATTGAGGTGAGCATGAAGATAATCGCCGACCAGGTGGTGAGCCGGGTGAGGACGTTGGCTGCGGCGCGGGGGCCGAAAGCGGTCTGCGAGCCCTGGCCTCCGAAGGCGCCTGCCAGGTCAGCCGAGCGACCCTGCTGGAGAAGGACAACGCCGATAAGGAAGAAGCACACCAGGATGTGCAGGACGACGACGAAGTAGAGAAGAATCTGCATTTTCTAAGCTGCTTTCCGAGTCTGTCCGGTTCTTGCGGACAGAAGAATCTTTGGTGCGGAGGAGGGGACTTGAACCCCTATGCCTTGTGGGCGTCAGCACCTCAAGCTGGTGTGTCTGCCAATTTCACCACCTCCGCACGAGGCTGCCCTTACGAGTATAGCAAAGGTTGATTGGGTCGAGGAACGCGGGGTCTTGTCCAGGGTGATCGAACGCGTTGTGCGGTCTTCAATTCTCAAAGCCTAGAAGATTGCACGGAGTTTTTGGAAGGAATCGAGTTCGAGCAGGTGCTGGCCCTGGGGAGCGGGGTCGAGGGTTGCGTGTTCCAGGACCCAGGTGTCTTTGTGGAAGAGGAAGACGGCGTGGAGGCCGGCGGCGAGGGCGGGGTTGATGTCGCTCTTGATGCTGTTGCCGATCATCCAACTGGTGTGCGGGGTGAGCTCATGGCGGGCGATGACTTCGCGGTAAGTGGGAGGGTCTTTTTCGGCGACGATTTCGACGGCGGAGAAGTGGGTGGCGAGGCCGGAGTGGGCGAGTTTATCAGCCTGCTCGGCCTGGTTGCCCTTGGTCATGAGGATGAGGCGATGGCGGGTGGCTAACTCGGCCAGGGTGTCGGCCACGCCGGGAAGCAGTTCGATCTCCTGCTCGGCGACGGAACGGGCGAAGCCGAGAATGCGCCGGGCTTTTTCTTCGGTGACGGGAGCGGGGCTGAGGCGCTCGAAACAGGTGACCAGCGAGCGGGTGAAGCTGGTGAGGCCGTAGCCGTGGGCGAGGATGGTTTCGCGCTCGACGGCGTTGAGGGCCTGGCGCACCTCGGCGGGGGTGTACTCGTGGTGGTCGAGGTAGCTGATGAAGGCGGCGATGGCGCGCTCGAAGTAGATGTTGTTTTCCCACAGCGTGTCGTCGGCGTCGATGAGCAGGGTTTGGCCTGGAAGGAACTGGGGCATGGGGATTATGGTAACGAATCGGAGCGTTGTGGATTATTGCGCGGGGGCGGGCAGGGTGTAGTCGAAGGTGTAGGAGTGCTTGCCGCTGACGTTGGCGATGGTCATGGTTCCGGCGATGCCGGTGAGTTGTCCGGCGCCTGAACCGGGCACGACGACGACGGAGAGCTTGTAGCTGCCATTGTCCATGGCGCCGATGTGCTGCAGGGCGAAGGAGCCGGTGCGGCCGTGGAGGGTCCCTGTGACCTGCTCGATGGCGACGTAGCCGGCATAGCCCGAGGAGGGGTCGCCCGAAGCCAGCATTTCACCTTTGCTTGCCGCCTCGAGGTCTCCGTGGAATTGCTTGACGCTGGAGTAGCGGCCGATGAGCGTGCCCATGGTGGCGTCATCGGCGGCGAGCGGCGTGGTTTTTACGTCGAAGGTTCCTTCTGCGTGGCGGGTCATGACGGGGTCCTTGCGGAGCATGTTTGAGTTGGGGGCCTGGGAGGACGCGTGTGGGGAAGAACCAAGACAGGACCCAAGGCAGACGCTCACGAAGATAAGAGCATAGATGCGTGTGCAGCTACGAGCACGGATGTGCGGGCGATCGTTCATCCTGTTTCTGTTTTACAGGTTTGGGACACTGTAGTCACCAGGAATCGCGAGATAGGGCTCGTGCTCTCCGACCCTTGGCGCCCGGATTTGCCGCTGAAGGAATGTGCAGACGGCTACGGCTTTGTTTGCGCGGCAAGCCACCGCTTGAGATTCGGCTCCTGGAGAGTGCGGAGTTCGATGCAGCCGTCGATGTGTTCAATGGCGTGCCTGAGGGCCTGGTCGGAGGCGGCGACTTTGTGAGCGGCGAAGAAAGCCTTCACGTCGTCGCGGTCGCCGGCGGAGCAGAAGCTGCCGGTGGAACCGACCAGCATGGCGCCCATCTCGGTGGTCAGCTGGGCCTGGACTTTGTCCCAATGGGTCTGGATGTACTTCCAGGCCTGGTCGCGGTTGGCGTCGATTTGAAGGGCGATGGTGAACTGGATGGCCGCGTCCTGGTTGCGGACCTTGCCGGAGACGGCGTAGTCGAGGGAGCGTTCGACAAGGGCGGGGTCTTCAAACTCGGCGAGCAGGCGAAGGGCGCCCTCCTGGAACTCGGGGTTGGTTGCGGTCTCGGAGATCTTCTGCAACTGGTCAAAGAGCGCGGCGTCGCCGTTGCGAGCGGCGATGGCGAGGGCGGTCTGGCCGAACGTGGCGTCGATGGAGGCGGGATCGGCGAGATACTTGTCAACGATCTGGCGGGCCTGCGCGAGGACAGCGGGGTCTTTGCCGAAGTAGCCGAGCAGGCCGAAGAGCTCGGAGCGCAACTCGCGGGTGTTGGGTGAATCGGTATCTGCCGGTGGGGCAAGCCTGGCGTACTCCGGTGCAAAGGTCCTGCGAACCCACGCGGAGAGCGCGCTGCGCTGCTCAGGAGTGGCGGCGACCTGTTCGTAGATGGCGTTGACACCTCCCAGGGCGTTGCCGAGGACCTCGGCGTTGGGGTCGGATTTGACGGCGGCCACGAGGTCGAGATAGTCGCCCACGGTGGCCTTGTCGGCGCGCACCTGGGCCCATTCGTCGCCGGTGAGGCTGATGCGCTCGGTGGGGGTTAGAGTGGTCTCGACCTGGGCGACGAGAGCGGCGTAGAGGCTGGGCGGATAGGCGCTGCGGTAGTAGCCCTTGCCGCCGGCATTGGCAAAGAAGAGGCCGGTGGCCGGCACTTTCAACGTGGAGCCGCCAGGGGTGAGGATCTGACAGTCCTGCGTGGTTGTTTTGAAGCAGACGGGGATGGTCCATTTCTGCGCGGGGTCGGGTTGGATGCCGGGGCTGAGGAAGAACCGCTTTTGCGCGACTGAAACCTTGCCGTTGGCCGGCTCGCCGAAGGTGAGCAGCGGTTCGCCGGGCTGGGCAACGAGCGAGTCCATGATCTTGTCGACCGGCTTGTGGCTGGTGGCGGTCTGGGCGTTCCAGAAGTCTTCAGCGGTGGCGCTGGAGTAGAGGTGGGCGGCGAGATAGGCGTGTACGCCCTTGCGGAAGGTTTCAGGGCCGAGATAGTTCTCGACGGCGAGCAGAACGTCGCTGGCCTTGCCGTAGGCGATGCCGTCGAACATCTGATTGATTTCGTCGGGAGTATCGGCCTTGGCGCGGATGGAGCGGGTGGTGGGCTGGGCGTCGAGGTCCAGCGTGCCATCCTCGTCGCCGGCCACGAGTTGGTCGATGTTCCACTCCGGATGCATGGCGGCTACAGGCTTGTTCTCCATCCAGGTAGCGAAGCCTTCGTTGAGCCAGATGTTGTCCCACCACTGCATGGTGACCAGGTCGCCGAACCACTGGTGGGCCATCTCGTGGGCGATGACCAGGGCCACTTCCTTCCTGGAGCCCACTGAGGCCGTTTTGGGGTCGAGGAGCAGGTCGGTTTCGCGGTAGGTGATAGCGCCGAAGTTCTCCATGGCGCCGGCTTCGAAGTCGGGCAGGGCGATAAGGTCGAGCTTTTTGAGCGGGTAGGGAATGCCGAAGTAATCGTTGTAGTAGTGGAGCACGTATTTGGCGACATCGACGCCGTAGGGCGTGAGGGCGACCTTCTCGGGGGTGGAGCAGACGCGGATGGCCACGCCGTCGGATTCGCCCGCGGTGCACTTAAAGTCGCCGACCAGGAAGGCGACGAGGTAGGTGGACATCGTGGGGGTGGTGAAGAACTTGAGGGTGTGCTTGCCGGCGCCCTGGCCGGATTTGTCGCCGGGAGTGTCGGATTCGATCGGGCTGTTGGAGATGGCGGTGTCGGCGCTGTCGATGATGAGCGAAACGTCGAAGGTGGCCTTGAAGGCCGGCTCGTCGAAGCAGGGGAAGGCGCGGCGGGCGTCAGTGGACTCAAACTGGGTGACGGCGTAGTTACGGCGGGCGGTTTTGGAGAGATAAAAGCCGCGCAGTTCGTTGTTGAGGATGCCGGTGTAGGCGATGGAGAGGGTTGCCTTGCCGGCAGGCAGCTTTTCAGGGAAGGTGAAGGTGGCTTGCTCCTTGGCCTTGTCGAGGGTGACGGCGGCGGTTTGTTCCTTGCCATTGGCGGTGACGGTCACGCTCTGAAAGGCGATCTCGGCGGCGTTGAGTGTGATCGCGTTCAACGGCTCGGCGAGCGTCACGTCGATCGTCTCAACGCCGGAGAAGGTGGCGGCTTTGAGGTCCGGCGTGAGTGTGAGCGTGTAGTGCTCGGGGCGGACGGTGGTGGGGAGGCGCTGGGCGTTGGCGAGGCGTGCTGAGCAAAAGATGAGGCAGAAAAGTGCGGCAGCGACGGCAAATGATGCGCGAAACGATGGGGCGAAACAACGGAATTTCATGCAAACCTCGTGGGGGTGAACGGTCATTGCGCCGGGGTCTTTTTCGGCAGCAGGGAGTCGAGCAGGAGCAGGCAGGCGCCGGTGACGACGGAGGAGTCGGCTACGTTGAAGTCGGGCCAGTGGTAGGAGAAGATGTGGACTTCAATGAAATCGACGACCGAGCCGTAGAGGATGCGATCGTGGAGGTTGCCCAGGGCCCCGGCAAAGATCAGGGCGAGGGCGACGGTGGTGAGGGTGAAGCGGTTGCCGAGGCGGACCATGGCAACCAGAACTATGAGCGCGGCAAGGCTCGCGAAGCCGACCAGTACCCAGCGGACGACGTGGGGCGAGGCCGATTCCGCGAAGAGCGAGAAGGCAGCGCCCTCGTTGGTCCAATGGGTGATGCGGAGAACGCGCGGTATGACGGGGATGGCGCCGCCCAAGGGGATGCGGGCCGCGACCCAGATTTTGGTCAGGCGGTCGGCCAGGATGACGAGCGCAGAGATGGTGAGCAGCCAGGGGAGGCGGCGGGGTACGGCGAATTTCATTGGGCCTCCTTGTAATCGGGACAGATCTTTCAAAAACGTGCTGTGTGCCAGGGTACGACTTCAGTCGTGCCGAAGAGAGCCAAAAAAACGGCGGGCTTCAGCCCCTGAGGGATTCAATTCATTCGCTGTCAGCCATCTATGCTTTGGACATACAACCCCCTACTGAATGCCTCTAGTTGGTCGGGGTTCAGATTTGTAAAGGTAATCAGCATATGCGGGGTGAGAAAGGCAGCCGAAAGTTCTAGCGTCAAATCCCTGCCCGGAAATACGCTCGATAAGATGCGTGTGTTGAAGCTCTCGAAAACGGTAGTGGGAGACTTTGGGTCAACGTACGAGTGCACGCGGCGCGTCAGGTAAAGGACCGGTTTTTGAGTAGTTGATAAATAGGTCAGCAACCCATCCGCGCTGGTGAGGGCATCCTTCAGCGTATTGAAGTATTTTTCATCAGCAGGTTTTGATTGTCCTCTGATGTGGACTCCCAGTAAGAAGCCGAAACAGAGAGCTGCTACCTCGATAAAGATGTCGTCGAAACATACGTGTGAGCGTTCAGCTACTTCATGCGCGAGAACTGAGTGTTTTTTCAGAACCTCTATTGTTTCTTGCAGACTGTCACGTAGGAACGCGGATTTTTTGCCCGCATAGGTGAGAATGCCGCTGGCCAGATAGAACGAGGGGCCTGCCGGGTTGCTGCGACCCTCTAAGACTGTTTTGAGGATGGCCTCAAGCCCGTCGGCGGTTGTGTACATTCGCTCAAGTGCCGTCATGCGCGCCCCTTCTGGATGGCCTCCGTAGGTGGATCAATCTTCATTTCGGTCAGAGCCTCCTGGCAGCGAGTGCAGACGTTTTGCCAGATGCCGTATTTCGAGACTTCCGGCATGAAGTTCCAGCAGCGGGCGCACTTGTGGCCGGCTGCAGGGACTGCACGGATTTCGACGTGTCCACCCAGCGAGGGAAGTATTACTTCCGATTCGCGTGCCTGCGGAATAGTATCCGTGTATTCGTACTCTTTAACCCGCACTGCTGAAACGTTGAAGATCTCCTTCCGATCCGACGGTGAGTATCGTTGCAGGAGAGACAGTGCCTCGCCTGATGCCTCAATTAACACATCGGCTTCGATACTCTTGTTGCCGATGCGCTTGGCCTGGCGCGCTTGTTCCAGCTTGCGGAGCGCCGCATCTCGAATCTCAAACAGCTTCTTCCATTCGTCGATCAGCGCCACCGCATCGCCGGAGTACACATCTTCGGGCTTGGGGAAGAGCGCGAGATGAACAGAAGCTTCGCGGCCTTCGACGGCGGGCAGATATTCCCAGACCTCGTCGGCGGTGAAGCTGAGGATGGGCGCGACGAGGCGGACCAGGGCCTCGGTGATCTGCCAGAGAGCGGTTTGGGCCGAGCGCCGCGCGTGGCTGGTGGGCGCGAAGGTGTACATGCGGTCTTTGAGCACGTCGATGTAGAACGAACTTAGATCGACGATGGCGAAGTCGTTGACGGCGTGGTAGACGCGATGGAACTCGAAAGCTTCGTACCAGCCGAGGATTTTTTCGGCGAGGTCGCGGGTGCGGGCCAGCATGTAGCGGTCGAGGGGGAGAAGCTCGGCCTCGGGGACGCGGTCGCGGGCTGGGACGAAGCCGTGCAGGTTGCCGAGCAGGATTTTGAAGGTGTTGCGCAGTTTGCGATAGATGTCGGCGCAGCGCTGCATGAGGTTCTCGCTGGCGGCCATGTCCTCGCGGAAATCCACCGAGGCGACCCAGAGGCGTACGATCTCGCCACCGAGGCGCTCGGCGATATCGACGGGGTCGACGCCGTTGCCGAGGGACTTGGACATGGCGCGGCCCTGCTCGTCGAGGGTCCAGCCGGCGGTGGCGACGCGCGAGTACGGAGCGCGGCCGCGCAGGGCCACCGAGGTGAGCAGCGAAGAGTGGAACCAGCCGCGGTACTGGTCCGCGCCTTCCAGGTAGAGGGCTTCAACGCCTTCGTTTTCCTGGAATGCCTTGTAGGCTATCTTCAGATCGGGGTCCGTCTCGCAGACGGCAAGCCAACTGACGCCGGCGTCAATCCAGACGTCGAGAATGTCGGTCTCCTTGCGGAATGCCGTGCCGCCGCAGTGGGCGCAGACCGAGCCCGCGGGCAGGAGCGCGGCCAGAAGCTCTTCGGGGGCGGGCGTGCGCCAGGCCTCGATGCCCTCGCGTTCGATGAGGCCGACCACGGCGTGATTCAGCTCCGCGGAGACGATCGGCTGGTTGCAGTGCCCGCAGAGGAAAACGGCGATGGGCACATCCCAGGTCTTCTGGCGGCTGATGCACCAGTCGGGGCGGGTAGCGATCATGTTGGTGATGCGCACCTTTCCCCAGGCCGGGTCCCAGACCACCTTGTCGATTTCCTCGATGGCTAGCTGGCGGAAGGTGGTATCGGAGCCGTCAGCGCGTTTCACCGGGGTTTCCAGGCCGATGAACCATTGCTCGGTGGCGCGATAGATGACGGGCTTGTGGCAGCGCCAGCAATGGGGGTAGGAGTGTTCCAGGTCGCGGCTGGCGAGCAACGCGCCGCGCTCCTCGAGCATGGCCACGATGATGGGATTGGCGGCCCAGACGGTCTTGCCCTCGAAGGCGGGCGGAGCGGCATAGGGCCAGGCGGCCGGGTCGACGTGGATGTGGCCCGTATCATCGACGCGGCAGGTAGGATCCAGGCCGTAGCGCTGGCCGGTCGAGAAGTCGTCCACGCCGTGGGCGGGAGCGGTGTGTACGGCGCCTGTGCCCTGGTCGGCCGTGACGTAGGTGGCCAGGACGCCGAGGACGCCGCGGTCGAGAAAGGGATGCTGGAAGGCGACGTGATCGAGCACGGCGCCTTTGAAGCGGGCGAGTTCAGCGGTTGGGCCTAACTGGCAAGCGGCAGCGACAGTGTAGGCGAGCTCGGCGGCGACGATGTAGACGGGGGAGTCGGGGCCCTCTCCCGCGGCGAGCGCGACGTAGTCGAAGTCGGGATGGAAGGCTACGGCAAGGGACGCGGGGAGGGTCCAGGGGGTGGTGGTCCAGATGATAGTGGAGACCTGGCGACCGGTCAGAGCGGGGTCGATGGTTGCGGGATCGGAGGTGAGCTGGTAGCGCACGTAGATCGAAGGACTGGTGTGGTTCTCGTACTCGACCTCGGCCTCGGCCAGCGTGGTGCGGTCGTGGATGCACCAGTAGACCGGCTTGAGACCGCGGTAGACGAAGCCTTTTTCGAGAAAGCCGTAAAAAGCTTCCAGAGTGCGGGCCTCGTAGTCGCGGGCCATGGTCTTGTAGGGCTGGTCCCAGCGGCCGAAGCAGCCGATGCGCTCAAACTGCGAGGTTTGCAGGTCCACGTACTTCTGCGCGTAGGCGCGGCAGGCGGCGAGGATCGCCGCCGGCGCCAGTTCCAGCCTCTTGCGGCCAAGCTGCTCTTCCACCTTGATCTCGATGGGCAGCCCGTGGCAGTCGTAGCCGGGGACGTAGGGAGCATCAAAGCCGGCCATAGTCTTGGATTTGACGACAAAATCCTTGAGTCCCTTGTTAAGGGCGTGTCCCAGATGGATGGGTCCGTTGGCGTAGGGAGGGCCGTCGTGGAGGATGTAGGCGGGGCGGCCGCGGCCGGCTTTGCGCAACTCTTCGTAAAGTTGGAGCGAGGCCCAACGCGCCAGGCGAAGTGGTTCATTCTGAGGCAGATTGGCCTTCATCGGAAAGGCGGTCTGGGGCAAGGTAAGGGTCGCCTTCAACGCGGGCGCTGCGGACATTGATACTCCCTGGGATGGTGCGAAGTTGTTCATTGGTTAGTGTAAATGGCGGGGGACGGAAAAACTCGGTAACAACTCTCACGTTCGCTCGTCTATTGTTTATGGGAGCGGCGCTTAAGCTGAAATATGGAAGTTTGGAGCTTGGGACGTTCCATAGGAGACAAGGGCGGCCTCGGTCGAGCATAATAGAACGGGGGCGGGACGACGGGAGGTTTCTGTCTGTACTGCCCTGGACAACCAACGCAGCAGCCACCATGGAAAAAGACGCACCTATGTCAGACACGGAATCCCAAGCTGCCGCAGCTCTTGCGGTCGGTCACGAATTCGACGGTTTTCTCGGCAAGGCTTTTGAAGAGAAGCCCATCTGGGCCGGACTCTACGAGAGCATCCGCGACGTCTTCTTTCCGCCCCATTTGCCCCCGCTGGAGCTAACATCGACGCCAATCCCGGTGCCGGACCGGATGGCGGTGAAGCCCAACCCCTGGGCTATCGGGATCTCCACCACGGTGAATCTGGCCTTTTTGGCGTTTTTGGTCGTCTTCGGGGTCAGGAAGATCATCGACACGGTGAACCAGCAGCAGTTGCACGCGACCGACATTGATGTGGGAGTCTGGCAGCCCAAGGCACCCAAAGCAGGCGACGCGAACGGCGGCGGCGGCGGCGGCGGTTCGCACGATATTGTCGATCCCATCAAGGGGCATCTGCCGAAGATTGAGAAAGATCCGATTGTCCCTCCGCAGGTGCAGACGGTGGACCATCCAAAGATCCCGATGGAGGCGGCCATCGATGTGCAGAAGAACATCACGCTGCCTGATAATCCGACGCTGCCGACGATTGGAGTGACAAGCTCGGCTAACGTGACTCTGGCGTCGAACGGACAGGGTTCGGGAACGGGCATGGGGACGGGTTCGGGCGGTGGATTGGGTTCGGGGACCGGCAACGGTTATGGGCCGGGTTACGGCGGGGGCGCCGGTGGCGGACTGTACCACGTGGGTGGCGGGGTTTCAGCGCCAGTACCTCTGAACAATGTGGAAGCAGAGTTCTCCGACGAGGCGCGCCGGGCCAAGTACCAGGGCATCTGCCTGATCTCGCTGATTGTGGATGCGCAGGGAAATCCGCAGAATCCGCGGGTGGTGCGCACACTGGGCATGGGGCTGGATGAGAAGGCCCTGGAAGCGGTTCGGAAGTACAAGTTCAAGCCGGCGATGAAGGGCAACACGCCGGTGCCGGTGATGATCACAGTCGAGGTCAACTTCCGGTTGTATTGAGGGCTTGAACCGGGTTTGAGCAAGGGAGCGGAGCGTATGGGCGCTCCGCTCATTTCATTTACGGCGCGAAATCAACGTCAAGCGATTTATTACGAGGCACTAGCGGCTCCGACGTCATGATCTTCGTTGTTCGAAACGGGGAGGGAACGGCGATGAGACTGCGCTGGGGGATGGGTGCATTGGCGGGGTTGTTGATTGTGGCGGGGCTGGCGCGGGTGGCTTCGGCGCAGGCGGATTATCCGTGAAGGGACCCGAAGCTGGGCGACGACCAGCGGATTGCCGACCTTCTGGGGCGGTTGACGCTGGAAGAGAAGATCCTGCTGATGTCGGACCATCCGAAAATTCTCCGGCTGGGGATCGCTTTTTCCGGCCAGGTGGAGGGGCTGCATGGGCTGGCGCCGGGCGCCTGACCCAGACCTGGCACACGGGCGATGTGCAGTTGCTGCCTATCCTTCACTACAACCTGCTGCACGGGTGGACCTGTCTTTACCGCAAGGAAAAGCCGCTCTACGCCTTCGGCTACGGGCTCAGCTATAGGAGCTTTGCGTGTGAAGGCAACCAGAGCGGTGAACGGCTGCCTGGTTTCAAGCAGTCTCTCCACCACCGGATAGCCGAGTTCCGGCGAGAACATATCGCGGTCGAGGCTGACGACCAACTCCGGCTTAATCTCAAGGCCCAGTCTCTCCGCAACCGCTATCGCAGCGTCCGCCGAGCCGCCTTTGGCCTGCATCGTCTAAGCTTGTATGATTGATTCGACGGCACGTTTCCGCCAGTCCCTGACCTTAGTTCCCTTCACAGACAGGCAAAGGGCTGAGAACCGGCCCCATCTGCAAACTCCCTGTAGATTCAAGGCCTTTGATTTGTAGCGCTATGAAGCTAAATCCGCGCAAGCATGTGCCACATCCCAACGGGGAGGCCACCCCACGTATTGCCGACGCCGATTCGAGAAGAGCCGCCAGCGGAATCGCTCTCGCTGCTCAGCTGATCCTTTGCCTGCTGTGGAGCGTTCCCAGCCTGCCTGCCCAAGCGCCACCGGCCACCCCGGTCCAAGGGCCCGCGCCCCATCAGGCAGCGCAGCCCCGCCGAGCCGTTCCCGGCAAAGAGTCCGCGAATACGGTGGTACCGGCCGCATCGGCGATCCAATTCGAGAACATCATCGAACAATCGAAGATCAAGTTCAAGCTCAAGAACAGCGTCAGTCCCCAGCGGTACACGTTTGAAACCATGACTGGCGGAGTAGCGGTCTTCGACTATAACAATGACGGTTTGCTGGACATTTTCTTTACCAATGGCGCAGCCATCCCGTCGCTTGAAAAGAGCGATCCCAGTTACTCAAACCGGCTCTTCCGCAACAACGGGGACGGCACCTTCACCGATGTAACTGAGAAGGCCGGCCTGCAGGGCATCGGCTATTCGATGGGAGTGGCCGCCGGCGACTACGACAATGATGGATTTGTCGATCTTTACGTTGCCGGCGTCAACCGCAACCAGCTTTTCCATAACAATGGGGACGGCACCTTCACGGACGTGACCGAGAAGGCGGGAGTCGGCGGCATCGTCCCCAAGCTCGGCAAGGCATGGTCTGTAGCTGCGGGATGGTTCGATTACAACAACGATGGGCTGCTCGACCTTTTTGTGGTTAACTATCTCAATTACAACATCAACACTGCAACTCTCTGTGTTCAGCAGGGGCTTCCGGCCTATTGCTCGCCGGTCGATTTTCTGGGAACGCCGAATATCCTCTACCGCAACAATGGCGACGGCACTTTTACCGACGTATCCGAACAGTCCCACATTTCCCAGTATGTTGGCAAAGGGATGGGTTTAGCGTTCGCTGACTATGACAACGATGGATTTACTGATATCTTCGTCTCCAACGATACCTTCGAGAATTATCTTCTTCACAACAATGGAGACGGAACCTTTACCAATGTCGCGATGCTCGCCGGGGTTGCGTACAACGCATACGGCGACGCTATAGCCGGCATGGGCGCGGATTTCCGGGACATCGACAACGATGGAAGGCCGGATATCTTTGAAACCGCGATGTTCGGGGAAGGCTTTCCCCTCTACAAGAATCTAGGGGACGGTCAATTTCAGGATGTCACCGGCACGGCAGGGCTGAGTGCCCTGACCAGCCGCTCAACGGCCTGGGGAGTGGGGATTTTCGATTTCGACAACGACGGGAACAAGGACCTGTTCACCGCCAACGCCGACATTCTGGACAATGCCATGGAGTTGGCGCACAGGCCCTTTGCGCTTCCCAATCGAGTGTTTCGCAACAAAGGCAACCTGACCTTCGAGGATCTGAGTTCAAAGGCCGGAACGTCCTTCTCGGTTCCGGCTGCGCATCGCGGCGCGGCCTTCGGCGACCTCAACAACGACGGCAAGATCGATGTCGTCGTGACGGTTCTGAACGGCCCGCCGGAGATATGGATGAACCGTTCCAGCAACCTGAACCACTGGATCATTCTGAAACTGGTCGGCGTCAAATCCAACCGCGACGGTCTGGGAACAAAGGTCAAGGTAACAACTTCTCTGGGCACCCAGTACAACCAGGCGACAACCGCGGTTGGCTACAACTCTTCGAGCGATAAGCGCGTACACTTCGGGCTGGGCTTGGCCAGCGTCTTGGACACCATTGAACTCACATGGCCGAGCGGCATCAAGCAGGTTTTGAAAAACGTCAAAGCAGATCAGATCCTCACCGTGACGGAGGGCGCGCCATGAGCCGCACGATCATGGCGCGAGATTGGCCGACAAACGCTGCGCGAGCTCCGTTTGCCCATTGCGGAGGAGAAGCTCGATAAGTTCTTTCATGACTTCAGGCTTGTTTCTCGCGTACGCCGCCATAGTTTCGGCTGTCAAGTCGGCATCCGACACCCTCCCCATATGGAAGTAAGAGTCACAAAGCATGTAAAGCAACTCCGGAGTGATGGTTCTGGACTTCGCCAGTTGTTCCGCCGCATCGGACCAGAGCCCCTGACGGTAGCGGACCTCGCCCATCTCGGCAATCGCCATCTGATAGTTCGGGTCGTTGGCGAGTTCCGCCTTAAACTCATTCTCGGCCCCGCTAAGGTCGCCCAGTTTCAGCGCCAGTATCCCCTCATAGGTATGAGCTCCCCGAACGGTTGGCTGAATTTCCAGCGCATGATGAAGATTGCGCAGACCATCTTCCGTATCGCCCATGAAGAGATATAGTTTCCCAACAAACACATACGCATCCGCCGGAGTGGCGGCAGTTCCCTTGAAGTGTTCCCGATACAGCCGCAACACATCCTCTTCGCGATGCTCTGCCAGCAATTGATGGGCCTGAGCCTTGATGGAGCTTTCGCGTTCATCGCTCTCGATGGAGCGGACGAACGTTATCTGTTCCATCATTAACTGATGCAGTGCCGCCTCGTGCTGCGCGTCCGCCGTCCTGCCCATCCCGGCAAACGCCCGTGACAGATAGAAATGCGCCAATAGCCGCGTGGGGTCCAGCCGTAACACCGATTGCAATTTATCGACGGCGGCCGGATAGTTCTTCAGTTCCAATTCGCATTGTCCAAGCCCCAACAACGACCCCACATCGTCGGTTTTGAATGCGAGGATGCGTTCAAATGCATTCCTGGCCTCTTGCCATTTGGCGAGCTTCACATCCGCGATGGCCAGCAGTTGCAAGGCTGTCACATCGTTGGGCTGGGATTCAACTGCGCGCGCGGCATACTGCGCGGCACCGGCAAGATCCATCAATTTGTAATCCGTCGCAGCAATGTCATAATCGATCCGCAGCAGCGTAGCATCGGAGCGCTGGGCCTTGAGCAGCCAGCGCAGCCCGGCCTCGCAGTCCCCCGTGCCGCACAGCAGCTCTCCGTACTTCTGCCACACCGATACATTGTCCGGCTCGGCCTTCAAACTAAGCCGGATGGCGCGCAGCGCCAAATCGTCCTGCCCATTCAGGTGATAGGCCTGGGCAAGATAATACTGTGCGTCTCCGTCGCCGGGAAGAATCCGGATGCAGTGCTGCAACAGCTTGATGGCTTCTTCCCTTTGGCCCGCGGTCAGTTTGTAGACGCCTGTTTTCAACAGGAGTTCGGCGTCGTTGGGCGCGAGCTTCAGAGCCTCCTCATAAGCAGCCGCTGCCTCGGAGGTGCGGCCCGCCTCCTCAAGCAACATACCCTTCAGCTTGATTGCCGGCTCGAAATCCGGACGCTGCTCAAGCAAGTGGAGGACAAGATTCATTGCCTCCTGCCTGTCGCCGTGCTCGGCGAGGCTAAGCGCCTGGTGGAATTGCCGCATCAGGGGAGACCCGGCGGGAGGGCTGGCGTTCTGCGCCCGGACAGCGGCCCCTCCGGAAGCAAACAGCACCGCCAAAAGCAGGACAGCACGGAGACGATTTGCAGGCCAGGCGGCAGACTCCTTGCGCAGGAATACAACAAGAGAGGGGTTTGCGTTCCACCTGCCCCGCCAGCATCGATCTCGCAGTAACTTCATGATGCAGACTCCAACGAAACTCCGAACCACGGCCATGCCGCAGAGAGGAGGACACCGCGCGCGATTCCGCTCCGCCGGGCCGTTGCGCCGATGGCCATACCAAGGGACCTCGACGCGGTGCCCGGGCAGTTTGCTGAAGACGATTCCCTGCCCTTCGCGCACCACACAAAACCGGCCGGGAGGCAGATAGTTGGCAAGGGCGCCGGTCGCCTTACTCTCGGTCTTCGCCTTTTGCCGGTCCGCAGCCCACAGCACCGTCGCTGCTCCCGCGATGCTTCGCGCTTCGATCCTATTGTTCATCCTGTTCGTCCGCACGAATTTCCTGGGGCTGAATCTGCAACTCTTTATACAGTGCGCGCAGCTTCTCTTTCATCTCCTTGAATTTCTTGTAGAGTTCCACCTCGCGCTTCGCATCGTCCACGCGCCCCATCTTCCGATAGAGCGTCGCCAGACGGTAGTGCGCGATGGCGTTGGTGGGCTCCAGTTGCACTGTATCTTCGAGCAGAGCCAGCGCCTTGTCCAATTGATTCATCTCAATCAACGTCTTGGCCAATCCGAGCTTTGCATCCGCATCGGCCGGCTGCAGCTCGACGGCTTTCGTGTATTCCCGGTAGGAGTGCTCGATGTTTCCCTTTCGGGCGTCAATCTCCGCGAGCCTGAAGATCGATTTCTCATCCTGGGGATTTTCCAGCAGGGCGGCGCGGTATTCCTGTTCTGCCTCTTTCTTTACTGTCTCGTCCATCGAGGTATGCAGCAGTTCGGCCAATTCGAAATGAACACCCGGCAGATGCGGATTGATGGCAATCGCCTTGCGATACTGCGCGATGGCGCCGTTGGTGTTTCCCTGCTTGGTCCCTTCGTGGGCCAGCAACTGATGCATTTGCGCGGAGTCCGGCGCGGCCAGCGACAGCGAGAGCATCGACTCGCCCGAGAGATCGGAATAGGTGCGGTAAGCGGCATAGAGCACCTCCGCGTCATCGGGGTCTGCCTTCCGCAACTGCGCGAGGACGGCCGCGGCCTTGTCCAGGTCGCCGCTTTGCGTATAGAGGCCGACAAGCTCCAAACCAAGTTGCACCTGAAAGCGCGGGTCCTGGAGCGAAGGGAAGGCGGCTTCCATATCCTTGCGCGCATCGGCAAAGTCCAGCGTGCGGCTCTCGGCCATTCCCAGCAAGCCTTGAATCTTCGCCAGGCCGGGCTGGCGCTCAAGCGCGGCGCGAAAGTGGGGAATCGCCTCGGTGGGGCTGCCTTGAAAGAACAAGAGCACACCCAGGTCCCCTTGCGCCTCCACATTATCCGGGTCGAGCGCCGTCAACGCTTGAAGTTCCGGTATAGCAAGGCGGGGTTGCTTCTCGCGCAGGTACTCCTGAGCCTTTCGGCTGTGCTCTTCAATCTGCGATTGCTGGTCATTGGCAGCTTGCGCGAAACACAAAGCAGGGCTCAGAAGCAGGCCGATCCCGGCGAGCGCGATGGCTCTCTGCATGCTCATGACACCTCATGATATAGAAAATGGCTGGCCCGAGCGATTCACAAAAAAACAGGGGAGACGGCAGGCAATGCTGCTGTCTCCCCAGGGCCAGAAATCGACCAGGATCAGAAGTCCACGCGAAGCTGCACTTCACCGGAGCGCCCGTAAACGTTGAGCCCGGTGATCTGTTGCGTGCCAACTTGTTGCCCGCTCGATGAGGTGGTGTACCAACTGTACGGCTGACCCACACCGGCAAAGCCCTGCAAGCCTCCACCGGGATTTCCGAAGGACGGATGGTTGAATGCATTGGTGGCGGCGCAACTGAGCTTGAGCTTGATCCCCTCCCAGGGAAGCGAGAAATCCTTGAACATAGAGAGATTCACGGTGTTGGTTCCCGGCCCGTACAGGATGTTTCTCCTGACATCGCCGAAGGTTCCGTTTGCCGGCTGCGAGAAGGCAGCAGGATTGAACCACTCGTTGAGGCAGCCGGTCTGAGGGCCGGAGCCTGCTTCGCATTTTGCGGACCGGTTCGCTGGTTTTGGATTGACTCCAGGCACCCAGTTCGGGAATGACGACCCCGCCAACTGATACGTGTTTTGAGTCCCAAACACCGAGTACGGAGTGCCTGTTGACAGGTAGAGCGTACCGGAAACCTGCCATCCACCAATCACTTCGTCCGCCAGCATGTTGTTGTTCAGCAAGCGCCTTCCTTTGCCGAAGGGCAGTTGATAGATCGCGTAGCCCTTGAAGGCATTGCGAATATCGAAGTTGGAGTTGCTGTAGTTTGCCGCTGGATCGTTCGCAATCTGCCAGTTTTGCGGACCTGCGCGGCTCCCCCAGCCTGATGAATCCTGGCTATCGAGCATGTGCGACCAGACATAGTTGAAGTTGAGGCTCACGCCGTTGCTCATGCGCTTGGTGACGGACGTCTGCAAGGAGTTGTAGTTGGATACGGCATTATTGCTGCTGCCGCCAATGCCCTGATAGACCGGGTACGGACGGTATTGGGAATCGTTCGACGAAAAATGGCTCTGCGGCACCGCGTTGAGGTCGGTTGGGTAGCTGAGACCGTAGCCGTGGCTTGCCACGTAGCCAAGCTCGACCACGAGATTCGGCATGAGTTCGCGCTGAAGGGCAAAGTTCCATTGATAGATTTTGGGTATCGGTGTGTGGTATGCAGAATAACTGACGCCCTCGCCATTGTAGTTGGCCGGATTGAAACCGTTGGACTTCACCGTATAGGGCAGTTTCGTGCTGGTTCCATAAATCAGACCGGTGCCATCCAGCTGAGTAATCGGAGTGATCCCGTTCGTCTGGTCGCTGTCATTGCCAAGCGATGGGAAAGCGCCTCCCAT
>JBEKZJ010000057.1:0-45180 GCA_049509995.1 Occallatibacter sp. | reverse complement strand
CGGGACTGCCCCGGCAGACGAGGCAGGGTTGAGCCCAGTTCTTTCGGTCGGGGCAGTTTCGATAGGATCGTTTGAACTGAGCCGCTGGCGTTTGCGGCGGATGCGGTGAGGCTATGGGAATTCAATCGATCCCTGTCTGCAATCAATAGAATAATAAGGAGATACTAGACGCAGGAGGCATGTGATTCGAAGCATGTGGCAGATCACTATGTCGGAAGTATCGCATGCGCAGCGTCCGCCGCGCCAGCGGCTTAGTACAAACGCCCTTGTAGCCCGAAATCGCCGGAAATCCTGAGTGGCCGGCTATGCGGAAACTGGTCCACCACCCGCTCGCCCCTAGTCGGCCGTCCTGGTAATGTTCAGCAGTATTCCGATGCTGGCCAGGGTGCAGAACAGCGAGGTGCCGCCGGAGGAGATCAATGGCAGTGGAATCCCTTTGGTGGGCACCAGCGACAGCACCACGCTGATGTTGAAAAACGCCTGCAGCAGGAGGGCGGTGGTGATGCCGAAGGCCGCCAGCCGGGCAAAGGGATCCTGGGAACGGAAGGCCGCGCGCAACCCGCGCCAGCCGAAGACCACGAACAGCAGCACAATCACGATGGCGCCGATGAACCCAAGCTCCTCGGCGATGTTGGCAAAAATAAAGTCCGTGGAGGCCTCGGGCAGGTAAAAGAGCTTCTGCATGCCCTCCATGTAGCCGCGTCCGGCAAGGCCGCCGGTGCCCACGGCGATCAGCGACTGGCAGATATGGTAGCCGGCGCCCCCGGCCTCCTTGGCATCGCAGTTCGGATTGAGGAACACCAGCATGCGCTGGCGGCGGAAGGCCACCATGAACAGCAGCGCGGCCAGGCCGGGCAGCGCCACCGACAGGCTGCCCAGCAGATACTTCCACTCCATCCCCGCCAGCATCAGCATCATCGCGGTCACGCCGGCCAGCACCAGCGCCGTCCCCAGGTCGGGCTGCTTTACGATGAGCAGAATAAAGACCACCGGCATGATGGCCGCGCGCAGCAGGGTGTGCTTCCAGTCGCGCATGGCGTCGAGCCGGGTGTGCAGAAACCAGGCCAGAAACAGCACCACCACCGGCTTGGCGATCTCAGAGGGCTGAAAGCTGAAGAAGCCGCCAAAGCGCATCCAGCGATGCACGTTGTGCGAACCGGGAAAGAAGAAGACCGCCACCAGCAGCAGCGTGGTGACGCACAGGGCGGGATAGATAAACCGGGGCGAGTTGTAGACGCGATAGTCCACGTTCATGAGGGCAACCAGGGTCAACAGGCCGGCCAGCGCCCATCCGGCCTGCCGGCCCACAAAGGCAAACTCTGAGTGATAGCGCTCCTGCGCCACCACGGCCGAGGCGGAGAAGACCATCGCCAGTCCCACCACGATCAGCAGCAGGGTGGTGAAGAACATCCACTTGTCCGCCCCTACCCTTTTTGCCATACCTTCCACCCCCGCCGTTCACTGACGAGTTCCTTGAAGACGCGGCCGCGCTGCTCGTAGTTTTCAAACTGGTCGAAGCTGGAACAGGCCGGCGCCAGCAGCACCACTTCGCCCGGCCGCGCCGCGGAGGCCGCCGCGCTGACCGCATTCTCCAGCGTCTCGCAGGAGAGGATGGAGACGATTCCACGCAGTTGCGACTCGATCTTGGCGGCCGCCGAACCGATGGTGTAGACCGCGCGCACCCGCGCCCGCAGCAGTTGCGCCAACTGCGTATAGTCTGAGCCTTTGTCCTTGCCGCCCAGGATGAGGTGAATGCCCGAGAAGAAAGAGGCTACGGCCTTGGCCGTCGCGTCCACATTGGTCGCCTTGGAGTCGTTGTAGTACTCCACGCCGTTGATGGTGGCCACATATTCCAGCCGGTGCTCCACCGCCTGGAAGCCCTCGATAGCCTGGCCAATCACCTCCGCCGGGACGCCGGCCAGGCGGGCTGCGCACACCGCGGCCAGCACATTCTCCACATTGTGCGCGCCCTTCAGCGGAATTCCCTTCAGACGCATCACCTTTTCCGTCACCGCATCCTCGGCAGGACGATAGACCAAATACCCCTGTTCCAACCAGGCCCCCTGCGCGACCGGGTGCTCCATGGAAAACCAATAAACCTTGGCTGCCGAGCGGGCAGCGGCCTCGGCGGCGCGCGCATTGTCGGCGTTCAGTACCACGCAGTCGCGTTCGTCCTGCGCGGCGAAGATGCGCTCCTTGGCCCGCGCATAGTTTTCGAAGCTGCCGTGCCGGTCCAGGTGGTCGGGGGTAATGTTCAGAATCACGGCAATGCTGGGGTGAAACCGCTCCGTGGTTTCAAGCTGGAAGCTGGAAACTTCCAGCACCGACCAGGTTTCGTCCGTGCTTTGGTCGATCAGGGATACCACCGGGACGCCGATGTTGCCGCCCACCAGCGTGGGCATGCCTGCCTTCACAAGGATTTCGCCCACCAGCGCGGTGGTCGTGGTCTTGCCGTTGGAGCCGGTAATGGCCAGCGTCCTGCCCTTGAGGAAGCGCGCTGCCAGTTCCAACTCCCCGATCACCGGCAGGCCGAAGCTCTTCACCTGCGCCAGTTCCGGCGTGTTCAGCGGCACGCCGGGGCTCACCACAATCAGGTCCTGGCGGCGGAACGTAAGCAAGCCGTGGCCGCCGGTCTCCACCATGATGCCCTCGTCGAGCAGGGCGGGAATGTCCTTGGCCAAGGCCTCGGCGCTGCGCACGTCGGAGACCGTCACATGAGCGCCGCGCCGGCGCAGAAACAACGCCGCCGCCAGCCCGGATTTCCCCAGTCCAACAACCAGGACCTTCTTGCCTTTGAGTTCCAACATTTGGATCGATCCTCAGGCTCTCGCGACCTTTCTATTGTGCACCGCGAGGTGCACCGCGCGGGCCGTGTCTAACGCAGTTTCAGGGTGGTGAGTGCAAACAATGCAAACACCAGGGCGCCGATCCAGAAGCGAACAATGACCTTGGATTCACTCCAGCCCAGTTGTTCAAAGTGGTGGTGCAAGGGCGCCATTTTGAAGATACGCTTCTTGTTGCGCAGCTTGTAGCTGCCCACCTGCAGGATCACTGAGACCGCTTCCAGAATGAAGATGCCGCCGATAAAGGGCAGCAGCAGTTCCTGACGGATGATGATGGCCACCGTGCCGATGGCGCCGCCCAGGGCCAGCGAACCCACATCGCCCATGAAGATCTCAGCCGGGTGAGCGTTATACCAGAGAAAACCGATGGAAGCGCCCACCATGGACCCGCAAAACACGGTCAGTTCGCCCACCATGGACATGCGCTGCAGCTCCAGGTAGTCGGCAAACACCACGTGCCCGCTGACGTAGGTGAGCACGGCCAGGGCGGCGGCGGCGATGATGGTGCAGCCGATGGCCAGCCCGTCCAGCCCGTCGGTCAGGTTCACGGCATTGGTTGAACCGATCAGCGCGACGATCACCCACAGAATGAACGGCAAAAAGACCAGAAACCCCAGGTGCGGGATGGTGGCGGGCCACCAGTGCCACAGCAGGTCGGGACGCCATTGCTTGATGAACGGCACCGTCAACTGCGTGGAGAACATCTTGAACTGCTGCATGACCACCAGCGCAATGGCCACCAGGGCGCCGACCAGCCCCTGCCAAAGCAGCTTGGCGCGCACCGTCAGGCCCAGGTTGCGCCGCTGCACCACCTTGATGTAGTCGTCGGCAAAGCCGATGGCCCCAAAAGCGAGGGTCGAAAAGACCGCGATCCAGATAAACGGGTTCGAGGGATCGGCCCACAACACCGTGGGCAGCAGAATCGCAATCACGATCAGCACCCCGCCCATGGTGGGGGTGCCGGACTTCTTCAGGTGCGACTGCGGCCCGTCCTCGCGAATGAACTGGCCGATCTGGAACTCGCGCAGCTTCTGGATCACCCAGGGGCCGATGAACAGCGCGATCAGCAGTGCCGTGCCCGAGGCAAAGGCGGTGCGGAAGGTAAGGTAACGGAAGACCCGGAACGGGTGAAAGAACGGGTACAGCCTTTCGTAGAGCAGCCAGTAAAGCAAGTGGCCTCCAGAGCCGGCATGAGGCGGGGTTCAGGTTGATTCTACAGGGCCGGGGGCAGCCGGCGCTGTGGAAGCAGGCAGTTTCAGGTCGGCTCCGATTGATGCTTCACCGCCTCGATGGCCCGCTCAAGGTGCACCCCGCGCGAACCCTTCACCAGCACCACATCGCCCGGCTGCAACGTCTGCTTAAGCCAGCGCCCGGCGGCTTCGGCATCGCGCAGGAACAGCGATGCCACTCCGCCGGTGCAGGCCGCCGCGGCCAGGTATTCGGCGTTGCCCTGCACGCCGGCAACCAGGTCCAGGCCGGCCTCGGCGGCGGCGCGTCCGCAGGCCGCGTGCAAAGCGGGACCGTGCTCGCCCAGCTCAAGCATCTCCCCGGCCACGAGAATGCGGCGGCGGGCCGGACGCGTAGCCAGCGTGCGGATCATCGAACGCAGCGCCTCGGGATTCGAGTTATAGCTGTCGTTCAGAATCGTCGCGCCATCGATCTCCATCACCTGGCCGCGCTTGTCGCCGGCGGTCAGCGACTCGAGCGCCGCAACCGCCGCATCCACGTCGACGCCCGCCTCCAAAGCAACGGCGAGTCCGGCCAGTGCATTCAATGCGTTGTGCGCTCCCAGCAGGCGCAATGTGAACTCGCCCTCGCGCGCCCCGGCGCGGAATCTCAAATGCAGTCCCGCCAGGTCTTCGCCGGCTGCAAGTACCTGCGGATTGGCGCAGGGGCCGGTGCCGAAATAGACGGCGCGGCCAAGAAAGTCGCGGCCAAACTGCGAGACGTAGGGATCGTCGCAGTTGAGGAAGGCCACGCCATTGGCCGGCAGCGCGTCCACCAGCTCCAACTTGGCGCGTGCGATCCCCGCCTGCCCGTCGGCAAAGTTCTTGATGTGCGCCGTGCCCACGTTGGTCACCACGCCCCAGTCGGGGCTGGCGATGCGCGCCAGCGCAGCGATCTCGCCCGCGTGGTTCATCCCCATCTCGACCACCGCGATCTCGTGCTCCGGCTCCAGGCGCAGCAGTTGCAAGGGCAGGCCGAATCCGTTGTTCAGATTGCCCTGCGACTTGAGCACGTTGAACTTTGCGCCCAGCGCCGCGGCCACCGCTTCCTTGGTGGTGGTCTTGCCCGCCGAGCCGGCAATGGCCACCACGCGCCGGCCCCACCGCCGCCGCACATGCGCGCCCAGGGCCTGCAACGCAACCAGCGGGTCTTCGGCGATCAGCAGCGGCACGGCCAGCACCGCGTCGGGCAAGCTGGCCACCAGCGCGCGCGACACCACCGCCGCCACGGCCCCGCGCTCCAGCGCCGCAAGCGCAAAGTCGTGCCCGTCCAGCCGCTCCCCGCGCACGGCAAAGAACAGCTCGCCGGCGGCCACGGTGCGTGAGTCGATGGAGTAGCCGCTCACCACCAGCGCCCCGGGGTTCACCACACTGGCCGGAGCCTCCAGCACCGCGCACGCGCCGATTGCCGCCTCTGCCAATGTGAGTTTCATTGCTCCTTACCATATCCCATTTCGAAGCCCAATTCAGCCAGCGCCGAAAGCGCCAGCGCCGCATCGTCGAATGGAATGGTGCGCCCGGCCAGAATCTGCTCCTTCTCGTGGCCCTTGCCGGCGATCAGAACTACGTCCTCGGCTTTGGCCGCCTGAAGCGCCAGGCGAATAGCCGCGGCGCGATCCGGCTCAATGATGTATTGGACGCCGCTGGCCTTCAATCCGGGCTCGATCTCGGCCAGAATCGCCGCCGGATCCTCGGAGCGGGGATTGTCGCTGGTGGCCACCACAAAGTCGCTCCCCGCTCCGGCAGCCTGGCCCATCTTCGGCCGCTTGGTGCGGTCCCGGTCGCCGCCGCAGCCGAACAGCGTAATCACGCGTCCGCCGGATTGCGCCGTCATCTGCCGCGCCAGCGCCGTCAGGTTGCGCAGCGCGTCGTCGGTGTGCGCGTAGTCCACGATCACCGTGAACGGCTGCCCCGCATCGACCGGCTGGAAGCGGCCGGGAACCGGCTTGAGCCGCCGAACGAATTCGACCAGATCGGCGAACGGAACGCCCCGCGCATGGGCAGCCGTAAACGCGGCCAGCAGGTTGAGTATGTTCACCTCGCCGGCCAGCCGCGAAATCACCCTGGCCGCGCCCGCCGGCGTTTCCAGCTCCAGCACCGCTCCGCCGGGAGTGAGCGAGTAGCTTGCCGCGCGCCAGTCGCCCAGCCCGATTCCATAGGTCCGCACCTCCGCGCCTGCCTTGCGCGCGGCCTGGGCAAGATCTTCTGCGCGCGAATCGTGCGCATTGATCACTGCAACCCGCGGAGCCGGATAGACCGTGCCGTCGAACAGCAGCCGCTTGGCCGCGAAGTACTGCTCCATAGTCTTGTGATAGTCGAGGTGGTCGCGGGTCAGGTTGGTGAAGACGGCTACGTCGAAGTTCAAACCGATGGCGCGGCCCTGGTCGAGTGCGTGGCTTGAGACCTCGGTCACCAGTTCCGTGGCGCCCCGGCCCGCGCCCTCGGCCATCAGCTCAAACAAATCCCTTGACTCGGGCGTGGTGTGCACACTTGGCCTCACCTCGCCCGCCACGTGATATTCAATCGTCCCCACCAGCACGGTGGTGCGGGCAGCCGCGTTGAGCAACGCCTCGGCCAGAAACGCCGTGGTGGTCTTTCCATTGGTCCCAGTAATCCCCGTGGCCGCAAGCCTGCGCTCAGGATGGCCGAAGAAGGCCGCCGCAGCCTGGGCCAGCGCGCGCCGGCCGTGTTCCACCTCAAGGACCGGCAGGCCGGGTTCAAAAACCAGCACATGATCGAACTTTTGCGCCGAGTCGGTGATGATGCCCAGCGCCCCCGCGGCAATGGCTTTCTCCACGTAGCGATTGCCGTCCGTCGAGCCGCCCTTCATGGCCACAAACACCGCGCCGGGCCGCACCTTGCGCGAGTCGTACTCCACTCCCGTCACCCGCTGCTCAGAGCCGCCACCAGCCCCAACGGCCGTCACTTCATCGATCAGTTCTTTCCAATTCATCTCGTGATCAATTGTAGATTGTCGACGCAATCAGGCTTGCATAGCTTGCGGAGAACACATTTACCAAGAGCACTCTTGTGTTCCAGAAACGGCCGTTTGCGAGACCATGGTGCACACAGCGCGCTGCGCTGGGCGGAGGATTAGCGAGTCGCCGCCTCCTATGCTAAGAGTCTTCCGGAGAGGCACCCGCTTGCAGATGGATTCGGACGTAGCTTCCCAGGTCGTCCTTCAACGCGGTAGCAAGTCCTGGTTTCCCGTCGGTTCCCGCCGCGAGAGCTACCAATCTGTCAACGTCTCGTAGGGAGATTTCCTCACCGTTTCTGGAGCGCTGCGCGATGTCTGCAAGGCAGGCTCGATACTCAACAAATCGCAAGTACACGGATTGAGAGAAGAAGACACCATGATCAGCGTTACATTCATTCAGTTCGTGCAGAAACTCTGCAACCCAGTTTTGATCAGGCTTCTTGCCCTCGAGCATCCAGTTCAGGTCATATGTAATGAATACTCTCCATAGGGCAGCGTAAGCCGCCATTCTTTTCGCAAGCACGTCTTTAAGTAGATTCTGTCGAAGCGCCTGCGTGTCAGCACGCACCTTTTCGCGAGCCGACATAATACTCCAGCGTGCGGATACGACGGCCACGATAACGCCAAGGACCGAAACAAAAGCCGCAATGAGCGCGGACAATATTTGAGGGGAAATGTTCACACCCACAGATTCTACGCCAGTTTTTCGAAGGCTGCAGTTTCGTTCGACAGCGCCACATTCAGCATAAACTGTCGCAAGACAGCAACTTATTCCGCATAACGCTTGTTCAGAACTCCCTCCAACAATCTTCATAGCAAGGTGATTGCACTCTTGACATGCAACCAAAAGGTTGCATAAAATGACGGCAATGGGCGCGGATGTGGACAAGGTGTTCAAGGCGCTCGCAGCCCCTGAACGCAGGCTGTTGCTTGATCGATTGCGGGCCGACAACGGGCAAACGCTGGGACAGCTTTGCCGGCACATGGAGATGTCCCGCCAGGCAGTGACGCGTCACCTCAAGCTGCTGGAAGAAGCCACGCTGGTGGCCACCATCTGGCGGGGCCGCGAGAAGTTGCACTATCTGAATCCGATGCCGATCCACGAGATTGCCGAGCGCTGGATCGGCAAATACGAGCGGGGACGTCTTCGCGCCCTCGCCGAACTGAAGGCGAAACTGGAGGGAGAAATCGATGGCTGAATCGCAGTTTGTTTATGTCACCTATATCCGCACCACGGCGGAGAAACTCTGGCGGGCGCTGACGGAACCCGAATTCACGCGCCAATTCTGGATGGGAACAACGCAGGAGTCCAAATGGAAACCCGGCGCTTCCTGGCGGATTGTGAAACCAAATGGGGCCACAGCCGACAGCGGCGAAGTGATTGCAATCGAGCCGCACAAGCGGCTGGTCCTGAGGTGGCAGAATCACATGTTCCCCGAGATGACCGCGGAGGGTTATTCGCGCCTGACCTACACTCTCGAAGAGAAAGGCGATTCGGTCAAGCTCACCATCCTGCATGAGATGGACAAGCCCGACTCGAAGTTCATCAAGGCCGTGTCGGGCGGATGGCCGATGATCCTTGCCAGCCTCAAGAGCCTTCTCGAAACAGGCGAATCGCTCGAAGCAACCCGCAACTGGCCGGAGGGAATGTAATCGGTCTCACTCCGCAAGCGAGGGAATGCCTCACCGCCCGCAGCGCACCACGATCTGCGTCCCGGACGCAACCATCGTGCCCGCGGCGGGCGCCTGTTCCCGCACCATGCCGCTGCCGGCGATGCGCACCTCAAGGCCCCCCGCGGCGCGCCTTCAGTTTTTCTCTGTGTCTTCGCACCCGACGATCCGGAGGTGCTGTTCGGCATAGTGCCTCCAGAAGTGATACCGCTGCGCATAGGGATCCTGAGCGTGTGCCAGAGCGACGCGAAGGATTTTCTCCATGATGGCGCGGTCTCCAAGGGCAGCGGAACGCAACTGAGCCCAATCCTTCCGCTTGCCGCGGTCGATCACATCGTCGATTGCGGGCAGGATATATCCCACCCCGTCATTCAGGTGCCGATGCAACATGGTTCACCCTTCCCAAAATTGCCTGTCGCGCGCGTTGACAATCACACAAAACTTATCACAAACGGAAAGTCGTGATATTGCGGTTTTGACGTTCTTTTATGAGGTTATTCGATGGTAAGTCTGCCTCACCGCCCGCAACGCACCACGATCTGCGTTCCGGACGCAACCATCGTGCCCGCAGCGGGCGCCTGTTCCCGCACTGTGCCGCTGCCGGCGATGCGCACCTCAAGGCCCGCCGCGGCTGCCTGCTCGATGACCTTGCGCAGCGGCAGTCCGACCAGCGTAGGAACGCGCAGTTGCCTGGCATCGGGAACCATGACCGCCAGCGATGTCTTTTGCTCGAAAGCCTTTGCGGGCTGCGGGGAGGGTTGAGCCGCCGCGGAGACGGCCTGCGCGCCGCCCGGACTGGCTTTGGCGTCCGCGGCCAGACCGGTGGCCTGCGCCGGGGATTGCTGCGCGGGCTCTGTGGCCGCCTGGCCGGCGCTCCCCGTTTGGTCTGACCCCGCGCGCAACGGATCGTCGCTGGGCAGATCGTTGATGGCGGCAAACAGAGTATTGATGTCGTCGCCCTGCGCGTGCGCGTCGTCTTCCGCAACCAGCGCATCGGCCTGGGACTTGACGCGCGGCGCGTGGACTTCGATATCGTGCGGCACGCCCAGATACTCGAGCACCTGCTGTGCCACCTCGGCAAACACCGGCGCCGAGACGCTGGCGCCGTAGTAGGCTCCCTTGGGATTGTCCATCACCACGGCCACCGCGATGACCGGATTGTTCACCGGCGCGATGCCGGCAAACGAGGCCACGTGCATGGTCCTCGAGTAGGTGCGCGTGACCGGATCGATCTTCTGCGCGGTGCCGGTCTTGCCGCCCGAGGAATAGCCGTTGAGCTGCGCCTGCCTGCCGGTGCCGTAGAGCACCACGCCCTCCATCATCTTGCGCATCTCGGCCGCGGTCAGCGTGGAGAGAACGCGATGCGCGCCCGCCGGCATCGGATTGGGCAGGTCGGCTCCCGGCTTGAATGGCTCCGGTTGCAACGGGCCTGCCCCGTGCTGGCCGTTGGCGCCGGCGCCCACCTGGCCCGGCATCAGCACGTGCGGCGGCAGGTAAATGCCTCCGTTGGCAATGGTGGAAACCATCGACACAAGTTGCAGCGGCGTCACGCCTACTTCCTGCCCGATGGCGATCGACCCGATCGACGTCGCACCCCACCTCTTTACCGGTTGCAGCAGACCGCGCGTCTCGCCGGGCAGTTCCGTGCCGGTGCGGCTGCCAAAGCCGAAATCGCGTATGAATTGGTAAAAGTGATCCGGGCCAACCTTCAGCGCCAGTTTGACGGCGGCCACGTCGCTCGAATGCTCCAGCGCCTCATGCACCGTGATGACCCCATAGTGGTCCGACTTATCGTCGTGGATGACACGCCCGGCCAGCGTGATTTGCCCGCCCTGGCAGTCGATCTTGTCGTCCGGCGAAGCAACCTTCTGCTCCAGCGCCGCCGAATAGGTGACCAGCTTGAACACCGAGCCCGGCTCGTAGACGTCGCTCACGGCGTGGTTGCGCAACAGGCCCGGCGTGGTTTTCCGGGCCAGGTTGGGATTGAACGTGGGGCGGATGGCCAGCGCCAGAATCTGGCCCGTATGCACGTCCTGCACCACCACCGTGCCGTTGGCCGCCTGGGTCCGCTCCATGGCGTGGTCCAGCGCCCGCTCGGCCAGGAACTGGATGTTCTCGTCGACGGTCAGGACCATATTCTGGCCCGGCTCCGGCTCGGCCTCGCTGGATCCCAATACCTTGCGCCGCGCATCCATGGCCGTGTACATGCGGCCCGGAGCGCCGTGCAATTGCGGCTCGTATTTCTGCTCCAGGCCGCCCAGCCCGTTATCGTCCGCGCCCACATAGCCCAGCACCTGCGCCGCGATCTCGTTGTCCGGATAAAAGCGCTGAAACTCCTTCTGGGAGTAGATTCCCTTGATCGGAAGCCCCTTGACGCGCGAGGCAACCTCGGGCGTGACCCTCCGCGCCACCCACGCAAAGGCGTGTCCGTTGGCCAGCCGTTCGGCAATCTGCTCCTCGGTGGTCAGTGCATCGTCGGGGTCGGTGTGCACCAGCGCGGCCAGCGCGTGCGCCGCCGTCTGCTTGTCGTCGATCTCGGTGGGCACGGCGTAGAAGGAGTCCGCCTGCACGGTCATGGCCAGCTCGTGCAGGTTGCGGTCGTAGAGCACGCCGCGGCGGGGAGCTACCTCAAAGGTGCGCTGCTGCTGCTTCTGGGCGCGCTCCACGAACTCCTGGTGGCGCACCACCTGCAGCCAGAACAGGCGGCCGCCAATCGCCACCGCCCACACCAGAAAGAACAGGCAGATCAGCCAGAAGCGCGCCCGCTTGAGAGGAGGGATGGCCCGCGCCGCCTTGGTGCGGTTCCGGTTGGCTTGAAGGGCTGCCTGCATGGGGGATTGCTCCGAGACTTGAACTGCTCCGCGTCCACTTGCTGGATGCTAGATGCTAGCTTCCAGCTTGTAACTTCTAACTCATAACTTCTGGCTCCTAACTCCTAACTCCAAGTCGCATCCAGCTTGCCAATCGCCTTCTGTCCTGACTTATAAAACTGCCTATGGAAGCCCTGACTCTCATTGCTTGCGCTATAAAGCTGATAGCTGGAAGCTGGCGGCTAGCAGCTGTCCTTCTGCCTATTGTGCGGCCTGCGTTGGGGGAGTTACCTGGGCAATGGCTGGAGTAGCGGCGTCGGGACGGGCATTGGGATGAATCACCTGGCCCGGCTGTGGTTCCGCAAGACCCAGTTGGCGGGCCATCTGGTCGATCCGGCCCGGCTGCGTAAGTTGCGCCTCGGTCAGCCGCAACTGGCGGTTCTCCTCGCGCAATTGGTCCACTGTCTGCTTCTCCGACTCCACACGGTAACCGCCCTCGATGGCATAGAAGTGCTGCAAGCCATAGATCATCACCAGCGAGAACAGCACCGCGATCGCCGCGGTAAACACGCGCATCTCGCGCACCCGCACCGGGTCCGGCGCCTTCACCAGCCGCGAATTGTCAAAGTGCCTGGCAAAGTAGAACTCCGGCGTGCGCACGCCCCGCCTGCGCCGTGGCTGCTGAGCCATCAGCTCCGCGTTCCGCTCCCGGTCCCGAGCGCCCAGCCCGCGGCCGGCTTCAAAATATGTTGTCGCGCATGCCGCCATGGTTAACCTCCCGAGCTGCTAGCTTCTAACTTCTAGCTTCTAGCTTCTAGCTCAACCCGCTTGAAGCTTGCTCTTTTCACCTTCCCGATATAACTGCCAGCCGTTCGCCAAAAGCCTCGTTGCCCCGCTTCAAAGCTAGTAGCTAGTAGCTAGTAGCTAGTAGCTGTTCTCTCCGCCGCCCTCAGCTTCGCGCTCCGCGAACGGGGGTTGCGCTCCATCTCTTCTTCGCCGGCCGTGACCGGCTTCCTGGTCAGAATCTCCCAGATTCCCTTCTGCGCGCCTTCCCGCAGACTGTCCTTTGCGATGCGATCTTCCAGCGAATGAAAGCTGATGACGGCCAGCCTTGCGGAGGGCTTGAGCAACCTGGGTGCGGCCTCCAGCAACGCCCGAATCTCGTCCAGCTCGCGATTTACGTAGATACGGAGAGCTTGAAAAGTTCTGGTCGCCGGATGAATGCGCTCGCTTTTCATTGTCGGGGCGGTTGCGGCGACGATTCGGGCAAGTTCCCCGGTCGTCGTCAGCGGCCGCCCGCGAACAATGGCTCTGGCGATTCTCCGCGACCTCCTATCCTCTCCGTATTCGTAAATGAGGTTTGCCAGCTCGCGCTCGCTCGCCTCGTTTACCACCTGTGCGGCGGTTGGCCCCCGGCGCGTATCCATGCGCATATCCAACGGTCCATCCGCCTGAAAACTGAATCCCCTGTGCGCCTCGTCGAACTGCAGGCTGCTGACCCCAAAGTCGGCCAGCAAACCATCCACCGATGCCGGCTTTACGTGCTGCTCAATGGAACTGAAGGCCTCGCCCACCAGGGTCACCTGCGGCGCCTGGCTGCCCAGCTCTTCGCAAACCCGGTCCAGCCTGGTCTTGGCAAGAGCGAGCGCCTCGGAGTCCCGGTCAAATCCGATCAGGCGACCCGCAGGCCCCAGCAGCCTCGCTATCCCCTCGGCGTGCCCTGCCAACCCCAGCGTGCAGTCCACATACGTTCCGCCTGCGCGCACCCGGAGAAAACCAATCGCTTCCTCGAAAAGAACTGGCACATGGCGTTCAGTCGGCTTCGTCATGCGCTCCCCCTGGGGGGTCTTGCGGTTCAACCATTCCGGCGGGTAATCGCCGCCACCGACTTGCGCTCCTCCGGCGTCATTTCGAAGGCCGGCAGACGCTGTTCGAATTCCTTCTCGTTTTGAACTTCCAGATAGATCAGCTTCCCGAATACCGAAACTTCCGCGTTGAGCCTGGCCTTTTCGCGCAGAATCTGTGGCAGCAGCACCCGCGCCTGGCTGTCAATCTCCACCTGCTGGCCGTAGTAGCTGGTCAGGTTCAGGTACTTTTCCACCGCGTCGTCCATGGTGCTGTATTCCGCCAGCAGCTTTTCCTGCCTCTCCCACTCCGGCAACGGCCACACCTGGGCGCTCTTTCCATCCGTCGAGGTGATGTAGAACTGGGTGACGTTGGCCGCATCCAGCAACTGCTTGAACGCAGACGGGACCTTCAGTCTCCCCTTCTCATCGACCTTCGCCGGATGGTTTCCGCGAAACACCGTCTTGCCCCTTGCCTGCCCGCGGCTGATTCCAGATTTCGTGCCACGGCTGGTTCTCTGCCCTGAACTTCCCTGTCCCCGTTAGCCAGGCTGATTCCCCGGCCGTTTTGGCGCCCCGGAAGCCCCGTGGAGAGATTGAAATGGGAGTAGAATTGCTTCGGATCGGTTCAGCGACTCTGGTGGATTTGGATTTTGCTGAACTTCTCCGGCTTCCACTTTGTACCACTTGACTCCACTTGGCCCCACATGAGCGATAGTACAGCCGTTTCCCGCCCACGCAAAGGAAAAAAACGCGCTAAAGCAAGGGAGTTTGAGGGTAAGTGTGGGAAATTCGTCTAATAGATTAAAAAACTCCGACCACCACAAGATGTAGTGTTTACCGCTTTGGTTCCACTACTGGACAGGACCGGCGGGGCATGATAGGTGAACAAAAAGCGAAAACGGGCGCCTTCCGCCCGATCACTCGCCGGGAACCCTGACTGCGCTGTGGCCGATTCCAGCCGTGCAGCTTACACAATTTCGGGTTTCTGCACCTGTCTCCCGCGCTCTACCACCAGCTTCAGCAGGTAAAGAAAAACCAGCGCGTTGACTACCAGCAGGCCCGCCCGGATCGGCGTATGTCTGCGGATTACCTCGAAGATCTCCCAGGGCAGGAAAGAAGCGGTAATTCCCAGCGTCAGGTACTCGGCCCAGGCCTTCTCCAGATACAGGCCGATTCCCTCCACCATTCCCAGCGCGGCATACGAGAAGACGGCCGCGCTGATCCTGCGCAGCAGCCGGTCATTGACGATCGAGGCCCTGTCCAGGACGAAGTCGACGAAGCGCGACTCTGGGCTGAAGCGCAGGTGGTGGGCCAGTCGCGCCAGCATATCGCCGATGTCCTTGTGCACCAGGCGCAACGCTCCCACGCCGATGGCGATAAATAGCAGCGCCTGGGCCAGCTTGAAGAGCGCAATGAGAACCAGCCACCGGTTGTGGCCCTGGCGCGGACCCGTTAGCGGACCAGGATCCGGGTTCGAGCTTTTCGATTCGGAGTCGATGATTTCCTCTGCCTTGCGGCGCCCAATCACAAGCGGGCTCCTATCGATACGTTAAACGATGCCGGCTGGTTCTCCCAATCGCGGCTCCCGCAACGGTGGCCGCCGCAGTTGGTGCGGCGCAAGCTGGCCCAATCCTTCGCCTACCGGCAACAGCGTCTGCCGGAGATTCTTGCCGTCGCGGCCCGGCAGGCAGCCAAACGAGCGTGATGCCGCGCAATCATTTCCTGGGGTTCAAGAGCCCCTCCCGGTCCAGCACATTGCCGTCCATGATCAGCCCGGAGATGCGGCGCGCGTTCCAGATGTTGGCCGTGGGATCGCCATCCACCACCAGAATGTCGGCGCGGCGGCCGGGGGTAATCTGCCCCAGTTCGTTCCAGCCAAGCTGGAGCGCGTAGTTGTTGGTGGCCGCGGCCAGCGCCTCGCGCGCGGAGAGCCCCAGCCGCACCAGCATCTCCAGCTCGGTGTGCAGGCCGATGCCGGGCATCGAGCCCCGAACTGGCGCGCCCGAGGCCGCCAGGTAGTGCGGAAAGGCGGAAAAGATGGTTTCGTTGATGCGCCACAGCCGCATGGCGGACTGTTCGGCCTTCTTGCGCTGGCCTTCTTCCATGTAGCGCTGCCCAACCGCGGGCAAGTGGCGGGTCCAGGGCGAGAGCGGGTACACCAGCTCACCGGTGGCGCGATCCGGCGGATCGAACAGGTGGGCCGGATCAAGCAGCGCGGCGGCCGGCTCCTTCCACAGGTTCCGATGCCCCGGCAGTTGCAGAAAATAGGTGCTGAAGGTGGGCATCAGCGCGGAACGGTGCGTGGCCAAAAACTTGGCGTAGGCGCGCAGGTGCTGATCGGTAGGCGGCAGCCGTTCCGCGTAGTCGTAGGCCGTATTTGCGGCCGCACCCGCAGAGTCCTCCACCAGTGGCCGCTGCACCTCATCGGGAATCACGCCCAGCTCATAGCGGCCCATGTGCAGCAACACATCCACGCCCGCATCGATGCCTACCTGGTAGGGCGTGGAAACGAACTCCCCATAGGTGACCAGCCCCATCTGGTGGGCGCGGGCAATGATCCACTGCGTATTGGCCGCGGTCAGGTTACGCCGCAGCAGGAGCACGCGCGTCCCCAGCCGGGCGGTGTCGGTAAGCTGCAAAACTGTATCATCGGGGCTCAACTCGGCCGGATGCGCGCCCTCCCTGAGCTTCAGGGCCCACCCCGGACGCTTGGCCAGAAGGCTCCAGTTGTCGGTCGTGCCGATCGAGTCAACAAGGTAAAGATGCGGGCCGGGACTGGCGGCAAAATCGATGAATCCGCGCCGGTAGTCGCTCGCCGCCACCACCGTGGTCACGCCCATGTAGAGATTGGCCTTGGCCTGGCCCTGCGAGTTCATGCCGGCAAAGCCGTCCACCAGGCCTGGGATCAGGTACTTGCCCGTGCAGTCGATCTCCTGCGCCCCTTTGGGGATGGAAACGGCCCCGCGGGCGCCCACGTCGGCGATGCGCCCGTCGCGCACCACCACGATCGCATCCGGCAGGTCTCGTGCCGAGTGGCCCCAGTCGCTGACGTCCACAACCGTGCCGCCGGCAAGCACCAGCGGCGTCGAGCCGAGGACCTTGGGAGCGGTTGCGGGCTGTGTCTGCGGCCAGGCCGGCGCACCGGCCAGAGCCGCTGCCCACAAACCCGCCGCGAGGATTCGAAACCATCGCATAGATATACTGGTCTTTTGTGGATTGTCGCACAGCGAATTGGGAAAATCGATCAAACGAATTACCCCGAGGTAACAACCGGAGCTGACTGGCCGGCCCGTTTCTTCAATGCAGGCGCTGCGCGGGTCTGCTTTTCCCACGGGAAAAGTAACCCGCGTTCGCAGCTCGTCCAGGTGAACAACAATAAGAAACGGGCTCCCTCCGCATCTGCCGCCGGAGTGTAAGCCTCTTCTAGCCGGCCACCAGCGTGGCCCGCTGCCGGCGCGCCAGCAGCGGCAGCACCTGGGCCTGCGCCTCGTCCACGGTCAGGCCGTACTTGGCGCGCAGATCGTTCACCTTGCCGTGCTCGATGAAATGGTCGGGCCAGCCGATGCGCACCACCGGGACCGCGCTGCCCATCTCCTCAAGGGCCTCGATCACCGCCGTGCCGAACCCTCCCATCTTCACGTGATCCTCAAAGGTGACAAAGGCGGCCACGCGCCGGGAATACTCCCCGAGCATCTCCTTGTCCAGCGGCTTGACGAAGCGGGGATTGATGACCGCGGCCGAGTAGCCGTCGCGCTCCAGGCGCTCGGCCAGCTCCCGCGCCAGGGTGATCATCGGCCCCAATCCCAGAATGGCCACGTCGGACCCGTCCTCGAGCACCTCGGCCTTGCCCACGGCAATCGCCTGCGGCTCGGCCTTGCGCTCCACGCCGGTCCCCACGCCGCGCGGATAGCGGATGGCGCTGGGTCCGGGAAGCTCGACGGCGGTCTTCATCATGTCGGCCAGCTCGTCTTCGTCCTTGGGAGCCATCAGCACGATCTCCGGAATGCCGCGCAGGTAGCTGATGTCGAACAGCCCGTGATGCGTGGGACCGTCGTCGCCGGACAGACCGGCGCGGTCCATGCAGAAAACGACGGGGAGCTTTTGCAGGCACACGTCGTGCACGATGGGATCGAAGGCCCGCTGCAGGAAGGTCGAGTAGATAGCGCAGAACGGCCGGTAGCCGCGCGTGGCCATGCCGGCGGCAAACACCACCGCGTGTTCCTCGGCGATGCCCACATCGAAATAGCGCTTGGGGTGGTGGGGCCGGAACAGATCGAGCCCGGTCCCGTTGGGCATGGCGGCCGTGATGGCCACAATGTGCTCGTCGTGGTTGGCCAGCTCCACCAGCGTATTGGCGAAGACCTCGGCGTAGGTAAGCTGGCCGGCGGGCTTGGTCTCGCCCGTCTCGGGATCGTAAGGCCCCAGGCCGTGGAACTTCTTTTGCCCGTCCAGCGCGGGTTGAAAACCGCGGCCCTTCTGCGTCAGCACGTGCAGCAGCACCGGGTGGTCGGCGGCCTTGAGAAACCTGAACGATTCCACCAACAGGGGCAGATTGTGCCCGTCGATGGGCCCAAAATACTCCAGGCCAAACTCCTCGAACAGGATCGAGGGCCAGAGCATGCTCTTGGCAGCCTCTTCGGCGCGGCGCACCACTTCCAACGCGGTCTTGCCGCCCAGCTTCTGCACGATGCGGCGGGCCGAGTCGTGCAGGTTCTTGTAGTGCTCGTTGGTGACGATGCGGTGGAAGTAGCGGGCAATGGCGCCCACGTTGCGGTCGATGGACCACTCGTTGTCGTTGAGCACGATGATCATGCGCCGCGTCTGCCCCGCGATGTTGTTCAGCGCCTCGAACGAGATTCCATTGGTGAAGGCCCCGTCGCCGGCCACGGCGATCACGTTCTCCGTGCCGCCGGCCAGGTCGCGGGCCACGGCCATCCCCAGGGCCGCCGAAAGCGCGGTCCCGGCGTGACCGGCTCCATAACAATCGTGCGCGCTCTCGGTGCGCAGCATGAAGCCGTTCAGTCCGCCCGGCTGGCGGATCGTTTCCATGCGGTCCAGCCGCCCGGTAAGAATCTTGTGGACGTAAGCCTGGTGGCTGACGTCGAACAGCAGCTTGTCCTCGGGAGTGTTGAAGACCGTGTGCAGGGCCAGCGTCAGCTCCACCACCCCCAGGTTCGGGCCCAGGTGGCCGCCGGTCTTTGATAGCGTCTGGATCAGGAATGCGCGGATCTCCTCCGCCAGCTCAGCCATCTGCGCATAGTTCAGACGCTTCAGGTCGGCGGGCGAGTGGATCGATTCCAGCAGTGTTCCCATGCTCTTCCTTCCCCCGGAATTGGGCCGGGGCTCCAAGAAAAAAAGCCCCCTCATACGGCGGGCTGCCCTCACCGCCGTTGACCGCAAGCTGCGCCAACGGGACCCGCTCAAGTATACCAACCCGGACCATCGCTGGGCTCGAATCTTTCGACGCAATTGAACCGCGCCCGTCTGGCACGGAAGCCGGATTTCGCCCCCACCTCCCACCACCCCGCGCGGCCAGGGAGCCGGCATTGTAGGATGGCGATGAAGAGTGCATCAGGAGGATGGGAACGTGCGCAGCATTGCAAAGGCGATTTTGATGGGATTATTGGCGCTGGGGCTGGGAACGCCAACCCTCGTCCACGGGCAGTTGCCGGAGCCCGGCAGCGCGGCCTCAGCCGCACCCAACCCGTTCTCCGACCCCACCGTGAAGCCGGGCAAAATGCTGCTCTACGACCTCGAGGCGCGCTTTGCCAAGGACGTGCTCGAACGCGGCGGCAAGGCTTTTGCGGAGTGGTTTGCCGAGGACGGCGTGGCCCTGGGCAACGGCGCGGCGCCGCTGGTGGGCCGGGTAGCCATCGCCAGATCCGCAAACTGGTCTCCCGCGGATTATCAGCTCACCTGGACCCCCACCGACGCCACCCTGGGACCCTCCGGCGACATCGGCTACACCTGGGGCCACTTTGAAGGGCACAGCAAGGACGCCAACGGCAATCCCGTCACCATCAGCGGCCGCTACATCACCATCTGGCGCAAGCAGCCGGACGGCGCCTGGAAGGTGGTTCTGGACGCCGGAAGCAACGAGCCCGCCGCGGCGGGCGACTGCTGCAAACTGCCTCCCGGCAACTGAGAAGAAGCGCCAACAGCCCGCTTTTCTCCGCGTGCAACTCGCCACCCCGTTGCGCATTGGATTCCCAGGCCTCTCGCGGTGGTAATCATCCTTGGTAACGCAATAACAGGAGACAATTCCCCATCCTCAGTAACACTTACGCGGATTTTCGGCTAGATGATCGTATTACTTAGGTCGTAATTCATCGGGGCCGTAACTACCATCTTTGTGTCAGAGTTAATTTCCACGATTTTGCCTGATACTGATGCTGGGTCTGTGTATCTTAATCCTATGTTTGCTATCCACGGCCAACATCCAGAGGAACACCAGGGAATGGCTTCGCGGTCAGAATTCGATATCTTTGATCGCAACCCGGACCCGGCGCTGGACGAGTTGACTGAGCTTGCGGCCCAATTTTGCAACGCGGATTACGCCTACATCGCCTCCATGAACTTGGACCGCCTGTGGTTTAAATCGCAGTTTGGATTCAAGGCGCCCGAGCAGCCGCGTTCGTCAACCGCCTGCCAGTGGATGCTGGAGAAGGGTCAGCCTCTGCTGATCCGCGATGCCGGACAGGACGCGCGCTTTCCTCCCACAGGGATTCCGCTGATCGGCGCAAGCGCTTGCCGCTCCTACGCAGGAGTACCGCTGCTGACCGCCGGCCGCCATGTCGTCGGCACACTGGCGGTCCTGGCGCGGGAGGCGGGCCGGTTCAGCCAGGAGCACATCAACCTCCTTGAGGTTCTGGGACGTCAGGTGGTAACGCGGCTGGAACTGTACACCCGCGTGGCCTCCCAGGAGCGGGCCCTGCGGGCTCAGCAACAGGCCGAGCGCGCGCTGTCCAATGAACGGCTCTTCGTGACTGCCGCGCTGGACTCGATTCCCTTCCTCGCTGCCCTCCTGGATAGAGCCGGGCGGATGGTGCAGCTGAATTACCCCTTCATGCAATTGACCGGCCTGACTCTGGCCGACGCGGTGGGCTATCAGTTTGTCGAGCTGGTTCTGGAGGCCGATTACCGGGCCTGGGCCGCGGCCAGGCTGCGCGATGCCGCGGCCGGACAGGTCTCCGGCCCGCACGAGACCGCCTGGCGGACGCGCAGCGGAGAGACTCGGCGCGTCAGTTGGACCCTGCGGCCGTTGCCCGGACCTGATGGCGTCATCCAGTACCTGATCGTCAGCGGCCAGGACATAACCGGCCAGCGCCAGGCGGAATTGAACCTGCTGGTCAGCGAAACGCGTTACAAGCAGGTGGTGGAGAACAGCCTCGGCTTCCTCTTCACCTGCACCTTGGAGGGCCGGCTCACTTCGCTGAATGCCTACACTGCCGAGACTCTCGGTTACCGGGTCGAAGACCTGTCCGGGCGCTCCCTGACTTCGTTCCTCGATCCCGCCGGCGAGGCCACCTTCAAGGATTGCCTGCGCACCCTGGAGACCAAAGACGAGTGGCAAGGCGCCTTGCCGCTGCGCCGCAGCGACGGCGTCTATCGCCGCATCGCCTTCCGCAGCCGCCGCTTGGAGCTGCCCGGCGAGCGTCCATTCGTGCTCAACCACGGCATCGACGTGACCGAGCAGCACGAGGCCGAGCAGGCGCTGCACATGGCCACCCACCAGCGCGAGCTGATCCTCGAGTCGGTGGGCGACGGTATCTACGGCATCGACCTGGAAGGCAGGCTCACCTTCATCAACCAGGCCGCCGCGCGCGCGCTGGGCTACACCCCCGAGCAGTTGACCGGCCACGACCTGCATGAGGTCATCCACCACAGCCACGCCGACGGCACCCCCTACTCCAGGTCCACCAGCCCCATCCTCCAGGCTCTGCGCCGCTGCGAGTCCATCCGCATGAGAGATGAGGTTTTCTGGCGACAGGACGGCTCCGCGTTTCCGGTCGAATACAGCGCCAACCCGCTCCTCGAAGACGGCCGCGTCTCCGGCATGGTTGTCGCCTTCCAGGACGTCTCAGAGCGCCGCCGCCTGGAGAAGATGAAAGACGAGTTCATCTCCACGGTGAGCCACGAACTGCGCACCCCGCTCACCGCGCTGCGCGCTTCCCTCGGGCTGGTCTCCTCCGGCACGCTCGACAAGCGTCCGGACAAGCAGCGCCGGATGTTGGAGATAGCCATCGGCAACTGCGACCGGCTTATTCGCCTGGTCAACGACATTCTGGACTTCGACCGCGTGGAAAAGGGAAAGCTGCTGCTCGATCGCCGGCCGGTGGAGGCCATCGGCCTGCTGCGCCGCGCCGCCGGCGTGGCCTACTCCGCGGCCAGCCAGGTACACATCACGGTGCGCGTTGAAGCTCCGCCCGTCCAGGTCCTGGCCGACGAAGAGCGCATCGTGCAAGTGCTCAACGAACTGGTCGCCAATGCCATCAAGTTCTCGCCCCCTGAGACCACTATTCGCCTGGTCGCGGAGCCCTCTGGTGAAGGTACCTCCGCATCCGGCCCCTCTGGCGCGCACCAGGTCTGCTTCATCGTCGAGGACGAGGGCCGCGGCATCGCCCTCGAAAAGCTCGAACACATCTTCGACCGCTTCCAGCAGGGCGACGCCTCCGACTCCCGCGCCCTCGGCGGCACCGGCCTCGGCCTGGCGCTCTGCCGCAGCATCGTCGAGCAGCACGGCGGCCGCCTCTGGGCCGAAAGCATCCCCGGAAAAGGCAGCCGCTTCCTCTTCACCCTGCCCGCCGCAGCGCCCAACGCACGGTAGCGGAAACGAATGGTTGCGATCACCACCCAATGAGCGCAGCCATGCCACCGATCCAGGAGAATCAGTACTTCCCCCAGGCTCTCAAAGCCGCCTCGATGGTTTTCAGCGGCAGCAACAGCGTTAAAGGCGCATTCAGCATGGGAACAGCTCCATAGCCGGCATACCATCGCGCCACCCGTTCATTCTTGGCATCGATGAGAAGCGCGACGCCGCCGACCTCCGTCGAGGCCAGCAGGCAACGTCTCCCCGCCGCCAGCAGAAGCTGGCCGCCAAGACCCTTCCCTTGTACCCGGCGATCCACGGCCAGGCGCGCCAACCGGAATGCCGGAACGTCGTACCGCGCCAGCCCGCGCTTCACGACCTCTGGCGTATGGCTATAGGCAACGGAGGCCGGACTCAGGCTGTAAAAGCCAAGTATGGCTTTGTTGTCCCTGTCGTCGATCGCGAGGAAGGTCTTCGCGCCGCCCAACTCGTGGCTCTTGCGGGCGTAACGGCGCAGGAATTCATTCAGAGCTTCTTCACCGCAGTCGAAGGTCTCCCGGTCGTGGTGCTTGCCGATCGGCTCTTCGTGCCAGGCCGTGACGCTCATGAATGTGCAGGAAGTGCCTTGGCGGCGGCAATCAGTCTTGCATTTGGCTGCGGTGGATTCTCCAGCAGGTCCAGAACCCGCAGACTGTCCCTTGCCGAGAGCTGCACCTGCTCGGCTTCCGCGATGACGTCCTTGGCAGCAAGCAGGGCGTGCCGAACAACAAAATCTGTCAAATCGGTGTGTTTCAGCGCCACCGCCCGCAGCAGCAGCGCCTTTTCCTCGCCCCGAATCCGCAGCGACATCCGGTTATTGTCTTCGACCGCTACTCTGGGCATAACGCTCCCCTCGGTGACACATTCAAATCGTACAGAAAGAGAGACTAAGAGTCAATTGTGTGCGTATTGATTGCGAACACCGCCAACCCAACCAAGCTCCGGCTCCTGGCATCCGGCCGACGCCCACCCGCTGCTGCGCCATGAGACAGCGCCCTCGGCAGAATTCTGCATCCTGTCTACCGGCTCTCTGGCGCCACCCGGAGAGCGACCTTCAGCGCGCTGATCCCTTCGGCGGCAAGCTCCTATGCCGACAAACTGCCGTTATTTTGCCGATAGATTGCCGATAGCGCGCCCCTTGCGCGGCCTGGTCAAAACCGGTCCGGCCGCAACCCGTCCACGGGGCCTTGTCCTCTCCATGAGACAATTCCTTCGTCGGCTTTTCCCTCCCCACTTCACGGCCGCCGGAAAACCACACATGGCAATCTCCTCACGCGCAATGACCCTCCTCTTCGGCCGCCCGCTCGCCACCAGCGAGGAGCGCGCCGAGCACATCGGCCCCGTCGCCGGCATTCCCGTCTTCGGCCTGGACGCTCTCAGCTCCGCCGCCTACGGCCCTGAGGCGGCGCTCACGCTGCTCATCCCCCTGGGCCTGATGGGCGTGCACTACATCGTCCCGGTGAGCGCGGCCATCGTGGCCCTGCTGACCATCGTCTACTTCAGCTACCGGCAGACCATCGACGCCTATCCGCAGGGCGGCGGCTCCTATACCGTGGCCTCGCAGAACCTGGGCGAGGGCGCGGGCCTGCTGGCCGCGGCCGCACTGATGATCGACTACATCCTCACCGCCGCCGTGGGCATCTCGGCCGGCGTCGGCGCGCTCATCTCCGCCGCCCCCGGCCTGCAACCCTACACGCTCGAACTGTGCCTCGCGGTGCTGCTCATCCTGACCCTCGTGAACATGCGCGGCGTCCACGACACCGGCGTGGTGTTCATGATTCCCACCTACCTGTTCACCGCAACGCTTTTGATCGTGATCGGCGTCGGCGCCTGGCAGGTGCTGCACTCGGGCGGCCATCCCCACCCGGTCACCCCGCTGCACGCCATCCCCGCGCCTATCGCCCTGGTCAGTTGGTGGCTCATCGCCAAGGTCTTCTCCTCCGGCTGCACCGCCATGACCGGCGTGGAAGCGGTGAGCAACGGCGTAATGGCCTTCCGCGACGACACGCGCAGGAACGCCAAGATCACGCTCACCATCATCATCGTTCTGCTGGCCACGCTGCTGGCCGGTATCGCGCTGTTGTGCCGCGCCTACGGCATCGCCGCCACCGACCCCGGCAGTCCCGGCTATGAGAGCGTGCTCTCCATGCTCACCCGCGCTGTGATGGGCCACGGCTGGTTCTACTACCTCACCATCGCCTCGGTGCTGCTGGTGCTGGCGCTCTCGGCCAACACCGCCTTTGCCGATTTTCCCCGCCTCACCCGCGCCATCGCCCTCGACGACTACATGCCCCGCGTCTTTCTCCTGCGCGGCCGCCGCCTGCTCTACTCCTGGGGCATCTATGTCCTGGTGGCGCTCACCGCGCTGCTGCTGATCGTCTTCGGCGGCGTCACCGACCGGCTCATTCCCCTCTTCGCCATCGGCGCATTCATGGCCTTCACCCTCTCCCAGGCCGGCATGGTGATGCACTGGAAGCGCCGGGGCAACGCTCCGCTGCATATGTTTGTCAACGGCCTGGGCGCCGTGGCCACGGGCATCACCACCGTGGTGGTCCTGGTGGCCAAGTTTGTTGACGGCGCCTGGATCACCGCGCTGCTGGTTGCGGTCATAATCGCCTTCATGCTCAAAGTCAAGCGCCACTATGTCCGTGTCGCCCATGAAATCGATCTCGACCGGCCTATCGTCCCCGCCGAAGTCACCCAGCCCATCGTGGTGCTCCCCATCGACCGCTGGAGCCGCATCTCGGAAAAAGCGCTCTCCTTCGCGCTCTCCATGTCCAGCGACATCCGCTGCCTGCACGTGCAGACCACCGAGGAGCCCGACGAAATCTGCAAAGATTGGGAGCGCGATATAGCCGCGCCGCTGCGCCAGGCCGGCAAGTGCGTTCCCAGGCTTGAGATTCTGCAATCGCCCTTCCGCTACGTCCTGACGCCGGTGATCGATTACATCCTCAAGGCGGAGCGCGAGTCCAGCTTCCACAAGATCTGCGTGCTGGTGCCGGAGCTGGTGGTGCGCCACTGGTGGGAGAACCTGCTTCACAACCGCCGCGCCGACATGCTCAAAGTGATCCTCTTGATGCGCGGCAAGCGCCGCATCATAGTGATCAACATCCCCTGGTATCTCGAAGAGAAGTGAGCCGCACGGCGCAGTTCCGGGGGAACGGAAGCTTGAGGACCCCGCGAGTTTTCTTCGCCGCCCCGATTCCCTTCCCGGCCGCGAACGGTCAAAATGGTGAGTGGACCCTCGGACAACCCATGATCGCGCGGGCGGGAAACAGAGCTCACCGGAAGGCAGTCCGCGGCGAGCGATGCGACCCTTTTTCATTGCAGGCTTGCGGTCTGCCGTCCTCCTGTTCGCCCCCGCGTTGGTTGCGGCCCAGGTGCAGGGCGGCCTGTACACAGCCCAACCGCCGGACCAACCCGCAACCGTCTCCGACACGGCGCGCGTGACCGTGCACGGCGTGGTCCGCAACGGGGCCACCGGCGAACCGCTTGCCCGCGCCCTGGTGCGGATTGAGGGCGACGCCGACACCGGCGCGCTGACCAACGGTGAAGGCCATTTTGAGATTCCCGGCGTGCCCGCGGGCCCCCAGATCTTCCGTGTCGTCAAACCCGGCTTTCGCGATCGCCCGTATGCCGCCGAAGAGCCCAGCTTGCAGGCCGACGGCCCGGCGCACAGTGTGCTGGTGGCGGCACAGATGCCGGAACTGGCCTTCGCGCTGGCGCCCAACTGCGCGATTCGCGGCCACATCGCACTATCCACCGGCGACCCCGCCGACGGCATTACCGTGAACCTGCTGAAACAGGTGGTCCGCTCCGGCCGCGCCGTGTGGGCGCAAGTGACCGCAACCAGGACCAACGGCGACGGAGCCTACCGCTTTGGCGGCCTTCCCGACGGCGTCTACGCCCTCTACACGCAACCCGCCCTGGAGAGTGAGCCGGCGGTCAGCGTGGTGGCCGCCGCCAGCGTGGCCAACGTTGCCCGCAGCGGCTACCCCAGCGTGTTTTATCCTGACGCGCGCGAGTTTGCCGGCGCGGCGCGCATCCGGCTCTCCGCCGGCCAGCAGGCCGAGGCAAACTTCTCGCTTACCCTTGAACCCTTTTACCCCGTCACCGTCCTGGCCGCCTCCCAGTCCGATGCGTCCGGCGCCGGGAAAGCCAGCCAGCAAGGTGGCTATACAGCCCTCGTCATGGACGCCTCAGGCCATCTGCTGCCCTACACCGCGCAATACGACGAAGGCACCCACAGCCTGCAGGCCAATCTCCCCGATGGAACCTACGAGTTGGTGGTTCGCGGGTTCCAGCGTCCTCGAATCGGCGGCGATTCCTTTCTCAGCTCTGGCAAAGACATCCGCCGCACCGACGCCGTGGCCGGATCGGCCGAGTTCACCGTAGCCGGCCATGCCATCAACGGCCTGCGCGTCCAGCTCTCCCCGCCGCAAGTTGCCACGATCCGTATACGCTACGTGCACAACCCCGACAACCCCAACGGCATCGCTTTCCCGGGCAATAGCGCCGCGGAGTTCGTCAACCTCAACATCGACCCGGCCGACGGCATCCCGCAAAACAGTTTCGAGAGCATCTGGTCCATGGACAACGGGCCGGACACCATCACCATGACTGCGCAGCCCGGCTCTTACTGGCTCAGCGTCTTCCTGCCGCGCAAAAGCCTGTGCGCAGGCCCCTTCACTGCCGCGGGCCTCAACCTGGCTCGCGATCCCCTGGCCCTGAGCCTCTCCACCGCGCCGCCGCTCATGGATCTGACCCTGCGCGACGACTGCGCAACGCTGGCTCTCACCTTGCCGGGAGCGCTGGCCACGTTCCTGCCCGGCGAAGAGCCGTTCTACACCGTCTACGTGGTTCCAGACTTCGACACCATCCAGGACCTTCCCCCCATGACCGTCCATCCCTCCTCCGGTCCGACCCTCACGCTCGATAGCCTCACGCCGGGCAGCTACCACGTCTACACCTTCGACGCGCCGGTCCACCTGGAATACCGCAACCCCGCCGTCCTGGCCGCGCTGCCCAACCCAGGCCAGCAAGTCACGCTCTCTCCCGGCGGAACAAGCAATCTTATGCTGGAGGTCCCCGAACACTGATGCCGGCCTCCGCCACCCAACCCGGTTCCAGCCGCCTGCCAGGCCTTGCCCTGCTGTTGGCCATGGCGGCTCTGCCTGCACTGCCGCAAACCGCCCCGCAGGCATCGATCCGCACTTCATCTCCCACCAACGGCCTTTACCGCATCGCCGGGCGGGTGGTCAATGCCGCCACCGGCGAGCCGGTGCGGCACGCCACCGTGGCCGTGCTGGCTGAGGAAGACAGCCACACCATCGCCTCCGCCGAATCCGACGGCGAAGGGCGCTTCGCGCTGGAGCGGCTGCCCGCGGCCAAGTACCAGCTCACCGCTTCCAAGCGCGGATTTCGCACCGCCTTTTACGACGAGCACGACGAATTCAGCACCGCCATCGTCACCGGCCCAGGCCAGCAGACGTCCAGCCTCATCTTCCGTCTCACGCCCGGCGCCGTCCTGCACGGGGTGGTCACCACCGACGGCGGCGACCCTGTGGAGGGCGCCAAGGCGATGCTCTTCCTCAAGTCCCATGACGGCAAACCGGGCAGCCGCATCGCCCAGTCCGACTCCACCATCACCGACGATACCGGCGCCTACGAGTTCGACGATCTGGCCGCGGGAGAATACCTGCTCGCGGTCGCGGCCGAGCCCTGGTACGCGCTGCACAGCTCCTCCAGCCGTTCCCGCCACAAGACCGCCGGCGCCGCGGACAGCGACAATGCGGCCAATGAGCCAACCGCCGCGCTCGACGTGGTCTACCCGGTCACGTTCTACGACTCCACGCCGGAAGAGGCTGCCGCCGCGCGCATCGTCCTGGCCGGTGGCAGCCGCGAGGAGGCAAACATCAACCTGCACCCGGTTCCCGCTCTGCATATCACCGTGGACACACCCCGCAAGCAGGACGGCTCCATTGCCCGCGCGGAGCTGCGCCAGACCGTCTTCGGCGCCGTGGTCTCCGCGGAGACCGCCGGCTTTCTTGACGCCATGCAGTCCCAGACCACCGAATTCACCGGCGTGGCGCCCGGCCACTATGAGCTGGTGCAGGGCGACCCGCCCAGAATCGTGGACCTGGACGCCAGCGTCAGCCAGCATTTGGACCCCACCGTGGGCACGCCCACCGTCTCCGTCCACGGCTCTCTGCGGTCCGCCTCAGGCCAGCCGCTGGCAGGGGATGGGTCCGTGACCCTCCAATCGCTCGACGCCGCGCGCCGCCAGAACCCCATTCAAACGGTCTGCATCCGCGGCGCTTTCAGCTTTCCCGCCGTCCCGCCGGGCGACTGGGAGCTGTGGGCCGAGAGCTCCGGCCGTCAGTTGCCGATCGCCTCCACCACCGTGGGCAACCGCACCCGCCCTGGAAACCTGGTCGCGGTGCGCGATCGCCCGCTCTCGGTCGTGGCCGACGTCAGCGAGGCCGCCACCCGCGTCCAGGGCTTTGCCCGCAAAGACGGCAAGGGCGTGGCCGGCGTCATGGTGGTGCTGGTGCCCAAAGACACCGCGGCCTTTCAGGGCCTCGTCCGCCGCGACCAGTCCGACTCCGACGGCAGCTTCTCCCTCCACGACGTGGTCCCCGGCCAATATACCCTGGTGGCCATCGAGGACGCATGGGAGCTGGATTGGGCCCAGCCTGAGGTCATCGGCCGCTATCTTCCCGGCGGAATCCCCGTCACAGTAACAGACAGTTCCGGCAAACTCCTGACCCTCGCCGTCCCGGTTCCGGTCGAGACCCGTTAGCCGGGACCTTTTAAGGAACCTATGAATAAGTCGATGTCTTGAAAGGGCACGACTTCAGTCGTGCCGCAAATCGAGCAAAATGAATGTGGGCTTTAGCCCCTGAGGGAACGTTGGCCTCCACATATGGACTTGTTCAGAGACTCCTTAACGGACCCGGAGACTTCATCGAACCGGGGTGGAGAGGATAGTCTATGAGGGTACCGCATTCCAGTCACGGCGTCTGCTTCCAGGGGATTCAAGGGCAAAGCCCTGCCAACGGCAAGCAAGCCACAGCACGGTGTTGAGGAGATTTTCAAGTTGAAGAGGACGTTCTTGCTTTCCATTCTGGCCATGATTCCGGCCGCGCTCCTGCCCCTGGCGGCCACCAGCCAGGTTGCCCCAGACGCTCGAACCCGCTCCACCGAGCGGGGTGAACCCTCCTACCATTACGAGGTCTACGCCGGGTACGCCTACACCAGCCTCAACCAGGTCAACCTGTCGCGCTACGGTTTGCAGGGCGTCAACCTCTCCCTGACCCGCGATTGGGGCAGATACTTTGGCGTCACCGCCGAGGGCGACTATTACAGGTTCCCCATCTCCCGCCCTGTCGTAGCGGGCAGCACTCTAACCCCCTCGGTCGAGTCCGTCCTCTTGGGGCCCGTGATTCATGCCAACATCTATGGAAAAGTCGGCGGGTTCGCGCATTTGCTGCTGGGCGGCGAACACACCGGCGGGGAAAGCCAGACCCCCAACATCTCCTTTGCCGGCGGACCCGGCGGAGGCCTCGAGTACACTCTGAGTCCGCATCTTTCCCTGCGCGCTTCCGGCGACTACATCGGCGCGTCGTTTTCCCTCACCGGAAATTCGTCGCAACTCGGCTATTCGCCGCACAGAACATTCGATTCCCGCGCTTCGCTCGGCGTCGTTTACAAGTTCTGAGCGAACCAACCCCGGCCGGCCACATCAAGCCGGCCCCGCCATTCAAGTCAGACCATGCCAACTGACGCGAAGAGGCGTCCGCCGCGGCGGACGCCTCTTCTTTTCTTTGCGCAAAGAGACACCACACCCTCCAGCGAGGAGCGCGTTTGCGCCTTACTCTCGAGGCCGGGCCGGCGCAACGGAGTACTTCAGCATCAGAATGCCGCTCGGCAATGCCTTGCTCTCCTCCAGATGAAGTGACCGTCGCTTTCCCTCCGGCAGCAGCGGAACTCCGCTCCCCAGCATCACCGGCATCAACCCGACCTCAACTGTATCTACCAGCCCGGCATCGAGCATATTGCGAAACAGCACACCGCCTCCAAAGAGCCAGATATCCTTCCCCGGCTGCGCCTTCAATGCAGCAACCGCCTCCTGAACGCCGCTGCTCAGAATCGTGATTGCGGGGTGCTCTTCCGGCTTCAGCGTGGTCGACACGACGATCCAGCGCTGGCCAAAGCTGTCCCACGACTTGCCCTTCTCACTGGCGACCTCATACGTCTTTCGCCCCATCAGCAGCGTGTCGTACTGGGCGAACATGGCGGCGAAATCGATGGCGGGATCGTAGACGATCCAGTCATACTCGCCATTGGGTCCGGCGATAAACCCATCCAGGCTTGTCGCCACGCCATAACGCAAACGCCGCATCTTTGCCTCCGCGTGAGATCTCCTACCCCTCTTCCGCCTCTCTCAGCTTGGGCGGGTGGCCTCGGTCTCGACGCCCCAAAAACCACACGCGACGCCCCAAAAACCACACGAGGGTGCCCCCGGTCCCTCGCTCTTGGGGACCGGGGAGACTCCGGACCTCAATTGGCAGGAAGAAGCCCACGGTCTAACAGGATCGGTCTCGGTAAACGCCCCAGGGTCCTGGAATTCTGAAGCCGCTCTATCCTTCTTCCGCCTCGCGCAGTTTCGCGATCACCGTGAAGTCTTCCAGAGTAGTGATGTCCCCCTTGATCTCCCCATGTGTTGCCAGTTCCCTCAGCAGCCGCCGCATGATCTTGCCCGATCGCGTCTTGGGCAGCGCCTCGGTAAAGCGGATATCGTCTGGCCGCGCCAGCGAGCCAATCTCTTTCGAAACCCACTTCCTCAGCTCGTCCTTCAACTGTTCGCTGGGATAGTTGCCGCTTTCGAGCGACACAAATGCTGAGATGGCCTGCCCCTTCATCTCGTCCGGCCGGCCCACCACCGCGGCCTCGGCCACCTTTGGGTGCGCCACCAGCGCCGACTCCACTTCCATGGTTCCCAGCCGGTGGCCGCTCACGTTGATCACGTCGTCCACCCGGCCCATCAGCCAGAAATAGCCGTCCGCATCCATGCGCGCGCCGTCCCCGGTAAAGTAGCTGCCCTCGATGTCGCTCCAGTAGGTCTTGCGGTAGCGCTCCGCATCGCCGTATATGGTGCGCGCCATGGAGGGCCAGGGCTTGCGCACCACCAGCAACCCACCGTGCCCGGCAGGCACCGCATGGCCCTCTTTGTTGACCACCTCCGCCTGAATGCCGAAAAATGGCCGCGTGGCCGAGCCCGGCTTGGTGGCCACCGCGCCGGGAATCGGCGCAATCAGAATCGCGCCCGTCTCCGTCTGCCACCACGTATCCACAATCGGGCAGCGGTTGTGGCCGATCTTCTCCCGGTACCACATCCACGCCTCGGGGTTGATCGGCTCGCCCACCGTCCCCAGCAGCCGCAGCGAATCCAGCTTGTGTTTTTCCACGTGCTGGTCGCCCCACTTGATGAAGGCGCGAATCGCCGTGGGCGCGGTGTAGAAGATCGTCACCCGGTGGTCGTCGATGAGCTTCCAGAAACGCGAAAAATCCGGCCAGTTGGGCGCGCCTTCATACATCAGCACGGTGGCCCCGTTCTGCAGCGGCCCATACACCACGTACGAATGACCCGTCACCCAGCCGATATCGGCCGTACACCAGAAGATGTCCTCGTCCCTGAGGTCGAAGACGTACTTCGTGGTCAGGTAAGTCTGCACCGCGTAGCCGCCCGTAGTGTGCACCAGCCCCTTGGGTTTTCCTGTAGTCCCGGACGTATAAAGAATGTACAGCGGGTCTTCCGAATCCAGCTCCTCAGCCGGGCAATCCGGCGCCGCGGCCTTCATCAGGTCGTGCCACCAGTGGTCGCGGCCCTCCACCATCTTCACCGGGTGGCCGGTGCGCCGGTAGACCACCACGTGCTTCACCGTGTGGCAGCCGTTCATGGCCTCGTCCACGGTGCGCTTGAGCGGAATTTCATTTCCCCGCCGGTAGCTCGAATCCTGGGTAAGAATGGCCACGCACGCCGAGTCGTTCACGCGGTCGGCAATGGCGTTGGCGGCGAATCCGCCAAAGATCACCGAGTGCACGGCCCCGATGCGCGCGCAGGCCAGCAGGGCAATGGCCAACTCCGGCGTCATGCCCATGTACACGGCCACGCGGTCGCCCTTTTTGATGCCCAGGCTTTTGAGCGCATTGGCGAACTTCTGCACCTCGGCGTGCAGCTCGGCGTAGGTCAGCCGGCGTATCTCTCCCGGCTCGCCCTCCCAGATCAGAGCCGTCTTGTCGCGCCGGCCCGCGAGCGCGTGCCGATCCACACAATTGAAACTCAGGTTCAGCTTGCCGCCCACAAACCACTTCGCCCAGGGCAGATCCCACTCCAGCACCTTGTCCCAGGGCTTGAACCAGTGCAGGTCCCTGGCCACCCCGGCCCAGAAGCCCTCCGGATCTTCGATCGACTGCTTGTAGAGCGCCTCGTACTCGTCGAGACTCTTGATGTGGGCCTTGGCGCTGAACTCCAGCGGAGGAGGGAACACACGGTTTTCGCGCAGTGTCGAGTCGATATCCTGATTGGCAATCGAGGGAACGGGCAAGGAAGCCATGAAAACGTCCTTCTGGGGAAGAAAATCGTCGTTGTAAGCGGCGCCCCAGGAAAGGCCGTTCCCGAAGAGATTCCGCGTGCGAGTCACTTTACCGGGATGGGCACACAATCGGCAAGTCACAGAGCACGGACCACCGCAGCCGGTTGCCCATGGACGGCGCCGGAAGCCCCCTATCCCGGCCGGCAACACACCGGCCGGCAGGCCGATGCTCTCCCTTGTCCTCGTTGTTCGATGAACCCCTGCACGGTAAGATCATCCCATCATGCCCGATGTCGCTAACCCAGCCACCGAAACCATCTTGCGCGGGTCGGTGCTGGTGCTGTTGCAGTTCGACGTGGCCGAAGCCATTCGCCTGGACCGCCTGCAGGAGCTCGGTCGCGCCCGCACGGTGCAGCAGCCCAGCCTCAAGCATCCGGCGCCGGAATTTGTTCGCTACCAGCGGCCGCCGGTGGTTGAACCGTTGGAAACGCTGGTGCTCGAAAGCGGCGAAACCCTGCAAGGCGAGATCAAATACTACGATTACGGCGTGGTCAGCGTTATCTTTGAGCTCCCCTTTGCAGACGGCTGGAGCAAGTTGATCCGGCTGGCCAGCCGCTGGGTGTGGGAGGTCGACTTCGCTGCCCAGGCGACAGACCTTGTCCGCAACAGTCTGAAGCGCGCCGCCCCCGCGCTCGTCAAGCCTTACAAGGAGTGGCTCAGCGAAGACTACCTGATCTTTCATGTCCGGGAGATTTCCGGCTCGCCCTCCGTCGCGGACCTGATTCACCAGCACGGCTCGCGCATCGCGCAGGTGGTTCGCGGAGACACGGGACAATTGGCCGAGAGCGAGTGCAATGAGGTGCTGCAATCGCGCATTTCCTACTATGCCAACGACCTTGCCGTCATCGGCTGGAACGCGGCCTTCCTCTATGACTCGACTTCGGGCGCGGAGACGGCAATCCAGTTGCTGGAGTACGCCAACTCGCAGTTGCTCGAGTTTCGGCACTATGACGATCTGCTGACCGATGAGCTGGAACGCGTCTACAAGCTCGTCGATGAAGGAACGGGGATCTTTGCGCGCTGGCGCCTGGCCCGCTCGGCCACCCGGCTGCACACGGTGCTGCTCGACGTGGCGGAGCTTACCGAGCACGCCGATAACGCCATCAAATTCCTCAGCGACATGTTTTCCGCGCGCCTGTACAAGCTGGCCGCATTGAAGGTAGGCGTGCCCGACTACAAGGATCTGGTCACCCGCAAAGTCCACACCGCCGAGGAACTCTACCGCTTCATGGTCGACCAGTTCAACCAGAGCCGGGCATTTTTCCTGGAACTGACCGTGGTCATCATTCTGGTCATCGAACTCGTCTATTTGTTTAAAGGTCAGCTCTTCTAAACGGCCTTCTTCTGCGCATTGACATAATCCCGCAATGCCGCATTGATGCGGCTTTGGTAGCGCCGCCCGGTCCCGCGAAAAAACGCGATCACATCGGCATCCAGCCGCAGAGTGATCTGCTGCTTGTTCTCCGCCGGAATCAAATCGGAAACCCGCCGCCAGCCGCCGCCGGTCAAGGGCGGGATGTCGCTAAAGTCGATATCCTCGTCGCGCAAGTCACGCAGCGCCTGCATCTGTTCCGGAGTCATCTGCGGCGGATTCTCGGGGTCAAGCCGAAACCTGACCATTCCAGTATTCGATGAGCTCATTGCGCTCCGCCCTCCTGGCGGAAATGATCCGAATTCGATCCGAGCGGGAAGCGTAAACAACCACGAGCACAAACTCCGCGACTCGCCCGATAACCAGCCATCGTTCCTCGCCTTCCTGATTGCCCTCATCTGGGCGTTCAATACGATTTTGGTCCAGAAAGACACGAGTGGCGTAATCAAAGGTCACCCGGTGCTTACGGAGGTTGGTCTTGGCTTTCGCCGGATCCCACTCGAACTCCACACCAAAATAATATCACAATTATATTTACTAATGTAGCTACGTTGTCCATTTTTCCAGTCCCAGGGACCTCCAATTTGTCCTACTTGGCACTACCTTCGCGTGGCTGGTCCGGCGTCTTGCCCTCCTCGGCGCAGAAGCCCAGGTACTCATCCACGGCAGCGCGGAAATTGGACTCCAGGCTTTCCGCATCGGCCCCTTCATACACAATGGCGTCGCGAATCCCCAGCAGCGACCCGTGCAGAACACGATCCTCCGCACTCAATTCGACGGAGCCGTCGTAGCCTCTATAGTGAAGCGTCTGGCTCATGAAGTCCCCCCTTTGCGGGCTCAGCCCCTCAAAAGCGCAAAACCGCCCAATCAAGCGTACCGCTTCTGATGCCAGATCCACGCCGTCCGAACGATCTCGTCCAGTTGCGTGTACTTCGGCTTCCACCCCAGCTCGCGAAGGGCCTTTTCTGAGCTGGCCACCAGCACGGCCGGGTCGCCGGCGCGCCGGGGATAGACCTCAGCCGGAATCGGGTGCCCGGTCACCCGGCGGGCCGACTCGATGACCTCCCGGACGCTGAAGCCCTGCCCATTGCCCAGATTGAAGATTAGCCGGCCATTCGTCTTCTCGGCCGTCCCCAGCGCGTCCAATGCCAGCAGATGCGCGTCGGCCAAATCGGAGACGTGGATGAAGTCGCGGATGCAGGTCCCGTCCGGCGTAGGGTAGTCCTCGCCATAGATGCGGATCGACGGCCGCCGGCCCAGCGCCACGTCCAGAATCAGCGGGATCAGGTGCGACTCCGGCTCGTGTGCCTCGCCGCGCGTCACCCCATTCGGTCCCTCCGGCGCTCCGGCCACGTTGAAGTAGCGCAGCGAGGCGTAGCGCAGCCCGTGAATGCGGTTCAGCCAGCCCAGCATGTGCTCCACCAGCAGCTTGGACTCGCCATAGGCGTTGCTGGGCAGAAGCCGCGCATCCTCCCCGATCGGCACCGTCTCCGGCTCCCCGTAGACGGCTGCGGTGGAGGAGAAGACCAGCCGCCGCGGACCGTGGGCCAGCATCGCCTCCAGCAGGCTCAGGGTGGACGCGGTGTTGTTGCGGAAGTAGATCTCGGGCCGCACCATGGACTCGCCGGCTTCAATCAGGGCGGCAAAGTGGAGCACGCCGTCGAAGGGCTGGCCCTGCTCTTTGCCGTCCATGAAAAGCTTTTCAAGAGCCCCCCGGTCCGAAAGCTCGCCTTCCACAAATTCCACGCCCTGCGGAATCAATTCCCGCCGGCCGTGGCTCAAGTTGTCGAAAACAACTGGTTTGTGCCCGTTTTGGGAAAGAAGGCCGGCAACAGTTCCACCTATATACCCCGCCCCCCCTGTGATCAATATTTTCACAAAAGTACTGTCCTTTCTGAGCACTTTGGTTTACCTTGAGTCTAATACAGTAGGGCAGGGTTGGCGTGCGTCCAGCCGCCAGCCTCCGACCGCCGCGCAGGCGGCTGACCCTATTGGCAAATGTGCCGCTCGATTTCGGCGGGGGCATGGTGTTGCCCGCGCCATGGTGCAAAATGCCGGGTGGAAGATTCCATAACCAAAAAGAGGGATTGCGGATTTCCTCCCGGATGGCCTTGGATATAAATTGGAGCGGCGCAATGCACCGGGTTTGTGCATCTGACAATCTGTATAGCGCGGAGCAGGTCAAGGCAATTCCTGCCCGCAGGTTCCCCCGTTTCCCCTGCTCAGGCGCCACCATGATGAGGACACATTTCCACTTTTCCCCCGTCGCGTTTGCCGATGGACAACTGCCATCGGGGCAGCCGGCCGGGCCAGCCGCGGCAAACCGGCTGCGCGCCGGATCCGTGCCTTCCAGCACTCTGGAAATCGCCTTGCATCGATGCCGCGGGGTCAGGCGCGGGCTGCGTTTTCTCGCGCCACGGATGATGCTTCTTCAGAGCTCTTTAACAAACCGGATGGAATTCGAAAAACTCCCCGCGCGCCATGTTCGGCGTTCCGCTGCTGCCGATTGTCTCTGCTGTAACCAAAATTCGATTCTGACCCGTCTTACAACCCTGACCCGACTTAACGGACACCAACGAGGACTGATACCATGCCTGTGAATTACACCCCAGGACGGACCAACTTCGGTTTGCTTCCCCAGCCAGAGAGAAGCCCGGGATCGTTCTTTACCAGCATCGTGATCAACGGAACGGTTCTTGCCTTAGCGATCTACATGGGTTCCATGGCCAGGAAGGTCATCGAACACAAGTATGAGGAAACGGTGTTGATCGTTCCCCTCACGCCGCCCCCGCCCGCCAAGGCCAAGCTGCCCGAGCCGCCCAAGATCAAGGCGCCCGAGCCGCCCAAGCTGCCTGACGTCCGGCTCGAGGCGCCCAAGATCCATGTTCCCAGGCCGGAGCCCAAGCCGGATCTGAAACCCATTCAGATGGAAGCCAAGGTGGCTCTGCCGGCCATCAAGGCGGCCAAGCCCGCCGTGATCCTGGCGCCGCAGCCCAAGGCCGCCCTCACCGCTGCCATGCCGGCGCAGTCCACCAGCGTCAAGCCCTCGACCAAACCCGTCCACTTTGGCGATACCTTCGGCGTCACGCCCAATCCCAACGCCAGGGGAGCGGCCACCGTGGCCGCCATCGGCAACCCCTATGGCGGCATGAATGGCCCGTCAGTCGCGCCTCATGGAATCGTGGGCTCGACCGGCATCGGCAATAGCACCACCAGGTCCGGCTCCAACGCCGGCGTGGTCGGCAAAGTCGCCTCCGCCGGCATTCCCGGCGCCTCCGGTACCGGCTCAACCAACAGTTACGCCGGCGCCAGGGTGGCCTCGGCCGGTATTCCCGCCACAGTCGCCGCCGCGCCCGTCCAACAGCAGGTGGTCACCGCGCCCACTGCCACCACCCTCGAGGTAATCTCCAAGCCGTCCGTCGAGTACACTAGTGAAGCCCGGCAACTGAGAATCCAGGGCGATGTCGTTCTGCGCGTCACTTTTACCGCCTCCGGCCAGGTGCTGATACAAGGCGTGGTGCGCAGCCTGGGCCACGGCCTCGATGAAGAGGCTCGCCGCGTGGCAGAGCAGATACGCTTCCGTCCGGCCACGCGCAACGGTCAGGCGGTTGACGCCACCACCACCATCACCATCACGTTTCAATTGGCGTAGTACCATCTAGGTACCATCTAGATTGAACAAGCAAGAAGGCTGGGCTCAGCCGCGCGATGCCGAAACGGCGCTTGCGGCCAGAGAAAGACCGGGAAGAATTCACGCTAGGAGCTCTAAATGACGTTTCGCAAGATAGCCCTTACCTTACTCATCGTTTCCGTGGGTGCGGCCTGCGCGTACGCAAAGAAGCAACCGGCGTACGAACCTTCCCACCCTCTTACCGCCGACCAGTCCGCGCTGGTCGATAAGGCCATCACGCGCGAAAAGGAAGTCATCAAGGCCATTCGGAAACGCACGCCCCTGGTGGAGACCTATATCCAGGACACCAGGCCGGATGTCAAGCTCTACGAGATCCCGGTCAATGACCAGTACCTCTTGAGCCGCGTCGACTTCGGCAAGGGCTTCGTCGACAAGGAGTTCAACGACCGGCCCACCAAATCCAACAGGGGCTTCTTCAAGGGTTCGCTGGATTCCATGCTCGGGCTCAGCAAGGCCCTGGGGCTGGAGAAGTTCACCTATAATCCCAACGGCTTCATGCAGATGATGTTCCTCGACCCCACCGGGTTCGACAAGAACCATTACGTCTTCAGCTTTGTCCGCCGCGAGTTTCTCGGCTCCGTCCGCACCGCGGTCTTCGACGTCCATCCCAAGGTCGGCGGCATGGGCCGCTTCTTTGGCCGCATCTGGATCGAGGACCAGGACGGCAACGTGGTCCGCTTCAACGGCACCTACACCGGGCCCAGTTCCGAAGATTCCTCAAAGTACTACTTCCACTTCGACAGTTGGCGCGTGAACGTGCAGCCCGGAGAATGGCTGCCGGTGGCCGTTTATGTCGAGGAGACCACGCGCATCGAAGGCGAGAAGACGGTCGGGCTCAAAGCCCAGACCCACTTCTGGGGCTACTCCCTCAAGCTGCCAACGCGGGATAGCGAGAACGTAAGCGTGAGGGTGGACGACGCCGTCGACAACAGCCCTGACTCCCAGGACGTAGGCCCCTTGCAGGCCTCCCGCGCCTGGGTCACCCAGGCGGAAAACAACGTCATCGACCGCCTCGTCGAAGCCGGCCTGGTGGCGCAGCTCAATCCCGGCGGCTACGAAAACAAGATTCTGGATCAAATCGTCGTCAACCTGGTGGTTCCCAACAACCTGGCCTTCACCGACCAGATCCACACCCGCATCCTGCTTTCCACCACCGTCGAGACCACCACGGTCGGCAACACCATCCTCATCAGCAAGGGACTCATCGACACCCTGCCCAACGAGGAATCGATCGCCTCGGTGGTGGCCATGGAGCTGGCCCACATCGCCATGGGCCACCATATCGACACCCGCTACGCCTTCAACGACCGCCTGATGTTCCCCGACACCTCCACCTTCCAGCGCATCGACATGTACCACTCCGAACACGACAACGCGGAAGCCGCCAAGAAGGCCATGGAGTACCTGCAGAACTCCATGTACAAGGACAAGCTGCCCAGCGCGGGCCTCTACTATGCGCAGTTGGCCGATCGCGCCAAGGCTCTCAAGGGTCTCAACACTCCCAAGCTGGGCGATTCGCTGCTCAAGACCGACGGAACCCCCTGGATGGCCGATCTGCAGAGGTTGGCGCCCAAGCTGAACTGGGACGACCTTACCCAGAGAGCGGCCCTCCCCCTGGGCAGTTGGATCAAGACTGATCCATGGGATGACAAGGAGCACATGCTCAGCGCCAAGGTCTACGCGCCCATGAACGCCCGCGACAAGATGCCGTTCGAGGTGACGCCGATCTTCTACAAGCTGCAGCGTTATGACCTGGCCCGCCTCGAGCCGCCGGCAGCCGGAACCGCTCCCGCTGCTCCGCCTGCCGCTTCTGGTTCAGGGGCTCAGCCACCCGCCGGCAGCCAATCCCCGGCCACGCAGGACATTGCTCCCCCGTCGCCTTCGCCTGCGGATCAACACGGCGCCGGCGATGCCGCCGCGCTCCAGCAGCAGCCCCCGGCAGCGCCGCCCAACCCGCAGTAGGACAGACTTCGGGAAGTTCCTGGCCGGTTTGCGCCGCACGGCTCATCCCGGCCAGTGGCTCCTCCATGGAGTCCGATTGAAGTCCACTCCCGCGGATATTGCGTCTTCCGGCATCACCTCGACAGAATGCAACACCCCCGAACGAGGCCGGACCTTTTCGCAAAACGCCCTCAGACCTCCCCGGACTGGACTTATCTTGTGCCCACGTACCTTGTGATGATGAGACCATCGATCACCGCTTCGTTCTTGCTCCTGCTTGTTGCCGGAGCCCTGTCGGCCCGCGCCCAGGTGGTCCCCTCGGCCTTCGACCGGGGGCTTTCCATCACCGCCGGCGGCGAAGCCTCTGCCTTTCAGCCCGACTACGCGGGATTTGGGATCCCGGAAGAGAGCACCAACCGCCTCTATGGCCTGGGCGCCTTTGTGGACATGAGGCTCACCCCCTGGATTCAGTTTGAGGCCGAGGGCCGCTGGCTGCGCTTCAACCAGCTCGACGGCATCTATGAGGACAACTACCTGATCGGGCCCCGCCTGCCCATCTACCGCCTCCGCTACCGGCGCATAACCCCCTATGCCAAGGTGCTGGTCGGATTCGGCAAGATGAACTTCGAGAACAACGTCGGCTGGGGCCGCTATACCGCCCTCGCCTATGGCGGCGGCCTGGACATCAGGATGACCAATAGAATCAACGTCCGGCTCCCCGACTTCGACTATCAGCAATGGCTCGGATGGTCGGAATCGGCCACCGGTTCCACCGCCAACCTCTGGCCCTACGGCTTCAGCGCCGGCGTCTCCTACAGGGTCTTCGGAAGACGCTGAAGCGCCTTTGCGTTGGCCGGCACAAGGCCTCGAATCAGTCCCCGAGCGCCGCTTCAGCCGGCCTGCCCTGTGCGGCGGCCCCTATCGCTTCGTCCGCCACCCCATCTACACCGCGCTCCTCGCCATGTATGCCGGGGCCGCAACTGTGTCGGGCCAGTTGCACGCCCTGATTGGCTTGGCGCTCGCCGTATTCGCCTATCTGCGCAAGATCCGCCTCGAAGAAGCGAATCTCATGAATGCCTTCGGCGCGGACTATCGCGACTACCGCCGCGAAACCGGGGCCTTGTTTCCAGGGCTGCTTTGACGAACTCGCGTCGACCGCCATTCCCCCAGGCCGAATATCAACAAAACGGGCCATCCGCCGCGGCGGATGGCCCGTTCGTCTGAAGCAAAGTTGATATGCCGTTATGCCGGCGAAGGCGAACCCTCGGGATAGCCCGGACCGCGGCTCTCCGGCTTGAGCACCTGCTGCGTGCTGCCGCCCGTGTCGCTGGGCGAGGCCAGGATCGAGCGCAGCGGCGGCAACTCCTGGCCCTCGATCAGCATCTTCACCTCTTCGGCGTCGATGGTCTCGCGCTCCAGCAGAGCCGCTGCAATGCGGTGCATCGCGTCCGCGTGCGACTCGACGATCGAGTGAGCCGATTGGTAGGCCTCGTCGATCAGCCGGCGCACTTCAAGGTCGATCTGCCGCGCCGTCTCTTCGCTGAAGTCGCGATGCTGCGCGATCTCCCGGCCCAGGAAGATCTGCTCTTCCTTCTTGCCGAAGGTCAGCGGACCCAGCCGGCTCATGCCGTACTCGCACACCATGCGCCGCGCCAGGTCGGTGGCGCTTTCAATATCGCTGCCCGCCCCGGTCGACATCTGGTTGAGGAAGATCTCTTCGGCCACCCGTCCGCCGTAGGCAATGGCCAGGTTCGCTTCCAGATACTCCCGCGTGTAATTGTGCCGGTCGCCGGGCAGAAAGATGGTCACGCCCAGGGCCATGCCGCGGGGAATGATGGTGACCTTGTGAATGGGGTCGGAGTGCACGTGCCGGAACGACACCAGCGCGTGCCCCGCCTCGTGATACGCAGTCACTCGCTTCTCTTCCTCGGTCAGCAGCATGGACTTGCGCTCGGCGCCCATCAGCACCTTGTCCTTGGCCAGCTCGAAGTCGTACATCGTCACTTGCTTGCGATTCACGCGCGCGGCGTTCAGCGCGGCCTCATTGACCATGTTGGCCAGGTCCGCGCCGCTGAAACCCGGCGTTCCGCGAGCCAGCACGTTCAGATTGGTGTCGTCGGAGACCGGAACCTTCTTCACGTGCACGCGCAGAATCTCCTCGCGCCCGCGCACGTCCGGCAGGCCCACCACCACGCGGCGGTCGAAGCGCCCCGGACGCAGCAGCGCCGGGTCCAGCACGTCGGGCCGGTTGGTGGCCGCCACCAGGATCACGCCGTCGTTCGATTCAAATCCGTCCATCTCCACCAGCAACTGGTTCAGCGTCTGTTCGCGTTCGTCGTGCCCGCCGCCCAATCCCGCGCCGCGATGACGGCCCACGGCGTCGATCTCGTCGATGAAGATGATGCAGGGAGCGTTCTTCTTGCCCTGCTCAAACAGGTCGCGCACGCGGCTGGCGCCCACGCCCACAAACATCTCCACAAAATCGGAGCCGGAAATTGAGAAGAACGGTACGTTCGCCTCGCCGGCCACGGCCCGCGCCAACAGCGTCTTGCCGGTTCCCGGAGGACCCACCAGCAGCACGCCCTTGGGAATCCGCCCGCCCAGCTTCTGGAACTTCTGCGGCTCCCGCAGATATTCGATGATCTCCTTCAGCTCTTCCTTGGCCTCGTCCACTCCGGCCACGTCCTTGAACGTCACCTTCTTCTGCTGCATCGAAAGCAGCCGCGCCCGGCTCTTGCCGAACGACAGCGCCTTGTTGCCGCCCGACTGCATCTGCCGCATGAAGAAGAACCAGACGGCAATGATCAGCACGAACGGGCCAATATTGAACAGCACCTGCAACGGCAGGTTGCTGGACTGATCCTTGATGGTGAAATTTACCTTGTACTGGCGCAGTTCCTTGGTCAGGCTGTCGGTGCTGTTCGCTGAAATGGTGGTATGGAACTGATCCTTCGAGCCCTTCAGGTGCCCGCGCAGTTCGGTACCCTGGATGGTGGCGTCCTGCACCTGTCCCGCGTCGATCTTGTCCATTAGATCGGAGTAACCGATCTCAGTGTCCTTGCCCATGTTGGCGCCTCTCGACACCACGCCCCAAAGAAGCATGAGGCAGATGAGGATAAACACCCAGAACATGATCGTTTTAGCGGTCGAATTCACCAGAATTCCTCTTTCCCAGCGGGGGAAAACCCACCAAACAGGATCTCCAACACCGCCCACATCACCTTAATAGACGCCTGAATCAGCCTCAAAGTCACAGAAAGTACACGAATCCCACGCGGCGTGCACAGCTTCTCTCACCGCCAGGGGAAGCAGTAACCTCGATTGTACTCCCAAGCCGCAAAAAACTTGGAACTTTCTCGCTCCGGTTTCCCCGCCGGAATCCCTGCCGTCGCCCTTTCCCGCAGGAACCATTCCGGAAAGGCTCAGTCCTCTGACCCTTCACCTCCCACGCCGCCTTCCAGGACGGTGGCCACAACCCCGATTCCCGCCTCCGGCTCCAACTCCACGCCCTTCATCCACACAATGCGGCCATCCACCTCCAGCACCGGCCAAACCGCCCGGCCGCTTCCCGTAACCCGCAGCCGCTCCAGCACTTCCTTCACCTTGCGCGGCCCGCCGGAGTAGCGCAACCGCACCCGGTCGCCCGCCCTCCAGTTGCGCAACCGCCCCGTCCTGTCGGAACCAGTCTGGCCGGAGCCCGTCCCCTGGCCCTCGTCGTTCGCGGTCGATGCCGCAACCTCGATTCGCAGGCGAAGCCCGAAGGCCGAAGCCGTAATTTCGCCGGGAATCGGCCCCGTGTATTCGGGAATGGCCTTCCCCGCGCCCCTTCCCGCCGCTGAAATCGCCCCCACCGCCAGCCGCAGTTCTCGCGGGGTGCGCTCGCCGCGCAGCCCCTGCGCCAATTCGCATCTCTGCCCGGCGCGGCCTTCAAGCGCCAGCGCCCGCAGCGCCTCGGTGGACAGAAAATCCAGCGCCACGTCCAACTGCCCCGCCGCATGGCGAAGAAGCCTCCGCTGCAACGCCGGAGCCAGCGCGGCCAGCCTGGTCACGTCCACAGCCACACCATCCCCGCCTGCCCGGCCGCCACCCCGCACCGGCCGTCCCCACCTCACCATCTGCGGCGCCACCCGCGCCAGTTCGGCCTGCCACCACGCCTCTTCGTCGCGGGCCAGCGCGGCCATCTGCGCCAGGTGCTCCCGCAGTTGCGGGTTCCAGCCCTCCAGCAGCGGCAGCAACTCGTGCCGGATGCGGTTGCGCGTAAAGCTCAAGTGCCGGTTTGACGAGTCCTCCCGCCATCCCTGCCCCAATTCCTTCAGATACGCCTCCACCTCGGCCCGCGTCGCCCCCAGCAGCGGACGCACAATCCGCCCCTCCGCAAACGCAACCACCGGATGAATCCCGGAGAGCCCTTCCGTCCATGCTCCGCGCAGAAACTTGGCGCACACCGTTTCCGCCTGGTCGTCGCGGGTGTGCGCCGTGGCCACGGCCTCCACCTCGCCCTCGGCCATCAGTTGGCGGAACCATCCATAGCGCAGCCGCCGCGCCGCCTCTTCAATGGTCTGCCCAGCCTTGTCTGCCTCGGCCCTCGTATCCACTCTGCCCTCGTGGAACGGCAGACCCAACTCCCGAGCCAGTGCGCGGACAAAGTCCAGATCGCCATCCGCCTCCTCGCCGCGCAACCCATGGTGCAGGTGCGCCGCGTGCACCACCAGCCCCAGCGTGCCGCTCCGCTCGTGAAGGGTGCGCAGCAGCGCCACCGAGTCCGCGCCGCCGGAAACCCCCACCGCCAGCCGCAATCCCGGCTTCAGCAGCCCAGTATCGATGGGTAGCCGTGGAGACAGCGTTCGAGGTCTCGTTGGCGAACTGGTTCCGCGCATCCCAGAATCATAGTGCGTCCACGCTCAACCTGCCGACCGCAGGTCCTCGCCTTCCGCGCCACCAACGAAATGATCCACGTGGAGCACGTCCAAGGCTACCCGAAGCCGCTACCACTGTCCGTTCCTCCAAAAGAGCCCCGTGCCCCATCCTTTCGCCTTTTTTCTGGCGAAAGGGTGGGAAACCACGAACCTCTCCGCAGCGTCTTTTCGCTCTCTCCCAACAACAAGAGCCCCGTGCCCCATCCTTTCGCCTTCTTTCCGGCGAAAGGGTGGGAAACCACGAACCTCTCCGCAGCGTCCTTTCGCTCTCTCCCAACAACAAGAGCCCCGTGCCCCATCCTTTCGCCTTTTTCCTGGCGAAAGGGTGGGAAGCCTCGAACCTCTCCGCAGCATCCTTTCGCTCTCTCCCAACAACAAGA
>JBEKZJ010000056.1:0-43174 GCA_049509995.1 Occallatibacter sp. | reverse complement strand
GCTCCAGCAAGTCGACTAGGAATCGCTCCAAACGCTGACGAGACCTGGCCATCTGGTTTTCGGTCATGCCCGAGCGTACCAGTGTCAAAACATAATGTCAATACTTAACGTTGTAATACTAGTACCGGGGCCAGAAATGCTCTTCGCTCGCAGCACGCAGCCGCTGGGCCGCGTCCTCGGCGGTGATGTCCCGCTGGGGCATGCCCAGCATCTCAAAACCCACCATGAACTTGCGAACGGTGGCCGAGCGCAGCAGCGGCGGATAAAAGTGGGCGTGGAAATGCCACTCCGGGTGCGAGCCGGAATCCGTCGTCACCCCAGCGACGCGCCCAGTGGGCACCCGCCCGTCGCCGGGGGCCTCGGTGGTCGGCGACTGGTGGAAGCCCATGGTGTAAGGGAAGCTGGTCGCGAAGAGATTGTCGTAGCGCGTGGTCAGGCGCTTGAGCGCGTCGGCCAGTCCGTCCCGCTCCTCGCTCGTGAACTCCGGCAGCGCCCCAAGGTGGCGGCGGGAGACGAGCAGCACCTCGAAGGGCCAGACAGCCCACCACGGCACCAGGGCCGTAAAGTGCTCATTCTCAAAGATCACGCGGCCCCGATCGGCCGGGGCGGCCTGCTCGGCCTCAAGGTAATCGCACAGCAGGCAGCGGCCGGTGCGGGCCAGGTGTTGGCGCTGGGCCTGGGTCTCGGCGGCCGGTTCGTCAGGCAGAAAGCCGGTGGACCAGATCTGGCCGTGCGGATGAGGATTGCTGGCGCCCATCATGGCCCCGCGATTCTCAAAGATCTGCACGTACTCAATCCAACCGAGGGCGCGCAGTTCCTCATATTCCTGGGTCCAGGCGTCCACCACGGGGCGAATCTCCGCGCGCGTCATGCGGGCCAGGGTCAGGCTGTGGTCGGGATGGTAGCAGAGCACCTTGCACACACCGCGGGCAGGTTCGGCCTTGAGCAGCGGCGACGCCTGCGCTTCGGCCGGCGCGGGAGAATCCGGCAACAGTGCGGCGTAATCGTTGACGAAAGAGAAAATCCCGTCATACGCCGGGTTCACGGCCCCGCCCGCGCGGTGATTCCCTGGGCACAGATAACACTGCGGATCGTAAGAGACTCCCGAAGGCGCGGCCTTTTGGTCAACCGCTCCCTGCCAGGGGCGCTGGGTGCGGTGCGGCGAAACCAGCACCCACGACTGCCGCAGCGGATTCCAGCGGCGATGCGGAGACTGACTTTTCTTGTCCATGCTTGCTCCCGAGGATCATTCTAGAGTGTAAGATTCAGCCCGCTCAATCCGCCCCGAGGCCATTCAGGAGATTCTCGCACATTTTCACGCCGTGGGCTTCTCCGGAGCCGGCATGGAGGCCAGGAAACGGCGGGCAAACTCGCCGCTGTACTCCTCCAGCAATTGCCTTACCCGTTCCGCCTCGTCGGAGCGCACGATCAGGCCGGCATGGTGGTGCTTCTTCATGCGCAGGACGACTTCGGGGGCGTCGAATCCATCCGTGTCCGGCTCGGCGGTCTTGGCCAGGCAGATGACGCTGCCCGCATAGCTCTGAGAGGATTGCGGTGGGACGTAGGTCTCGCCGCGCAGACTCGAAACCTCCAGGCGCGCCCACTCCCGCCACAGATTCACGCCGCTGGCGGCCTCGACGAGATCAGCGATGAAGGCGCCGCCCACGCGCGCCGCAATCTCAAGAAAGTAGTAGCGGCCATCGGCGTGGGCGCGGATGTACTCGGCGTGGGTGACGCCGCGCAGCATGCCCAGCGAGGGCGCCAGGCCGGCGTTCAGCGCAGTCAGCTGCAGCCATTCGGGGCTGCCGCGGTCCACGGTGCGGGTGGTGAAGACCCCGCCCTCGTGCATCACCTGCATGGGCGGGTGGCCGTACTGATGCACCGCGGAAAAGACCACCTTGCCCTCGCTGACGATCGAGTCCACGTGGAAGATGTCGCCAGGCACGAACTGCTCCAGCAGGAAGTGGCTCTGGCGGTCGCCCAGATCGTCCAGGGTACGCCACAGTTGCTCCGGCTCCTCGATCGTGCGAATTCCCAGCGACGAGGCCTCCGAACGGGGCTTGAGAAGCCACGGCGCCGGCACGTGGCTCATATAGGCGCGCAGTTCGTCGTAGTTCAAAACCCGGCAATACTCCGGGACCAGGAAGCCTGACTCCTGCGCGCAGATGCGCATGGCCAGCTTGTCGCGATAGTAGGCCGTGCTGGTTGTCCCCATGCCGCGGATGCGCATGTGCTCGCGAATCTGGGCCGCGGTTTCCAGGTCGAACTCATCCAGGGCGATAATGCGGTCGAAGCGCCGGCCCCGCGCCATCCAGGAAACCGTGTTCAGTATCTGTTCGAGGCTGAGCCCAGAGGGCATGGTGGCCACCTCCTCCACCGCCTCGCGGGGCCACGGGGCGTCGCGGAGCTTGTCCAGGGTAAGTAGCGTGGGCCTCACGCCCATCGCGGCGCACTGGCGCAGAAAGTCGTGCCCTTTCTCGTAGCTGGCAATACACAAAAACCGCTCGATCTTTTCGGTCATCGGTCGAACCCCCGTGGAATGAATTGACTGTCCCCCGCTGTCGAGGCCTGGAGTCCCGTGCCCAATCCTGGGAAAAGGACCCCGGCCTGCACGGCGGGCTTGGACTGCAAGTCAAGATAGTTCTACCATATAGGCTGCAACCCGAACTGGCCGCTCTGCGCCAAGGATTGTTTACGATGCTTTCCGCAAACGAAATCGTCGCACTGCACGACCAACGGACCCGCGCGTGGCACCAGGCGCCGGAAGATCCGGCCGAAGACGCGCCGCCAGCTTCCGGCGCAGGCGCAGGAGGGGAGCAGGAAGCGGCAGCGGAGTGGCTCAGCGCGGTGGCGCGCCAGCATCGCGCCAACTTCGAGCTCTGGCACATCGAGGACGAGGCCCGCGTTCCCGGCGCAACCGACGCCGAGCTGGCGGAGGTGAAACACCGCGTGGATCGGACCAACCAGCGCCGCAACGACCTGGCCGAGGAACTGGACCGCGCCCTGCTCGACTGGCTGGGGACCCGCGGGTTGCCCAACCCGGCTGCCCCACTGCACTCCGAGTCGCCGGGCCTGATCGTCGACCGGCTCTCCATCCTGGCGCTGAAGATCTACCACACGCGCGAAGAGGCCGGGCGCACGGACGCTCCGGCAGGCCACGCGGAGCGCAACCTCGATCGCCTGGCGGTCCTTGACGAACAGCGCACCGACCTGGCGGGCTGCCTGGACGCGCTGTGGCGGGAGACTCTGGCCGGGACGCGGCGCTTCAAACTTTACCGCCAACTGAAGATGTACAACGACCCGTCTCTCAACCCGGCCGTCTACCGCAAACTCCTCGCTGAGCGGGGCCGGTAACCCCGTGTTTGCGGGGCCGCCATTGACGTGACTCGGGGTTCTGCGTATAAAGAGGGCCTGAGCAGCGTTATTTCCTGACGCAGGTTTCCGGCCGGCTGCGATCCGGCTCAACCGGGGGTCAGAGGAATGCGCTCTCGCGACAAACTCATGATGCAAGAGGCCCGGACTGTGGCGCACGACCGCAAAAAAGACCCCTCACCCTCCGGCAAGCCTGGTGGCCACTCCTCCACGGGTACGGGACCGGCTTTCCAGCACTACCAGGCTGCCGTGCAACTGCTGCAGCAGGGCCGGTACGAAAAGGCTCTGGTGGCTTTTGAAAAGCTGTTGCCTGTCGCGCCGGCCGAGATCCTGGAACGCTGCAAGATGTATATCAGCACCTGTCAGCGGCAACTGGAAAGGCCCAAACTGACCTTTCTCACCCCCGAGGAGCACTACGACTACGCCATCTCGCAGTTGAACATCGGCTACTACGAGGAGGCCCGCGAGCAGTTCGACAACATACTGGCCAGCTATCCGCACGCCGATTACGCCTATTATGGGCTGGCGCTGCTGGACGCGATCACCGGGCACACACAGGATTGCCTCGCAAATCTGGGCCGGGCCATCGAGCTGAACCCCAAGAACCGGCTCCAGGCCCGCGTCGACAACGACTTTCAGAACATGGCGGACGATCCGCGCTTTACCGAGCTGCTGTATCCTGAAATTCCGTAAGGTCCTGGTTTGAACACTTTGGCCCCTGAAAACGCAGAGCTGTCCCGGCGGCTGTCCGCCGGCCCTGAAGTCCCGGCCCCCACCGCTGTTCTGCGCGTGGTGGCCATCGGCGGCGGCACGGGCCTTTCCACGCTGCTGCACGGCCTGCGGGAGCACGTAATCGCATCCGGGCCCACCGCCGGGCCGGGCCTGATCGCCGACCTGGCCGCCGTGGTCTGCGTCACTGACGATGGCGGCTCCTCCGGCCGCCTGCGCAAAGGCTTCAACATGCTGCCCCCCGGCGACCTGCGCAACTGCATGTTGGCGCTCAGCGAGCAAGAGGACCTGCTGGCCCAGGTCTTCGCCCATCGCTTTCGCGCCGGCGATTCGCTCAAGGGGCACAATTTCGGCAACCTCTTTGTCGCCGCGCTCACTGAGATCACCGGCGACTTTGGCCACGCCATCCAACTGGCGTCGAAGATCCTGGCCGCCAGGGGCCGCATCTACCCGGTCACCACGGCCAACGCCACGTTGGTGGCGCGCATGGACGACGGCTCGCTGGTGCGCGGCGAAACCAACATCACCGCCAGCCCCCTGCGCATCGCCGAGCTGATGCTCGATCCCCCGGATGCCGCGCCGCTGCCCGAGACGCTGGAAGCCATCGCGCGGGCCGACCTCATCACCGTGGGTCCGGGCTCGCTCTACACCTCGCTGATTACCAACCTGCTGGTCCAGGGCATCCCCGCGGCGCTGGCCGGCGCCCGCGGCGTCCGCGTCTTCATTTGCAACCTGATGAGCGAGGCCAACGAGAGCATGGGACTGACCGCCTCCGAACACATCGAGCGCATCTACGAACACACGCACGCGCCCATCTTCGACTATGCGCTGGTGAACACCACGGACTTTTCGGCGGAGACGCTGGCCCGCTACGCGGCCGAGGGCGCAGCGCCGATCGTGCCCGACATCGAGCGCATTGAGGCCCTGGGCGTGCGTTGCATCGCCGGTGACTTTGCCAGCGAGGAGCAGGTCGTTCGCCACGCCCCCGGCCGCGTCACCGGAGCCCTGCTGGCGTTGGGCCGCACCGCCCGCGGCGCGCAGGGTTGACGGATTTCTCTTCCCCACATCTCCGGCTTTGCAGTAAAGTAAAACGGCGCGGCCTGGACTCTGCGCTGCGCTATCAAACAGGAGGAAATATGCGCAAGACCCCAGTTTGGATCACGTTGAGCTGTTGCCTGTTAGCCTTGGCGGTTGTCGCTTTGGCGCAAGCCGTTAGAAAGCCCGGCCTGTGGGAGATGACCAGCAACATGACCTGGCAGCAGTCTCCCTTTCCCCCCGGAATGCCCGCAGCCGCCACTGCGGCCATGACCGGCGGCGGACCGCGCACGACGCAGGTCTGCCTCACCCAGGCCATGATCGATAAGTACGGCGCCCCGGTGTCGCAGAACCGCGACTGCCAGATCACCAACATCGTGCTGAAGCCCACCGGCATGACCGCCGAGATGGTCTGCACGGGAAGGACGAATGGCCACGGCGACATGGAGTCCTCCTGGACAGACGGCAACGTCGCCAAGGGCAAGGTGCACTTTGTCGGAACGATGGGGACCGGCCCTAACTCAATGCCTGTCGAGTGGACGGTTGTGTCGACCTCGGTTTACAAAGGCCCCGACTGCGGCAGCGTGAAGCCCCTGCCCATGCCCGCCGGCAAGTAGCGCGGAGAAGCTTCCCTTCCACGCTTTGTCTTGTTCCCCTGTTTCCCATCCTTTCCGCGGCGTATCGCGGAAGGGACGGGAAACCGGCGTATACAAACCTCTCCTTGTTGAGACGACGCCAGCATATCCACATTGGTGTCTTTTGTGCTACCATTCGAAAGTGATCGAGATTCGCCAGTACATCGACCGTTTGGGGCGCAATCCTTTCGAGCGATGGTTCGAAAAGCTGGATGACGACACCCAGGCACGGATTGCCGTGTTTCTCGATTGGCTAGAACGGGGCAATTTTTCAGCGGCGAAAGGTGTAGGTGCGGGCGTCCTCGAATTGCGTCTGGATTTCGGTCCCGGCTTCCGCATTTATTTTGGCAAGGATGGAGAGCGGCTTGTGATCCTGCTGGGCGGCGGCGCCAAAAAGCGCCAGCAGGCCGACATCGATGCAGCATGCGCCCTCTGGAAGGAATACAAGAGCCGAAAGCGGGAGGAATGATGCCATTGACGAAAAGCTTCAACGATACGATTAAGAGCAAACTCCTTGAGAGCGAGGGATTTCGCAGGGCGCTTCTCAGGGAAGCGGTCGGCTGCATGATCTCCGGCGATGTGGAGACGGGAAAATCCGTACTCCGCAAGTACATCAACGGTACCGTTGGATTCGTGAAGCTGGGAGCCGACCTGGGACGTTCTCCCAAGGTGCTGATGCGGATGTTCAGCTCGACAGGCAATCCGCAAGCGAAAAACCTCTTCGAAATTGTCGCCTATTTGCAAAAGATCGAAGGAACCGTGCTTGAAGTGATCGATCGAGCCGCGGCATAGTATCGTATGCTGGATGAGACCCCTCTGGTTTCAGTGGCCAAGGTCGGATTCAAAGTAAACGACGCGGGAGCTTTAGCGACCGGAAGGGCGTTCGAACCAAGCCTCAGGCGCGGTGGACGCTTCGGTATAAATGCACACCTTTACCTATCAACTGCGATACGGGCCTGCCCAGCCTCACTCCCAATCGGGTTGAAACTGGATACGATAGAATATGGGCCTTTTCGATTCCCTCCCCCGGCAGCCGGTCAGCCGGCGCCGCTTCCTCAAGGCAGGCATGTGGGGCGCTGCCGGGCTCGCGCTCTATGCAGGCGAGATTGAGCGCCATTGGCTTCAGGTCACCCGGCGCGACATCGGTCTGCGCGGCCTGCCTGCCGCGTTCGACGGGCTGCGCATCGCGCAGATCAGCGACATCCACCTGGACGAATACACGGAGCCTTTCTTCCTGCGCCATGTGATCGACCGTGTCAACCGCATGGAGCCCGATGCCGTTGCTTTGACGGGTGACTATGTCACCGATGGGTTTGGCTCGGGGAATTATGCCATCGGCGCCGCGTGGCAATGCGCCAATATCCTCAGCGGACTGCGATGCAGGCAGCGCTATGCCGTGCTCGGCAACCATGACGTCGTCGTGGGAGAAGAAGAGGTCTCCGCGGCGCTAACGGCCAATGGCGTCACCGTGCTCAAGAACGCATGCCTGCCGATGGAGCGCAGCGGCGGCAGAATCTGGCTGGCAGGACTCGACGATCCAGTGAATGGCAATCCGCATCCGGAGTTGGCCATCCCTGCCTCGATCCGCAATGTGCCCAATGAACCCATCGTCCTGATGTGTCATGCCCCGGACTACGCCGACGATCTGCTGGCGCACCCTGCGGGCAAAGCTGTCGGCCTGATGCTGAGCGGCCACACCCACGGAGGTCAGATTCGCCTGCCGCTGCTGGGCGCTTTGGGCCTGCCCGACCTGGGCAGAAAGTATGTCGAGGGATGGTTCCGGCTGGGAGGCTTGCAACTCTACGTCAATCGCGGCATCGGCACGGTCGGGCTGCCGTTTCGGATCAATTGTCCGCCGGAGATCACGCTGATCACGCTGCGGACAGGCTGAATGGGAGGCCGGTGACGTTTACCGGCCGGCCTCTGTCGATTGACGGGCAATCGGGAGACTGACCGGATGCCCGAGTTTTAGAGACGGAGGCCTTCACCCCTCGACCGTCCGCTTCAACTGTCCGCAGGCGGCACAAATGTCGCGTCCGCGGGGTTTGCGCAGGTAGGTGGGAATGCCCTCGCCGGCCAGCGTGGCGCGGAAGGCCTCTACCGCCTCGGGCTGCGGCATCGTGTATTCAATGCCCGGTCCTGGATTCCAGGCGATCAGGTTCACCTTGATGGGCAATCCGGTCCGGCGCACCAGCCGGGCGACCTCCCGGGCGTGTTCCGGCCGGTCGGTGACCCCGCCCAGCAGCACATATTCGAAGGTAATCCGCTCGCGGGGGCGCAGCCGGACCTGGCGCACCGCGTCCACGACCGCCTCGATCGGCCACTTCCGGTTGATGGGCATGATTTCGCCGCGAATGGTGTCGTTGGGGGCGTTCAGGCTGATGGCCAGCTTGGGGCGCAGATCGGCCGGCTCCAAGACAAACCGCACAATGCCGGGCACGATTCCAGAGGTGGACACGGTCATCCGCCGCGGGCTCAGGCCCACTTCGCGCACCAGCAGACGCACTGCAGCCATGAAGTTGTCATAGTTGAGGAACGGCTCGCCCATGCCCATGAAGACCAGGTTAACGCGGTCGCGGCCCACCTGGACCGGGTGGCGATCGAAGACCGCAACCACCTGGCCGGCGATCTCGCCCGCGCTCAGGTTGCGCTGCAAGCCGAGTTTGGCGGTCAGGCAGAACCGGCAGTTGACGGCGCACCCCACCTGGCTGGAGACGCAGATGGTGGCGCGGTCCCAGCGCTTCCCTGCTCCGTCTGTCCCAGCCGCGCCTTGCCCGTCCGGATCGCTCCCGTCGCCGGCCTCGCCGTCGTCTCCTTCGGGCATCCAGACGGTCTCCACCGTCTCCAACCCGGCCAGCGAGTCCTGGCCCTGGCACTGGACCAGAAAGCGCTCTGTCCCATCCACCGACCGGAAGACCTGCGCAATCTGCGGCCGGCCCACCTCCCAGCCCTCCTGAGCCAGCCGTCGGCGCAGGCTCTTGGGTAAGGTAGTAATTTCATTCAGGTCGGCAAGCCGCTGATGATACAGCGCCTCAGCCAACTGCCGCCCACGCCAGGCCGGCTCGCCCAACTCTGCCATGAGCGCCGCCAGCGCCTCCGCATCCAGGCCAAACAGCGGCTTCCGGCTCACGCCTGGGGGGTCAGCTGCATCTAAGCGAACGAGTTGGCTGGAGTTCCCGGTCACGGCTGGGTTCAGCATAGAGCATTTCGTCCCCTCTTTCAGCCGCGCGGCGGAGCTTGATCCAAATCCAGTCCATTGCTCGAACGCGGCAACGCTGCCGGCAATGTGCCGGTTGCGCCCAATTGCCCTACAATCGAATCAAACTGATGATGACGACCACTAAGCGAAACCTTCGCCGCACCATGTTGCCGAACGGCCTGATCTTGCTGACCGAGCGCATGGATCACCTGCGTTCGGTGGCCATGGGCGTGTGGATCAAGTCCGGCTCGCGGTGCGAACTGGCCGAGACCAGCGGCATCTCCCACTTTGTCGAGCACATGCTCTTCAAGGGCACCCGTTCCCGCACCGCCCAGCACATTGCCCGCGAGATGGATTCGATCGGCGGCAACCTGGACGCCTTCACCGGCAAGGAGACCATCTGCTTCAACGTCAAGTCGCTGGCTGATCACGTGCCCATCGCCCTGGACGTGCTCACCGACCTGGTCCTCAACCCGGTCTTCGCCGACCCCGACATCGAGCGCGAGCGCGGCGTGATTCTGGAAGAGATCAAGATGGACGAGGACAACCCCGACCTGCTGGTCCACGAGCTGTTCACGCAGAGCTTCTGGAAGGACCACCCTCTGGGCTGGCCCATCCTGGGCACCTCGAAGACGGTCGCCCGGCTCGACCGGGAGAAGTTGTTTGCCTATCACGGTGACCGTTTTCACGGCGGCAACATGGTCTTCTCCGCGGCCGGCAACCTGGACCACGACCAGTTTGCTGAGGAAGTGGCTGGCAAGTTCTCTTTGCTGGCCGGCGGCGAAACGCTGCATGAGCTTTCGGCGCCCCAGGCCAGCGCCCGCATCGTGCTGCGCAACAAGAAATCCCTCGAACAGGTGCAGATTTGCCTCGGCGTGCCCGCCCCGCCCATTACCGACGACAACCGCTACGTCACGCTCATTTTGAACACCGTCCTGGGCGGCGGCATGAGCTCGCGGCTCTTCCAGACCATTCGCGAGGAGCGGGGCATGGCCTACTCCATCTACTCCGACCTGAGCCCCTACCGCGATACTGGAACCTTGCTGGTCTTTGCCGGCACCTCGGCGGGCAAGGCTCTCGAGGTGGTGGACCTGATCCTGGTCGAGTTCCGCAAGCTGAAGGAAGAAACGCTGGCCCACGAAGAGCTGACCCGCGCCAAAGATCAACTGAAGGGCAACATTCTGCTGGGCCTGGAGAGCTCGAACGCGCGCATGGCCAACCTGGCCCGCCAGGAGATGTATTTCCACCAGTTTTTCTCGGTGGATGAGCTCATCGCCCGCATCGACGAAGTGGAGGCCGCCCAGGTGCAGACCATGGCCCAACGGCTCTTCGACCCCGACCGCATCGCCGTCACCCTGCTCGGCCGCCTGGACGGGGTCAAGCTGGAGCGGGCGAGGCTGACGTGTTGAAAAGCCAGGGATCAGAGACCAGAGATCAGGGGTTAGTCCCGCTCTAGCGCTCACCTCCACGCATTCGAGAACAGATTTCTTCACCTGATGCGCCACGCTGCCGGACTTCCGGCTTGCCGAGGCCGCTCGGCGACGTGGATCGACGGATGATTGGAAACTGATCTCTGATCTCTGATCTCTGATCTCTGATCTCTGATCTCTGATCTCTGATCTCTGACCTCTGATCCCTGCTTTTTCGAGCGTCCCATTTCCCTTCCGCGTCCGTACGTTGTAGCATTCTGTCGGATGGGCCGGGCGCCTCCGGCCTGCTCCACGAGGCAATGGAACCTATGAATCGCAAGTTTCCGCTCTGTTTTGGCCGCCGCGGCGCGCCAGGCTCGAAGCCGACCAGCGGCTCCGAGCAACCCAACGGCTTCACGCTGATGGAGTTGCTGATCGTCATCGCCATCATCCTGATCCTCATGCTCATGGCGATTCCCACCGTCGGCAGCCTGAGGAAGAAGGCCAACGACACCTCGGCGCTCAACTCCGTGCAGACCATCATCAAGGCGGAGATTCAATACGAGTCCACCTACCCCGCCAATGGCTACTCCTGCACACTGGCGGCCCTGGGCGGCGACCCCAGTGCCGGCGCGCCTTCGCCAACCGCCTCGCAGATCCTGCAGGGCGACCTGACCTCGGGCTACAAGTCCGGCTATATCTTCACCCTCGGCAACTGCACCAAGGTGACCATCAACGGCACCGACCGCATCACCGGCTACCAGGTCACGGCCGTTCCGCAGACGGTGGGCAAGACCGGCGATCGCAGCTTCTGCAGCGACCAGTTCGGCACCATCAAATACGATCCGACCGGCGGCACCAACTGCACCCAGCTTCTGCAATGAGCGCGGGCGCACTCCTGCGGCGCGGCGGTTGGATTCTGGCCGCCGTGTTGCTGTCAACCTGCCTCTGCGCCCAGGAGCGTTCGCCCTCCGCGCAGGATCCCAACGCGCACGATCTTGCCCAGCGCGTCGATCGCCATTACAACCAGTTGCACTCGCTCAAGGCCGAATTCACCGAGAGCTATGAGGGCCTGGGGATGCGCCGCACCGAGAGCGGCACGCTGCTGATGATGAAGCCCGGTCGCATGAAGTGGGACTACAGTGCGCCGCCCGGCAAGCTCTTCCTGCTCGACGGCAAATTCGCCTGGTTCTACTCCCGCGGCGACCTGCAGGTGCAGCGTATTGCCGCAAAAGAACTCGACGACCTGCGCTCCCCGCTGCGTTTTCTCCTGGGCCACACGGAGCTTGAAAAGGAATTGAGCAATCTTGCGCTGGCGCGCGGCCCGGGCGGCAATTTCACGCTCACCGGCCAGCCCAAAGGCCAGGAAAAACGCGTCAGCCGGCTCACGCTCACTGTGACTGCCGAAGGCGCAATCACCGGCATCGAGATTGAAGAGACCGACGGCGCGCTGACCCGCTTCACCTTCACCGGCGAGGCGCCGAACGCCGCCATCCCCGCGGGTCAATTCCGATTTACGCCGCCGCCCGGTGTGCCCGTTGTGGACTCTGCGCCGCCGGTGTGAGGGTTGTTTGTAGCCTTCCCCATACGTGAGAGGATCAAATCAGCGTCATTCCCGCCGACTTCGCGGCATCCTTATCGAATGTCACCGTTCGACGGCACCCAGCGGAAGAGCAGGTTCGCTCAATATGACAATCGGCAAAGTCCGCATTTGAGTACGTAAAAATATTCAGGGCCTGGCGGACGGCGGGCTCGTTTTCAAGCAAAAGACTTCTCGATTGAAGCAGTCTTTCAATGCACAGGACCAACTCGTTCTTTGGCATTCCGTAGTTGCTTTGAAGGACCCAGACAATTTCGGCCAGGGCGACAGATGAGACGAACCCGGGATTCTCATGGGTGAGATTATCGAGCAAATTGTCGGCTCGGCGTGTTTGAGAAGGATCATCGCGAACTATGAATCGCACGAGGACGTTGGTGTCGATTCCGGTCATCTGTTCACTTCAATCTTCGGTTTTGAGCTGTCCAGCCCAGCCTTTGCGGATGGTTTCGTTCATCTCTTCGATCGTGACAGGCTTGCCTGTCCACTTCCACATGCCTTTCACGTCCGCGAGAGAGCCTGTCTTGGCCTTGAGTACAAAATCTCCGTCTTCGTTCTCGATAAACGTGACCCGATCCCCTGCTTGCAGCCGGAGCTTTTGCCGCACTTCGACGGGAATTGTAATTTGACCCTTGGATGTGACTGCCGCGGTTGCCATAATGAACTCCTGAAACAACTCTACACGAATTCCTTACAATTGGTAAGGAGGCTGCGAGTTCCTCTCAATACTGCCGGGCCGTTCTCATTTCTCGTAGCTATAGAACCCCCGCCCCGTTTTGCGCCCCAGCCAGCCGGCGGCAACCATGCGCACCAGCAGCGGGCAGGGGCGGTATTTGGGGTCGCCGAAGCCCTCCTGCAACACGCGCAGAATGTCCACGCAGACATCGAGCCCGATGAAGTCGGCCAGTGTGAGCGGACCCATGGGATGGGCCATGCCCAGCTTGAAGACCTGGTCCACGGCCTCCGGCGTGGCCACGCCCTCCATCACGGCAAATGCGGCCTCGTTGATCAGCGGCATCAGCACCCGGTTGGAGACGAATCCCGGAGAGTCGTTGACCTCGACCGGCGTCTTGCCCAGCTTGAGGGCCAGCTCGCGGACGGCTGCGAACGTTGCCTCGCTGGTGGCCAGGCCGCGCACAATCTCCACCAGCGCCATCACCGGCACGGGGTTGAAGAAGTGCATGCCGATCACCTGCGCCGGACGGCGGGTTTCGGCCCCCAGTCTGGTGATGGAGATGGAGGATGTGTTGCTCGCCAGAATGGCGCTTTCCGCCAGGATGCGGTCGAGCGCGCGGAAGATCTCCGCCTTCACGTCGAAACGCTCTGAGGCCGCCTCAATGACGAACTCCGCAGCGCCAAGCGCCTCGCGGTCAATGATAGGCGCAATGCGCGCCATTACCGGCTCAATCTCCGCTTCTGCCAGTTTGCCCTTGGCCGCCTCGCGGCCCAGGTTGGTGCGAATCAGTCCCAGCGTCCGGTCCAGAAGGCGCTGCTCCACGTCGCACAGCAGCACGCGAAAGCCCGCGCGGGCAAAAACATGGGCAATCCCGGAACCCATGGTCCCGGCGCCCACCACCCCAACCGTCCCGATCTCCGCCATTGCCAACCCCTCCCGAACGGGAGTGTAGCAGGCCGGAGGAATCGATGCGCTAGTTCCCGCTCTCAACCGCCCGGCTCAGGTAGAGCGGCTCGGTCAGTGTGAACAGCAGCGTGGTGCCCGATTCCAGCGAGGCCTGCGGATGGCTGACCAGCAGATGGACCGTCACCGTGCCGGCGCCGATTAGGCCGCCGGTCAACGCGCCGGCCGGCCCGGCCACGATGGCGCCTGCCACCACGCCCGCGCCCACCGCGCCGCCATATTCGATGCCGTCGCGCTTGACGCGCGAATCCGGCCGGATGGTGCCCTCGCCCACGACGCGGGTCCGGGAGCCTGGGGTTCCGGTTATTTCGGCGTGCAACCGGAAGCGTTTGCCGTCGGGCAGGATCACCGTCTCCGGCTGCAGGCGCATGGTGCCGTAGCCGCCCGCATGGCCGCTCGAAACCTCGACCACCTTGCCGTCAATCTCCGCTCCGGCGGGAATCAGCACCTCGCCGCCCTGCAACACGTCTGAGGCCACCCTGGTGCGGAAGGATTCGCCCTTCTGGGTTTCCGTGGTGGAGAGCCGTTCCAGCAGCCGCACGCGGATGATGGTCCCTTCACCGATTTCGCCGCGACGCAGCGGGTGAGGATGCACAATGTCGCCGTCCGGATCGTTCGCGTAGGAGCGCTCATTCAACCCCGTCTGGGCTGGCGGGTTGGGCGCAATGCGCACAATCCCGTCGTCGGTGCCGTCCGCCGCGCCGGGGGCCGGGAAGTTGATGGAGGGATCGACAGAGGTGGGTCGAGGCTCATCCTGCGCGCCCGCCGGAGCTGGATCGGCCGGCTGAGCGTTCAGCGGCTTCCCGGCCCGCGGCTTGGCCACCGGGGTGCTGGTGGTGATGATCTGGTCATCCGGAGGAGGATTCGAGACTCCCTGGTAGGGACTGGACTGGCTCGCCTCCTGCGCGCCTAGGGCGGCAGTGGCTGCGGCAAACAAAGTCAACATGAGAATCGGCCGTTTCATCCAATGCTCCTTTTGAGGCGGGTCGCGTTTCCCAGGCACTCATTTTCGCGGGCAGAGATTCCCTTCGCTACTTAAACCCCACCGGGGCTGAAAAGTTCCGCGGGGCAGGCTCAAAACCGGCCCGGCGCCCACTCTCCCAGGTTAAGATTAACGCGGACCGGCAGAAGCGCATGAGCCTCCCGGCCGCCCAGGTGCCTGGGACGGCACGAATCAGCAAAGGCAACCCCCCTCGGAAATGGTCCCATGGTTGCGACAGCTTTCGCCCATGTGACCGCCGCCACACAGTCCGTCTACCCTGGGTTTGTTAGAATCAGTGGGTTAGATCAACGCTTTTTGCCCTGGACGGAGAGGAGACCAGCCACGTGCAGGGGCTTTTGAACACCATTCAAAGCGCCGCCGGAGAAACTCTTGCCGTGGATCGCCGTCCCCAACTGAATGACCGGCTAATGCATCGCATTGTGAGGAGCGATATGACTGAGATTGTTGCCATTCGTGCCCGCGAGGTTCTGGATTCGCGCGGCAACCCGACCGTGGAAGCGGACGTAATCCTGGAAAGCGGCGCGCTGGGCCGCGCCATTGTGCCTTCGGGCGCCTCCACCGGCGAGCATGAGGCCGTGGAACTGCGCGACGGCGATAAGAGCCATTTCGGGGGCAAGGGCGTGTTGCAGGCCGTTGCCAACGTCGAAACCGTGATCGCACCCGAACTGGAAGGCATGGACGCGGCCAACCAGCGGCTGATCGACCAGACCATGATCGCCCTGGACGGCACGCCGAACAAGGAGAAACTCGGCGCCAACTCCATTCTTGCCGTCTCCATGGCCGCCGCCCGCGCCGTGGCCCAGACGCTGGAGGTTCCGCTTTACCGCTATCTGGGCGGCGTGAACGCCAGCATCCTGCCCACGCCCATGCTGAACGTGCTCAACGGCGGAGCCCATGCCGACAGCAACGTGGACTTCCAGGAGTTCATGATCATGCCGGTGGGCGCGGAGCGCTTCTCCGATGCCCTGCGCTGGGCAGCCGAAACCTTCCACGCCCTCAAGGGCGTGCTCAAGAAGAAGGGCTATAACACCGCCGTGGGCGATGAAGGCGGCTTTGCTCCCTCGCTCAAGTCCAACGCCGAAGCCATTGAGATCATCCTCGAAGGCATCGAGGCGGCCGGCTACAAGCCCGGCGAACAGATCGCCATTGCGCTCGATCCAGCGTCCAGCGAGTTCTACGACAAGGAAAAGAACAAATACGTCTTCAAGAAGAGCGACAAGCGCGAGCTGACGAGCGAGGAGATGGTGGCCTTCTACGACAACTGGACCCACCAGTATCCCATCGTCTCCCTCGAGGACGGCCTGGCCGAAGACGACTGGGCGGGCTGGAAAATCCTCACCGACAAGCTGGGCAGCCGCATTCAGCTCGTCGGCGACGATATCTTCGTCACCAACCTCAAGCGCTTGCAGCGCGGCATTGAAGAGGGTGTGGCCAACTCGATCCTCATCAAGCTCAACCAGATCGGCACGGTCACCGAGACCCTGGAGGCCATCGAGTTGGGCCGCCGCTACGGCTACACCTCGGTCATCTCCCACCGTTCCGGCGAAACCGAAGACACCTTCATCGCCGACCTGGCCGTGGCCACCGGCGTCGGCCAGATCAAGACCGGCTCCGTCAGCCGCACCGACCGCATCTCCAAGTACAACCAGTTGCTCCGCATCGAAGAGGAACTGGGCTCCGGCGCGGTTTACCTGGGCCTCGAAAGCCTGAACTACAACGACTAAGGGACGGCTGCAACCTTGAACGAAGCAGGGCATCTCATAAAGCGGGGTGCCCTGTGCGATTGAGCGAAGGCGGATTCCGCCCGGCCCTTACGCGTCCACTTTTCTTCTTCCACAAACGCCGCACCCAAGAAAGGGAGTATTGAGATGTACAAAATCGTTCTGCTTCGCCATGGAGAAAGCATCTGGAATAAAGAAAACCTTTTTACCGGTTGGACGGATGTTGACCTGTCGGAGAGGGGCCGGGAAGAGGCGACGCAGGCGGGCGTGATGATGAAGGAGCAGGGATATTCCTTCGACGTCGCTTTCACTTCGGTGCTGAAGCGCGCCATACGCACTCTGTGGATCGCGCTGGACGAGATGGACCTGATGTGGATTCCCGTCGAGCGCGACTGGCGGCTGAACGAACGGCATTATGGGGCGCTGCAAGGCCTCAACAAAGCTGAGACGGCGGCGAAGTACGGGGAAGATCAGGTGAAACTCTGGCGCCGCAGTTACGACATTCGCCCCCCGGCGCTGGACGTGACCGATCCGCGTTATCCGGGGAAGGACCCGCGCTATCACAATTTAACGAAAGAACAACTTCCCCTCAGCGAATGCCTGAAGGATACAGTGGACCGCTTTCTGCCCTGCTGGCACGACTTGATTGCTCCCAGCATCCGGTCGGGGAAGCAGGTGTTGATCGCGGCCCATGGCAACAGCCTGCGGGCACTGGTGAAGTATCTGGAAGACGTGCCGGACAAGGAGATCGTCGATCTCAACATTCCAACCGGCGTGCCGCTGGTAGAAGAACTTGACGATGACCTGAAATCTACTCGTCATTATTATCTGGGAGACGCCGCACAAATCCAGCAGGCGGTAAGCAGAGCTGCGAGCACGGGCGGAGTGAGTCGTTAATACGTGGCCGAAGAAGCCAACCACTACCGCCTGCGCCCCAGCGGCTAGCTGCGCGACATCTCGCCCACCATGCTCGCCATTCTCCAAATCGATGAGCCCAAACAGATGACCGGCCGGGACCTCCGCGTGCTCATCGCGAAATAAGCTGCCGCACAAACTTCAGGGCCTCCCGCGCGGGGAGGCCCTGAAGTTTGTAGCGCCGAAGCTGGTCTACCGCAGGCGCAGCGCCTTGATGGCCTCGGGCAGCCGCTCTTCAAGCAGCCGGGCGCGCTCGGCCGCGATGCCGCCCAGGTACGAAGGCACAGGCGTGGTGGTCAGCACCAGTACGAAGGCAATCACCGAGAAACAAACCCCGGCGGTGGCCGCCGACATCAGCATGTGGTACATGTCGAAGATGTCCAGGCCGAGAACTTTGAAGGCGACATTTTCCAGCGGCTTGATGTGATGAAGAACCGCCAGCGCGAAGAGGAAGAAGAACACCGCCAGCGACGTCAGGACGGCCAGCGTCACATCCAGGCTGCGGTGGAACTTCTGCCGGGCCCGGCAGTGGGGGCAATCGGCAAAATGATTCTCGTAGTCCTTGCGCATCTCCGGGGAGATCCCTGAGATGTCATACCGCCAGCTTGCCAGAATGGCGCCTACGACTCTGTCCGTGCATTCGGTTCTTGCCATAAAAAAAGACTCACTTTGCAAAGGATGTGCTCGGCCGCCGTGTCCCGCGCGGCTCACGCGGCAAGGTAAGGCTCGCTGATCGATAGAATGCCACCGGCCCGTGCCGGATGCAGTGGCGCCCCGCTCCGCTCTGCCTGGCCATGGCGAAAACCCCATGGCGCTTCGCTTGCCAATTTACCTGGTACAGAGTGATGCCCGTCTTACTATTGTAACCCAAATTCCCTAAAAATAAATGCCAGAAAGAAACTCATGCTGCGCCGCCAGCAGCAGCCGGTTGGCCAACAGGCTTGCACGGCCGCTCAGCGCGCGCTCGGCCGTCACCCGCGCCAGCTCCGGAAGATTATTGCTTTCAGATAGATGCGCCAGGATCACGTAAGCTGCCTGGCCGTCATACCCGTTCTGAAGAAACTCCGCCGCAGCCTCGTTGGAGAGGTGACCGACGCGCGAAAGTACCCTCTGCTTCACGCTCCAGGGGTAGGGGCCGTCGCGCAGCATCTCCAAGTCGTGGTTGGATTCGAGCAGCAGCAGGTCAACGCCCGTGAGCTGCGCCTTGACGTTGGGCGGAATGTAGCCCAGGTCGGTGGCAAAGCCCATCCGCACCCCTTCGGACCGGAAGACAAAGCCCACCGGATCGGCGGCGTCGTGAGGAATGGTGAAGGGGCTGACGGCAATATCGCCGATCTCGAAGGGCTGGCCGGCCTGGAAATACTCGACTGCCGGAAGCCAGGTGGGATCTTCCCTGCGCGACAGAACCGGTGTTGAAGCCTGCTCCGTTACCGGCCCGGGGTCGGCAGCCCCGGTGATCGGCTCCGCGGCGTCCAACCGGCCCATCGTTGGCGAAGCCGCTCCCAGCGAAACGGGATCGGATTCGGCCGGCGGATCGGCCTCATCCGTCTCGCCCGCGTCGAGCGCGGTGTCCGCCTCCGCCTGGCGCTCCGCGGCCTGCCTGCGGCATTGCTCCAGCCACTGCGCATAGGTCATCTGCCGCCGCGGCGTCAGCCAGCGCATCCAGGCGCGATGTGTGCCCTCGGTAAAGTACACCGGAATGCCCAGTTTGCGCGCGGTCACGGCCAGCCCGTTCACGTGGTCGGAATGCTCGTGGGTGATGACGATGGCGTTCAGCGTCTCCGGCTCCTCGCCGGCCAGCTTCATGCGCCGGAACAGCTCCCGGCAGCTCAGCCCGGCATCCACCAGGATGCGCGTGCGTCCCCCGCTGACAACCGTCGAGTTGCCCTTGGACCCCGAAGCCAGCACGGTGAAGCGCACCATCCCTTGAGCATAGCGCGACAGCCTGTTGATTGCGCAGAGGCTGAGACTGAGAGCGGGTTAACCGCCAGGGAACTGCCCCATGCAAACCGGCCAGCGCCCAAAAAAATGCCGCGCCGCGCCCGTGCTGCCGTATCCTGTCCAGAAAGCCCAAGGTCGCGCCAGCCTTTGCTCCAGGATTTGCATCCGGCGCCGCCTGCAATGCACTTTTCCGGAGGTTACGCGCATGACGATCAAGCCTTTCTGGACCAGGCCGTTGTGGGGCGGTCTGGCCCTGGCCTGCGCCGTAGCCGCCGCGCTGGCCTTCAAGCTTTCCCTCCCGCCAGCCGGCGCCGTTCTGGCCGCGGACAAGCCCGGCGGCGCTTCCCTGGCCGGCTGGGACCGCGAGGCCGCCGCCCGCTATCTCGACAGCCGCGAGGTCTGGTGGCAGGGTTGGGACCGCGCGCAAAAGGACCACGGAACCCTGTGCGTCTCCTGCCACACCCAGGCGCCCTACGGGCTGGCGCGCCCGGCGCTGCGCTCCGCCCTTGGCGAGAACGGTCCATCGGCCCAGGAGCAGGTGATGCTGGCCAGCATTGAGAAGCGCGTGCGCGGCTGGAAGGAGATGGTTCCCTTTTACAGCGACGCTCTCTCCGGGGCCGGCAAGGAAGTGGAATCGCGCAACGCCGAGTCGGTGTTGAACGCCGTGATTCTGGCCAGCTACGATGCGCGCCAGGGCCACCTGAGCGAGACCGCCCGCATGGCCTTCGACAATGCCTGGGCGCTGCAGTCCGTGACCGGACTCACCGCCGGCGCCTGGGTCTGGCAGAATTTCCACTACACGCCCTGGGAATCGCCGGAGTCGGAATACCACGGCGCTGCCCTGATGGCCGTAGCCATTGGCAAGGCGCCGGACCACTACCGCGACGACCCGAAGATCGCCGCCCACCTGGCCGCTCTCAACGGCTATCTGAGGAGCCACTACGAGGCGCAACCGCTGCTGAACAAAACCGTCGCTCTCTGGGCCTCGGCCTGGTTCCCTGGCCTGCTCACGGCCGAAGAGCGCGGCAGGCTGATCGACGATCTGAATGGCCTGCAACGCCCGGACGGCGGCTGGAGCCTGACCGATCTGGGTACGTGGAAGCGCGTGGACGAAACACCGCTTGAAACCCGTCCGGACGGCTATGCCACCGGCCTCACCGTGCTGGTGCTCGAAGAGATCGCCGCGGCCAACCCGGACCCCGGCGCGCACCCCGATTCGCACGTCGCGCGCGGCATCGCGTGGCTCAAGGCCAACCAGGATAAGACCACCGGCGCCTGGCTGGCCTGGTCGCTGAACAAGAATCGCGACCCTCAATCGAACGTGGGCCGGTTCATGAGCGACGCCGCCACCGGCTACGCGGTGCTGGCCCTGGAGAAGAGTCGGCAGCTCCAATAAGCCCAGGCCTTTTACTTTGGCCCAAAGCTCGGAAAGCCCATCTCGCCGCCGCGATTGGCGCCTGTGGGGCCTGCCTTGAAAGCCCGCCTCGGAAGCTCGTAACCCATCCCAGCCCCTGCATAACTCCAAAGTGCAATGGACGGGCCACGTCAGCGGTGGAATCATCCGTGGATACCCCATCTGCACTCCCTGGGATCTGTGTGAAAACCGAGCAGCGGAGGAACTTATGAGTCTCTTTGACCTTGGTTGGCTTTTCAGCGGCAGCCAGAAGAAGAACGATGTCCCCGTCACCGTCACCGCCGAAGACTACGAAGCGTGGCTCAACCATCTCGCCAAGCGACACCCCTTATCCAGAAAACCCGGACTCAGCATCAAAGACGAATACGAACAATTCGTCACCGCCCGCGCTAGGAACCGGCCCGTAGCTCCACCAAACGATCAACTGGCCTAAGGCGCACCCGGCAGATTGGCCGGAATCTCGATCGACACCAGCGTGCCCCGCCCCGGATTGCTGACTACCTCGAACCGCGCCTGGTTGCCATAGAGCACCTCGAGCCGCTCCTGCACGTTTTTCATGCCGATGCCCGCGCCGGCGCGGCGCAGCGCCGAGGCCGGCTTGTTGCCCATGCCCACGCCGTCGTCGGCCACCTCAATCAGCACGCGGTCGCCATCGAGGCGGCTGCGCAAGGTCACTGTGCCGCCGTTGAGGCGAGGCTCCAGCCCGTGCTTGATACTGTTTTCAATCAGCGGCTGCAGCAGGATGCTGGGCACCAGCACCGCCAGTGTGCGCGGATCGATCTCTTTTTTCACTCTCAGCTTGCCTGCGCCGAAGCGCACCACCTCAATGTCGAGATAGTCGTCGGTAAAGCTCAGTTCCTCGCTAAATGGAACATAAGTATCGTGGTCCCTGAGCAGCGCCCTCAGGATGTTGGCCAGCTTGACCGTCATATCGCGCGCCATCTCGGGATTCATGCGCACCAGCGAGGCGATGGAGTTGAGCGTGTTGAACAGGAAGTGGGGGTTGATCTGGCGCTGCAGGGCGTCGAGGCGGGCTTCGAGCAGCAGCCGCTTCTGTTCTTCGAGCTTCATCTCCATGCGCAGCGTATTCCACACCTTGAGCGCAATGCCCACGTTGATGGGCGCGCTCAGCCACACCAGCGCCTGGATCCACAGTTGGCTGGAGAGCAGCGCAAACAGCCGGGGCGGATGCGCATAGAGGTGGGCGATCCAGTCCCGGATCATCTCCATGACGGCGATCAGCGCCAGCAGCAGGAACTGGCGGTCGATGCGCGGCTGGCGCAGGTTGCGGCGCACCCAGCGGTAGAGGCTCAGGTCGATGAACGGGGTGAACGACCAAATCTCCTCCTTTTCGACAAAACGGCCCAGCATGCCCGCCGCCAGGCCCAGGGCCACGTTGAAGGGCAGGGCCAGGTATTCGTGGTGGAAGACCGCCGGCGCCGACAGCACCACCCCGCCCAGAATCGCCCAGCCCGGCCCCACCAGCAGGCCCAGCAGAATCACCGTCTCAAAGGAGATGTCTGCAGCCAGAAAGTTGGGCACCGTGGTCCGTATCCACACGCCCAGCGTAAGCGGCACCAGGAAAAACGCCAGCAAGGCCAGGGTTTGCCGGGGACTGCGCCGCTCGGCAAAGAACAGGCGCCGGAACGTTACCACCCGCGCCAGCACGCTGGCCACCGAAGCCACCACGCCCAGCTTGACCAGCAGCGTAATCAGAATGAGATTGTCCGTCACCCCACCAATGTATCGCAAACAGAGATCAGGGGTCAGAGATCAGAGATCAGGGGTGAGAGATCAGCAGCCAGGATTGAAGGCCACGGGCCTCAGCCAACCAAGGCCCGCGAATTGCTGCCAACCACCGGTCTCCGATCCTCGGTCACTGGTCCCAGCCCCTCTGATCTCTGATCTCTGACCCCTGTAGAATGGAACCATGGGATCGGAAAGCGCAAAGCTGGGATTGGAAAGCGTGAAGAAGATCGCCGAGGCGGATTTCCCCACCCGCTGGGGAACCTTCCGCATCCTGGGCTTTGAGGGTGCGCTGCCTGCGCCGCGGCCCGACTGCGAAACGGCAGAACAGACGGAAAGTGCAGTCGAGGGATTGGTGGCCCTGGTGATGGGAGACATTCACTCCTCGCCGCCGCTGGTCCGCATCCACTCGCAATGCCTCACCGGCGACGTTTTCGGCTCACTGCGCTGCGACTGCCGTCTGCAGCTTGAGCTGGCCCTGGGCAAGATCGTCGAAGCCGGCGCGGGCATCCTGCTCTACGAGCAGCAGGAGGGCCGCGGCATCGGCCTGATGGCCAAACTCAAGGCTTACGAGTTGCAGGACCTGGGCCTCGACACGGTGGAAGCCAACGTCCAACTGGGCTTTGCCGCCGATTGCCGCGAGTACGAACTGCCCGCCGAAGTCCTCAAGCTGCTCGGCGTCTCCCAGGTCCGCCTCATCACCAACAACCCTGCAAAGGTGGCCGCGCTGGAGTCGGCCGGCATCTCCGTCGTCGAGCGCGTCTCCGCCGAAGTCGAGCCCCTGGAGAGCTTCGAGCGCTACCTGCGCACCAAGCACGAAAAGATGGGGCACATTCTCGAGTCGTCCTGATCGTCGATCGGTTCCCAGCGCGCGTCTTTTGCTGAATATCTGCTGAAATGCGTTTATGCCGGCAACGCCTTGCTGCGCGACTCCGGCGTCACCTTCAGCTCAAATCTCCTTCGCGCCCGGGCCCACGCACATACATACTGAAATCGGCCCTGCCCCCTAAAATCCGCGATACATGAAAAAGGTTTATAATTTTCCGTTTCCTGGTGGAGGTGTATTTCATGGAATCAAAGACGTCTCGCCGCGAATTCTTGTCAGCCGGGTTGATGCTTCCTGTAGTGGGCGCGACTTCCCGCATGGGGCTTTGGCAGCCGCCCGGGGAATCCATCGCCAGCGATGCCGCTTCCACAGTCAAACTCGACTACAAGACCCTGGGCCGCACGGGCCTGAACGTGACCACGGTGGGATTCGGATGCATGATCACCTCGGACCCCAGCGTGATTGAGCGCGCCGCCGACATCGGCATCAACTACTTCGATACCGCGCGCGGCTATCAGCACGGCAACAATGAACGCATGGTGGGCGCGGCCCTGGCAGCCAGGCGGAAGCAGATTGTGCTCTCCACCAAGTCGGGCGCTCAAGACAAGGAGGGATTGCAGAAAGATCTCGACACCAGCCTGCATGAACTCAACACCGATTACGTCGACATCTGGTATCTCCACGGCAAGGGCAGCCCGGCCGATATTCGCGACGACATGATCGAAGCGCAGCAGCTTGCCAAAAAACAGGGCAAGATCCGCTTTGCCGGCGTCAGCACGCACAGCGGCCAGCAGCAACTGCTGCCCTGGCTGGCGCAGAAGGGCGTCTTCGACGTCGTCCTGGCGGCCTACAACTTTTCCATGGACCCGGGCATGGAGCAGGCCATCGCGTCAGCCGCCAAGGCCGGCATGGGCGTGGTGGGAATGAAGGTGATGGCCGGAGGATTTCGCGGCATCAAACCCGGCAATCCGCTCTATCAAAAGCTGCAGCAGCCAGGCGCCATGCTGGCCGCGCTCAAGTGGGTCATCAACAAGCCCAACGTCTCCACCACCATTCCCAGCATGACTGACATGGACCAGTTGGACGAGAACCTGAAGGCCATGGCGCATCCCTTCTCCGCCGGCGACGAAAAGCTGCTGGCTGCGCGCCTGGAGCTGATCCGGCCGCTCTATTGCCGCATGTGCGGCCAGTGCGAAGGCGCCTGCCAGAAGGGCTTGCCGGTGGCCGATGTGCTGCGCTTCCTCACCTACGCCGACGGCTATGGCCAGTTCGCGCTGGGCCGGGAGAGATTTTTGGAGATGACTTCCGAGCAGGTTCGAGTCCGCTGCGGCGACTGCGCCGAATGCACGGTGAAATGTCCCTTCGGCGTCCAGGTTGCGGACCGCATGGCGCGCGCCCAGGAATTGTTTGCATGAAGGCTGCCGGTTTGCTGCTGGCCATCCTGTTTGCGGCGGGAACAGCGCGCGCCCAGGACTACCTCAACTGCCAATTTGCGCCCGGCTGGGAGCAGTCCGAGCCCAAGCGCCAGTACGCCGCCGACAACCTCTACGACTACAAGGATGGCGCCGCCGAAGGTTACCTCATCTACGGCTTCGCGCGCATGACGGGAATCACCTGCAAGTCGGGCGGGGACACGCTCACGATCGACGTATCGGAGATGAACGACGCCGACTCGGCCTACGGCATCTTCGCCGCCAACCGTGATCCCAGCCTGCCCATCGTCAGCATTGGGATGGGCGGGCAGGTGCAACCGCAAAGCGCCAGCTTCGCCAAGGGCAAGTACTACGTCGAATTGGTGGTAATCGCCGCCAGCCCGGACAGCGATCGCACCGCGGTGCTGAAGGCTTTCGCAGCCGGGATTGAGAAGCGCCTTGAAGGCCGGGTCACCGCGCCCGAGGCGTTGCAGTGGTTTCCTCAAGAGAACTTGACCTCCGCCCGCCTGGTTCCGGAAAGCGTGCTGGGGCTGCGGTTGCTCCAGCGCGGCTACGTGGCGAAATACAAGCAGGGGCAGGCGTTCATCGTGCTGGAGGCCTCGCCGGAATCCGCCGCCGAGGTCCTCAAAAAACTTCGCGAGCGCTTTGACGGCGCTTCACCCGCACAGATTGCCGACGAAGCATTCCAGGCCAGGGCGCAGTACCTGGATGGAATCTGCATCTTTCGCAAGGGGCGCTATCTGGCGGGGTACGCGAACCTGCCCGATCCCCAGCAAGCTGCTTCCCAGGCCGCAAAACTCGCCGCCCGCATTCCGTAAGAGGCCGGGAGGAATTTGCCGGGCAAGCCGGCTGCAGGCTACGGCCCGCCTTAATCGGGCTTTCCCGTGTAGTGCTGGTGGTGATGGACCTCGCCGTGGTCTTCCAGCGACTCAAGGTGGGTGATGACCTCGGCAGGCATTCCCAGTTCGGCAGGCAGCCGCTCCTCCAGAATTGTGGCCAGGCCGTGTGCCTCGCTTATCGACGTCAGGCGCGGGAACAGCAGGTGCACTTCGATGATCTGCCGGTACCCTGTCGTCCTGAAGCGCACGCCGTGGTATTGAATGTTCAGCTCGGCGCAGATTGCATCCAGCCGCTCGCGTATCCTTCGCCCCGTTTCAGGGTCGGAATAGTCCAGCAGCCCCACTGCGGATCGCCACACCAGGCGCCCGCCCGACCAGAGAATATTCACGGCGACGGCCATGGCCACCAGCGGATCGAACGGCTTCCAGTGTGTCAGCAGCACCAGCACCAGCCCTCCCACCACGCCGAAGCTGGTCCAACTGTCGGTCAGGACGTGCTTGCCGTCGGCCTCAAGAATGATGGAATTGGTCCTCCGGCCGGTGCGCAGCAGATAGTAGCCCAGGCCCGCGTTGATGATTCCGGCCGCCAGGATCATGAAGACCCCGGAACTGAGGTTGTGCAACTGCAGCCCTGTGATCCACTCCCGGATCGACTCGAAGAGAATTGCGATCGCGGCCACAACGATCAGCGCGCCCTCAAAGCCCGCCGAGAAGAACGAGATGCGCTCGTAGCCGTAGAGGAAATGATGCGAAGCGGGCCGCGCGCCGAGACGAAGACTGAAACTGGCAAACGCCACGGCAATCACATGGATCACCGATTCAGCGGCATCGGAGAAAATGGCCGCCGAATGCGTCATCAGATAGGCGGCCACCTTGCCGGCCAGCATGGCAAAGCCGATCCCAAGCGAGAGACGCATGGCGAAGCGCATTTCCCGCATCTCCAGCTCATCTCTCTGCGAAACGGAACTGTCCACGGCCTGCCTGGGCACGTTCATTATCCCCGCGCGAGAAGTTTTTGAATTTAGTGGCCCGCCGGTATTTTATACCCGCCGAATAGCTGCCGCGGAGCGGTCTTCCCTGCACAGCGTCTCAAGCATTGCTTCACGATGGAGATGCTTGTTTAAACAAAGACGGTTTCTGACGTTCCGGCTCTGATTTCGACCCAGAACCTCGATCATTCGAACGCACAGGCTTCTTACAACGCTTCTTTTCCTGTTTTTGGCTGCCGGCGCATCCCTGATGCACGCGCAAGGCGGCCCTCCGTTCATTACCGATGATTTCGGCACTCCCGGCAACCGGCACTGGGAAATCAACCCGGGCTGGATCGGCGACCACAACCCCCGTCAAGCCTACTACCAGTTGCCCGACATCAACATGAACTATGGCTGGGGCGACCGTATCCAGCTCAAGTACGAGCTGCCTCTGGCCGCGGCCAGCGACCGGAACAACACCACGCGCGCCGGGCATCTGCGCCTGCTGTTCATGGGCGGCCGCGGCATCCAGGCGGTCACGCGCCAGAACAGCGAGCCGAACTGGATTGCTTATCTCGGCGTGCAAATCCTGCCGGGGCCGAAAGACGAGGACAAGCCCGCCGAAAAGTAAAAAAACGCAAGCTTGCCCGAATCGCTTGGAGATCGATCTACCGTCCCACAACAATCACCGTAAAGCTGCCCGGAACCACCGTCGGGCGTGGGTGCGGATTGTCCGCAGTCGGGTCGGGACGGGGGCCGAACTCCGCTGTAACCAGGTAGATGCGGTCGGCGGCGGAGTCATAGGCCATGGTGCGGGCGCCGCGTTGCGTAGGCAGACTCTCGATGGTGGGGTAGCCTGGAGCTCCGGCATCGATTACGGCGAGGACTCCCTCTCCGCACGAGGCGAAGGCCAGCTTGTCCTTGGCGTCCCAGCCGGCGGCGTCGGGGCCGTCGCCGATGGCGGGAGTGGCCAGGACTTTGCCCGTATTGGAATCGATCACGCCCATGTGTTTGCCTCCGCAGACCGGGAAGAGCCGGCCGCCGGCGGTGTCGAAGGCCAGCCCGCTGGGACCGTCGCAGCCGGTGAGCGGCCACTCGGCGGTCAGCTTGTTGGTTCTGGCGTCTAGGCGCACGATTTCGCTCTTGTCTTCGATGTTGTCGAAGACCGTCCCCTTGCCGTCGACGGCCGGAAACTCGGGTTTGCCGGGCAGCGCGATGGTGGCGACCACCTTGCGCTGGGCGGCGTCGATCACCGTTACGTCCTTGCTGCGCCCATTGAAGGCCCACACGGTTTGCGTGGCCGGTTCGAAGACGATGCCGTCGGGGTTCTGGCCGGCGGGGATGGTGGCCAGGGTAGCCAGCGTCGCGCGGTCGAAGACCACCACCGCGTTGCCGCCGCCGTCGGAGATGTAGCCGAATTTGCCGGCATTATCGAGGGCGATGCCGTGCGTGCCGTGCAGGCCCCCGATGCTGCCCACGGGCTTCCCTGTCCGGGTGTCGAGGACATCGACGCGGGCGCCGCGGGTGAGGTAAAGGCGGTGCGCCCCAGGGTCGGCGAGCAGGTAATCCCAAAAGCCTTCGCCGCCGATCTTCCAGCGGTCCAGAACGCGGTAGGGCTGTTGCGCGAAAAGTGCCGCCGGACCGGCAAGAAGACAGCCCAACAGGATTGCGGCGATCAAGGACAGGGCGGGAAGACGATAGTTGCGCTCAATGGGCATGGGTGGCTCCGCGTGGAACTCGGCGAACGACGTTAATTCACCGGCAATGGAATTGTGCCACAGCGGGGTCAAGGCTTGCTGAAAAGAGTGGCGCGTTGTCCTGAAGAAAAACCAACGCGCCACCAGACTGAATCCACGTCGCGGTTGAGCCGCGGCCTTTCATCGCACCGCGATCTACGGGTAGATGCCGCGCAGTTGCACCGCCTCCGCCACGCGCCCGATGCCCAGCATGTTGGCGGCAACGCGCATCGGAACCTTACGTTCCACATGGATCTTCACCACATCCCGGAAGGCAGTCTTCATCACCCGTTCCAGGCGGTTGTAGACATCCTGCGCTTCCCAGAACAGATGCTGCTCGTCCTGCACCCACTCGAAGTAGGAGACCGTCACTCCGCCGGCGTTGCACAGAATATCCGGAATGATAAACACGCCCTTGTTCTGCAGAATCCTGTCTGCCGCCGGGGTGAGAGGCCCGTTGGCCGCTTCGGCAACGATCTTGGCGCGCACCGTCTCCGCGTTGTCGGCGTGAACCGTGTTTTCCAGCGCCGCCGGCACCAGGATGTCGCAATCCAACGCCAGCAACTGGGCTGGACTGATGGCCTCGCTCTCCGGGAATCCCTCCACATGCCCGCAAAGGACCTTCATGTGCATCAGCTCCGGAATATTCAGGCCGTTCTTGTTGTAGACGCAGCCGGTCGAATCGCTCACCGCGATCACCTTGGCGCCCGCCTCGTGCAGCAGTTGCGCCGCAATCGAGCCCGCGTTGCCAAAGCCCTGCACCGCTACCGTGGCGCCCTTCAACGGCAGATGCAGATGCTCGCAGGCGCACTCGATGGTATAGAACACGCCGCGCCCGGTGGCTTCGTTGCGCCCCAGCGATCCGCCCAGGCTGATCGGCTTGCCGGTCACCACTCCCGGAATCGGATACCCCTTGGTCATGCTGTAGGTGTCCATGATCCAGGCCATGGTTTGCGAATTCGTGTACACATCCGGCGCCGGTATGTCCTGCTCCGGTCCGATCAACGGCAGAATCGCACTGGTGTAGCGCCGCGTCATCCGCTCCAGTTCGCCCTGCGACATGTGCTTCGGATCGCAGGTGATTCCGCCCTTGGCGCCACCGAACGGAATGTTCACCACCGCGCATTTCCACGTCATCCAGGTGGCCAGCGCCTTCACCTCGTCCAGCGTTACCTGCGGATGGTAGCGAATGCCGCCCTTGGCGGGCCCGCGCACTTGACTGTGTTGCACGCGGTAGGCCTCAAAGCGGCGGATGTGCCCGTCGTCCATGCGCACCGGCACCGTCACCATAAGCACGCGCTCGGGATACTTGATCATCTCCTGAGTATCGTGGTCGAGCCCCAGTGCGTTCGCTGCCGTTTCGAAATTCTCCAGCGCAACGTCGTAGGCGTTATCTGCAACTCTTGTCGTAAGCATCGTTTTTCCTCCTCGGTCGAACCGGCTCTGGCCATGCGCATTGCGCAGGATCGTCCGTTCAACCGGATACTCCTGCCAGCGAATTCCGGTCCTGCTCCCGGGTTTCCCGGGATTGGTACACCGGCGCCAGCCAGTTCCGATAATTCCGCAAATGTCCTCGCGTGGCATCGAAGTACAACTGGCGTACTCCGCGCGTAATCGCGCCGATCGCTCCATCCCCCACCGGCCGGTGATCCACGCGCACCACCGGCGCAACCCCCACCGCGGTCCCGGTGAAGAACAGCTCGTCGCACACATACAGCTCGCTGCGGTCGATCGCCCGCTCCACAACCTCCAGGCCCAGTTCCCGCCGCGCCAGTTCCATCACCGAGTCCCGCGTGATGCCTTCCAGCACGTTCTCCGTCACCGCCGGCGTAATCAACTTTCCCTTGCGCGCCATGAAGATGTTGCAGGTTGCGCCTTCGGCCACGTGGCCGCTCTCGTTCAGAAAGATGGCCTCGTCGAATCCGCATTGCCGCGCCTCGTCGCTGGCCAGCGCGCTGTTCACATAGGCCCCGCAGATCTTGGCCCGCGCCGGAATCGCATTGTCCTCGACCCGCCGCCACGAGCTCACGCCCGCGTGCAGCCCCTTTTCAGCGTGCAGATAATCGCCGAACGGCAGCGCGATCACCGCAAAGGCATCCTGATCGTCGCAGGCCACGCCCACCCGCTCGGCACACTTGTAAGCCAGCGGCCGGACATACACATTGGTGCGAAAGGCGTTCCTGCGCAGCAGCTCGAGGGTGATCGCGCACAGCTCCTCCGGCGAGAGCGGAACAAAGATGCGCAGGATGCCGCAGTTCCGCTTCCAGCGCTCGTAGTGTTCCAGGGGGCGCAGCGCAAACAGCTCCTCCCGCCCCTCATCCCAATGCGCGCGAATGCCTTCAAACACGCCCGTCCCGTAATGCAGAGCATGGGTCAGGATGCCCACGCGCGCCTCGCCGAGCGGCATATACTGCCCATTGAAATACACCACCAGGTTCGGATCCCCATCAGCCTTCATGGCACACCTCCTGGCACCACTCCCTGTAGAGCTCGCGCCCCCGCGCCAGCGCGCGCTCGTCCAGCGCCACCCATTTTGGATTCTTGATGAGGCGGCGCAGCGCGGCGTCGATGCTGGCCTCCGGCAACACCCCGGCGATCTCCAGCAGCGCGCCCAGCATCACCATGTTGCTCGCTCGCGCGTCGCCCAGTTCGTCGCCCACGCGCGTGAACGGAAGCGCCAGCACGTGCACGTCCTCGCGCACGCAATCGGCCGGGACATCGGGCAGCGTCACCAGCGGCGAATCGATGGTCCGGCTCGACAGCCGCACATGGCAGTTCGAGGTGCCAGAACGCATCTCCGGCCCATAGGACGGCAGCCACGACACCTCCAGCCCGGCGTCCAACCCAGCTTCCGCCAGCACTTCGCCCAGCAGCAGAACCCCCTGGCCGCCAAAGCCCGCTACCCGCACATGAAGATCGACCCCCTCGGCCGGGTGCTCCATGGCGTTTGCGTTGCCCTCGGGCAAGTCCTCATCGGCAATGCCGAGAATCCCCGGAAGCTCGTTGAGCGCCGGCCCCGGATCAGGCAGCGGGCGTGCCTCGGCTTCCTTGGTGCGATCCTTGAACACGCCCAGCGGAAACGTCTTCTCCATCACATCGCGCACCCAATGCTGCGCCTCCACTGGAGTCATCTTCCAGATCGTCGGGCAGGGCGACAGCACCTCGATAAGCGAGAAGCCCAGTCCGCGCACCTGGTTTTCGACCCCCCGCCGGATGGCGCGCGCGGCCTGCGCAATCTGCTTGTTGTCTCCCAGGCCCACGCGCTCAATGTAGACCGGAGCTTCGAGCGTGGCCAGCAATTCGCTCACGTGCAGCGGGTAGCCTTCATTGGCCGCGGTGCGTCCGCCCGGAGTGGTGGTGCTCTTCTGCCCGATCAGGGTGGTGGGCGCGACCTGTCCGCCGGTCATGCTGTAAACGGCGTTGTTCACGAAGATCACGGTGATGTGTTCGCCGCGATTGGCCGCGTGCAGAATCTCCGCCGACCCGATGGCCGCCAGATCGCCGTCGCCCTGGTAGCTGACCACGATGCTCTCCGGCCTGCTCCGCTTCACCGCCGTGGCCACTGCCGGCGCCCGCCCGTGCGCGGCCTGTATATTGCCCACGTCGAAGTAGTAGTACGTAAACACCGAGCAGCCTACCGGGGCGATAAGAACCGTCCTGTCCTGGATGCCCAGCTCATCGATGGCCTTGGCCAGCATCTTGTGTACCTGGCCGTGCCCGCACCCTGGGCAATAGTGCGTCTGGTGCTGCAGTTCTTCCTTGCGCTCGTAGCGCTCGTAAAACGACTGCGCCTTCTCGTGCGACACCGCGTATTCCGAGATCAATTCGCTAGACATGAGCCATCCGCTCCTCTTCCGCCGCCACTGCCGGCAGGTAACGCCGCGCCTGCTCGCGCACAAAGGCCAGCACGTCGTCGTGCGACGGCACATTGCCGCCGTAGCGGCTCAGGAACTCCACCGGCCGCTCCCCGTTCAGCGCCAGCCGCACATCCTCCAGCATCTGCCCGTTGCTCATCTCCACCACCACAAAGACCCGCGCCCGCTTGGCCAGCCTCTGGAAGTGCAACTTCGGGAACGGATACAGCGTCACCGGCCGCAGCACGCCCACATTGAGCCCGCCGGCGCGAGCCTCCGCCGTCACGGCCTTCAGAATCCGCGCCACGATCCCGTATCCCACCAGCACAATATCCGCTCCATCCGTATGCCACTCTTCGGCGCGCGCCTCGCGCTGCTCCGCGAGCTGATACTTGGCCTCCAGATGGCGCACATGCGCCTCCAGCGCATCGCAATCCAGGTGCAGCGAATTGATCAGATTGCCGCGCGACTGGGCCGTGCCCGCCACCGCCCACTCCGGCAGCCGCGGCGCGATTGCCGTCTGCGGAAACTCCACCGGCTCCATCATCTGCCCAATGAATCCATCCGCCATCACCACCACCGGGTTCCGGTACCGGTCTGCCAGTTCGAAGGCCAGCGCCGTCAAATCCGCCATCTCCTGCACGGAATGCGGCGCCAGGACGATGGTCCGGTAGTTCCCGTGGCCGCCGCCTTTCACCACCTGGTGATAGTCGCTCTGCTCCGCCACGATGTTTCCCAACCCCGGCCCGCCGCGGGTGATGTCGGCAATCACGCAGGGCAACTCCGCGCCCGCCATGTAGCTGATGCCTTCCTGCATCAGGCTGATTCCCGGTCCGCTCGATGCCGTCATCGCGCGTACACCCGCCGAAGCCGCGCCGTAGAGCATGTTGATGGCCGCCACTTCGCTCTCCGCCTGCAGGAAAACTCCGCCTGTCCGCGGCATATAGAGCGCCGCCGCCTCGGTAATCTCGCTGGCCGGCGTAATGGGATATCCATAGAACGCGCGGCATCCAGCCAGAATCGCGCTCCTCACAATCGCTTCGTTGCCTTTCATCAGTTGCTTGCGCATCGGCTTGTCCCCACCATGCCCATATCGATCCCGCGTCCCACGCCAGCCTGCCGGCGCACGATTTGCAAAATCATAATCGCTCCCGGCTCCGGACACACCATGAAGCAGATTCCGCACCCCGTGCAGCCCGTGCCCGCATACGTCGCCGTGCGATAGCCGTAGTGATTCAGCCGCTCACTCATGCCGATCACCTTCGGCGGACACGCCTCCACGCACAGCCCGCAGCCCTTGCACTCATCTACATTCACCCGCAGCAAGCCCCGGTCCTGCTTCTTCTCATCGCTCATCCCGCACTCCTCTCCCGCCAGGTTGAAATCCTCACACACATACCGCCGTTTTGCGCTCCAGGTAATGCGCGCGCACCGCGAAATCTTCCAGTTCCCCTTGAAACCGCGGATCGGCAATGGCGATCAAGGCCTCGGCCCGTTCGCGCAGCGTCTTCCCGTGCAGGTACGCGATGCCGTGCTCGGTCGCCACGTAATGCACGTCCGCGCGCGACGTCACCACGCCCGCCCCCGGCTCCAGCACCGGCACAATCCTTGAAACGCCGCCATTGCACGCCGTCGACAGCAGCGCGATGATGGGCACTCCGCCCTTCGACCGTGCGGCCCCGCGAATAAAATCCGTTTGCCCACCAAACCCGCTGAATGGCCGTGTTCCCAGCGAGTCCGCGCACACCTGCCCCGTCAGGTCCACCTGCAGCGCCGAGTTGATGGCCACCATCCTGTCGTTCTGCGCCACCACAAACGGATCGGTGGTGTAGGAGATCGGCCGGAACTCGAAGCTCGCGTTCTCATGGATGAAATCGAACAGCCGCCGCGTGCCCAGCACGAAGGAAAGCACTGCCTTGCCCCGGTGCAGCGACTTCCCCTCCCCATTCAGCACGCCCGCCTCCATCAGATCGATCACTCCGTCCGAGCACATCTCGGTGTGGATGCCCAGGTCGCGCTTGTCCCCCAGGCACGCCAGCACCGCTTCCGGAATTCCGCCGATTCCCGTCTGCAGCGTGGCTGCGTCGGGAATCAGCGAGGCCACATTCCGCGCCGCCCGGCGGTGTCTCTCGGTGAGGGGCTCCGGTTGCAACTCCAGCAGCGGCCGCGCTGTTTCCACCAGCGCGGAAATGCGGCTCACATGAACGGACGTTTCTCCGTGCGTGCGCGGCATCTGCTCATTCACTTCGGCAATCACCATCCTGGCCGTGCGCGTCGCGGTCAGCGTGCAGTCCACCGTAGTCCCCAGGCTTACGAATCCCTGCGCATCCGGCGGCGACACCTGCATCAGCACCACGTCCAGCGGCATTGCCCCGTTCACAAACAAGCCTTCAATCTCGCTCAGGAAGATGGGCGCGTAGTCGGCGCGTCCCGCCCCCACCGCTTCGCGCACATTCTCCCCCAGGAACAATCCGCGATGACGAAAAATCCCTGCGTACTCCGGCCTGGTATAGTCCGCGCGGCCCAGGTTCTTCATGTGCACGATCTCGACGTTGCGCAGCTCGGGAGCCCGCGCCACCAGCGCATCCACCAGCACCGACGGCGTGCCGCATCCGGACTGTATCCATACCCGCGAGCCGGAGCGCACCGCCCCCAGCGCCTGCGCGGCGTCCATGCGCTTGTTCTGGTAATCCTGGCGCCAGTTCATCTCCGCTTGCCTCCGCGGGCGCCAGCGCACCCCTCGCAAACCGGTATTCCCTGGCTGCCGATGGCCCCGTCTCCGGCGCTCGATGCAACCGAAAGTCTCTGTCTTGCCGTTCCCTTCACCAGGTTTTCCTTTCGCCTTTCCACGGGTACTTTCCCTCTTAAAAGCCCGAATGATTCTACGCCCTCACGGCGAGCAAACCGCTGTGATGGGTGTCACTTGGCCCATGTGGAAAAAACCGGCGAAAAACTCTTAAAATTCCTGTGTTTTCGGGAGGATTTCCGGCAAAAGCTCCCCCCTGGCGGCCCTTGCGACCTGGGCGGCAGACCTCCTCATTTCCATCGGCCAGGAAAAAATTCTGGAGAGCGACGGCGACGGCTTGCAGGTGACTTTTGGAGCGGTCCGAAAACCAGCCGAACAAACAGCGCGGATCGGCGCCGCAGCGGCCGGTATTCCCAGGCGCTTTGAAAGCGGTCTCTATCGGCAGTTTCCCTGAGGGTCTTTCAGCAGGCCGCGCGGAATCCCGACGGCGTTCAGGACGTCACTTCCCTTCCCGCGATAAACACCCGCGGGCGCGCCGGCGCGGCAATGAAGTAAGCCAGCTCGCGGTAATCGGTGAACTCATGAATCAGGAGATCGGCCTGTTTGCCGGTTTCCAGAGAGCCTGTCCGGTTACCAAGGTCAAGACTCCAGGCGGCGTTGATGGTGGCCGCCGTCAGCGCCTCGGCAGGCGTCAGTCCCATCTCCAGGCAGGCCAGCGAAAGCATGAACGGCATGGAGGCGATGGGCGACGATCCGGGGTTGAAATCGGTGGCCAGCACAACCGCCAGGCGCGCATCCACCATGGCCCGCGCCGGCGGGTAGTTGGTGCGCCCCAGTGCGAAGACTGAGCCGGGCAGCAACACCGGCTGCACACCGGCCGTGCGCAATTGGCCCAGCGTCTCCGCGGTCGCAGTCTCCAGATGGTCGGCGGTCGATGCGCCCAGCTCCGCCGCCAGAGCCGCTCCCGTGCCGGACCGGAATTGTTCCGCGTGGACGCGCAGGCCCAGGCCGTGACGGCGGGCGGCAGTGAGCACCGTGCGCGTTTCCTCCACCGTAAAAGCGTGATCGTCGCAAAACGCGTCGCAATAGCGGGCCAGCTTTGCGGCGGCGACCTCGGGAATCAGTTCCTCACCGACCCAACGTACGTACTCTTCGCGACGGCCGGCAAACTCCGGCGGAACGGTATGCGCTGCCAGCAGCGTGGGCACGATGCGCACCGGACCCTCCTCGTCGAGCCGGCCGAGAACCCGCAGCATCTTGAGCTCCGTCGCGTGGTCCAGGCCATAGCCCGACTTGGCTTCGAGCGTCGTCGTCCCCCCGCGCAGCATCCAGTCCCGATGCCGCCTGGCCGCGGCCAGCAACTCATCCTCGCTTGCCGCGCGCGTCAACTCGACGGTGCGCAGAATCCCTCCGCCGCCAGCCGCAATCTGCTGATAGGTCGCTCCGGCGATGCGCTGCTCGAACTCCGCCGCGCGGTTGCCCGCAAATACCAGGTGCGTGTGCGCATCCACAAAGCCGGGAGTAACGCATCGGCCCTGCGCATCGATGACCGTGGCGTGCGGCGGGATTTTGGTCCGGAGTTCGGCGTAGCGCCCGGCTGCCGCAATCCGTCCATCTTCCACCAGGAGCGCCGCATCCTCCACGATGCCTAGTTCCCGCATCTCCGCGCCCACGCGGGGACGCGGCGGACCGGCGAGGGTCACAAGCTGGCCAATGTTCACTACCGCCGTAACCATACTGTTGGACCCCGTCTTGACTTATTGTCTATTTTTGCCTCTTCGGACCTTCTCGTTCGTCACCAACCCACCGAGGCCCGTCGCATCCAGAGGACAAACCCTCAGATAGCCGATAGTCAACACTCCATGCGCGATTCTCGTCCTTCAGATAGATCACATCATCCACGACCAACCGTCCGTTTTCTCGCACCAGAATTGCCGCAACATGCCAAATCTCCTTGTCTGGTGGCTCTTTCGACGTGAGCCTCACATACACTCGAATGGAGCCATCTTTCTCTGATTCCGTTCTTTCGATGTGGAAAGTGTGTGGTTCGGTTCGTTCGTCCTCACCCGAGAAGATTCCGCTCTCAAACACACCGAATGGCGGCTTCTCTGGGACTGGATCCTTCAACATACGCTCCTGATCCTGCCGATCCCAATCGGCTGCGCAAGCAAGGAATACATCAATTCTGTGGAGCAGTGTCTTGCTCATGTATGGCGCGAATGCTTTCCAGTCCGCGCCCCAGGGGATGCCGCCAGGGCGACGAGCCACCACCTGCTGATAGAGGCTTCGGACCAGAGCCTCGGGCTGGCTGGGCAGGCTGTACCCGCGCCAGTCAGGGCCGTTGCATCCTGCGGACAAGTATTCCGATAGTCGCTTGTCGGCGGGTTTGTCCTCAATCTTGTCGTAGGTATTGTCATTGATGTAGATAACATCATCGAGGACAGAGTGGCCGTTTTCATTCAGCACGACGGCTGCAATGCGCCATGTCCACGGGCGCTCGGGAGGCTTGCCCCCTGTGAGATTCACGTACACGCGCAAGGAGCCATCCTTCTCCGTTTGGGTTCTCTTAATCTTGAAAGCCCGCGGTTCAGCTTGCGCGCCCTCACCGGAGAAGAGTCCACACGAAGAGGCGATTCTTGACTTCAAGTGGGGTTCCGGGTTCTGCCGGTCCCAATCATCGGAGCACGCTTTGGCTAAATCAATTCTGTGCAGCAATGCCCTGCTGAGAAAGGGCGCGAATATTTCCATGTCCGCGCCAACCGGGATGTCGTGCGGGTGACGAGCCACCACCTCGGTATAGAGGCTCCGGACAAGCGCCTCGGGCTGACTGAACGGGCCGGGCTGCTTGCTCGGTTGAACGGACTGTCCAAGAGCCACCGCCGTAGCGACCTCAAGAAGAATGACACACCTCAAGAGACTCATTTCTCCCCCCTCGCTCCTCAGTCCCTTAGTCCCTAGTCCCTTAGTCCCTGCTCTTCGCCATCGGAATCCGGATTCCCCGCTCCCTGGCCGTCCGTTGCGCCAGCTCATAACCCGCGTCGGCGTGACGGGCCACTCCCAAGCCTGGGTCGTTGTTCAACACGCGCGCAATCTTCCGCGCCGCCATCTCCGTGCCGTCCGCCACGGTCACCTGACCCGCGTGCAGCGAATAGCCCATCCCCACGCCGCCGCCATGGTGGAAACTCACCCATGTTGCGCCCGATGCGGTGTTGAGCAGCGCATTCAGAATCGGCCAATCCGCAATCGCATCCGACCCGTCGAGCATCTTTTCCGTCTCGCGATAGGGGCTGGCCACCGAGCCCGTGTCCAGGTGATCGCGGCCAATGGCGACAGGCGCGGAAATCTCGCCCTTGCGCACCAGTTCGTTCATGGCCTCGCCCATCCGCGCCCGCTCTCCATAACCCAGCCAGCAGATGCGCGCCGGCAATCCCTGAAACGCGAAGCGCCCCCGCGCCAGCCGCAGCCAGCGGTTGAGAATCTCGTTCTCGGGAAACAGTTCGAGGGCCAGCTCGTCGGTGCGGCCGATGTCCTTCGGATCGCCGGACAAAGCCACCCAGCGGAACGGTCCTTGGCCGGTGCAGAACAGCGGCCGAATGTACTCCGGCACAAAGCCGGGAATCAGAAAGGCGTCCGCGCAGCCCGCATCGAAGGCAAACCGGCGAATATTGTTGCCGTAGTCGAAGGCCACCGCGCCGGCCCGCTGCAAGGCCAGCATCGCGTTCACATGAACAACCATGGTTGCCGTGGAACGGCGCACATACTCCTCGGGATCGCGCCTTCGCAGTTCCGCGGCCTCGCCCAGCGTCAGGCCCTGCGGAATATACCCGTTCAATGGATCGTGCGCGCTGGTCTGGTCCGTCACCACATCCACCTGGACCCCCCGCCGCACAATCTCCGGCAGCACATCGCCGCAGTTGCCCACCAATCCAACTGACAGCGCCCGTCCTTCGCGCCGCGCCGCCTCGCACAGCGCCAGAGCCTCGTCCAGGTCCTCGGCGATCAGGTCGCAGTAGCGCGTCTCCACGCGGCGCTCAATACGGCTGCTATCCACGTCGATGGCCAGCACCACTCCGTCGTTCAGCGTCACACTCAACGGCTGCGCCCCTCCCATTCCGCCCATACCGCCCGTCACCACCAGCTTGCCCTTCAGTGATCCATTTGCCCCGCCGAAGTGCCGCCGGGCCAGCGCCGCAAAGGTCTGAAAAGTCCCCTGCAAGATTCCCTGCGTCCCGATATAAATCCAGCTCCCCGCCGTCATCTGCCCATACATCATCAGGCCCTTGCGGTCCAGCTCGTTGAAGTGCTCCCAGTTGGCCCACTTGCCCACCAAATTGGAGTTGGCGATGATCACCCGCGGCGCCAACTCGTGGGTGGGAAACACGGCCACCGGCTTGCCCGACTGCACCAGAAGCGTCTCCTCGTTGCCCAACTGCTCCAGCTCGCGGACGATGGCGTGGAAGCACTCCCAATTCCGCGCCGCCTTGCCGATGCCGCCATAGACCACCAGGTCCGCGGGCCGCTCGGCCACCTCCGGATCGAGGTTGTTCATCAGGCAGCGCAGCGCCGCCTCCTGCTGCCATCCCTTGCAGCGCAACTGGTTTCCGCGCGGCGCGCGAATCGTCGGGGTCGTTGTTGCGGCGGTCATAATCCCTCCAGCCTTCAGAATTGCTCCTCCAATTGACGATACCGCGAACGATTGACCTCGGCTACTTCGTCGTCCCGCAGCTCATATTAACCAACCCTGTCCGGCGCAAAGTACGCCAAAGTTGGGGCACCCGGCCATATTATCCTCCTATGGGGAGCTATTCAGAACTAACTGTGACCGTGAGCGGTCTGCAGGCCAACGGGGTGACCGTGTACGCCCGGCTCTGGTCGGAAATCGGCGCAGCCTGGCAGTCTGCCGACTGCACCTGCATCGCACAGAAACGATTCCGATGCCCTGGCGCCGCGCAGCATGTGCGGCGTGAGGCCTGGGGCGGCCGGCAACCTGACGGGGATCATGGCAAAGGCGGATTTCTACTTCTGCCCCTCCCTTTCCCTGGCGAAGCGTGGGGTCCGCGTACCCCATGCTCCCAATCAAGATAATCCACATACGATCAACGGCTTGCCAAATTCAAACAGAAAATCGTATTGACAAGACAACGGCTGTAATGTAGTAAATTGATTGAATTCTAGTACCGTGACTGCATGATTTGGAAATGTCGATCAGAACAGAATGGGTGCCCCAGGTCTCGATTTTGAAACCTGGGAAGTACAGATTCACGTGGTCGTGGTACTAGATGGTAGTTTGGTTTTTGTGCCTGGCGTTTGGAGCCAGGATACGAATATCACCTATCTGAAGAACAATCAGGTCAGATTGCTGCCACGAACGATTTTTGAGGGGATTCAAAGATGTGCCGGAGAAATCCAGGCCACTTCCCCTGTTCGGACGGCTGGATCCTGATTGATCGAGCGCTCCTTGAAGGGAATTGCCCCTTCGGGTTGCTGCCAAGCCCCGTTGCCCTGTCGAATTCAAGCTGATTGATTGCCTTGGTCTGGCTTGCCAGCGCCCGTGGCTTGTTTGCTATGGGTGCTACGCCGCAAGGAGTCACGTATGTCGGTCTCGATGAGTAAGCGAGTATCGACTAGGGAACTGCGCGCGAAGTTCGGCCTCAGTCTGCTTGTAGCGGCCCTTTTTGGCGCCCGTATGCGGGACGACCCTGAGCGCCGGGAAAATCCATCTCCGCGACCTGTTTTGGCGCGCATTCCCTCCATGAAGCTACTCGGATGCTTACTTCCGAGGCGAGTGTCCGGGTATTCCTTACCGGCGTTTGCCGGGCTTTTTCCGATTGGCGAACCGATTGCCAAATGATCCATATCACCTCTTGAAAGGAGCGATTCCCCCCATGCCTCTTCTTTCCCGGCCTCGCCACTCCCCGATTTCAGCCCTCGCCTGGCCTCGACTTTCCAGCCCGCCTGCCAAGCGTGGCCGCCGGGCCGCGCTCTGCCTGGTGCTGGCTGCAAGTGCGTGCGCCCCCTGGAGCCCCGCCGCCGCGCAGAGCGGCATATGGACCTGGATGGGCGGAAGCAGCACGGTGCCCGGCCCTGACGAAGGCCAGCCGGGCGTGTACGGCACGTTGGGAACGCCTGCAGCAGCAAACATCCCCGGAGGCCGCGGCGCCGCTGCTGTCTGGACCGATCACAGCGGCAATACCTGGCTCTTTGGCGGCTATGGCTTCGATGCCAACGGAAGTGTCAGCTATCTGAACGACCTTTGGGAGCTCAATCCTTCTACGAACGAATGGACCTGGATGAGTGGAAGCAGCACCATCGGCAGCAGTGGAGGCCAGCCAGGAGTGTACGGCACGTTGGGAACGCCTGCCGCCGGAAACGTCCCCGGAGGCCGCGCGGTGCCTTCGAGCTGGACCGATAGCAGCGGGAATCTCTGGCTCTTTGGGGGCTATGGCTACGATTCCGTCGGAGCCTTGAGCACGCTCAACGACGTGTGGGAGTTTAGCCCTTCCTCAAAAGAATGGACCTGGATGGGTGGAAGCAGCACCATCGGCAGCAACTATGGCCAGTCTGGAGTCTACGGCACTTTGGGAACGCCTGCTTCCGGAAACATCCCTGGAAGCCGCTATTTTTCTACAGGCTGGACCGACAGTAGCGGCCATTTCTGGCTCTTCGGCGGCTATGGCTTCAGCGGCAACGGCGATTTTGGCTCTCTCAACGACCTGTGGGAGTTCAACCCTTCCATGAACGAATGGACGTGGATGGGCGGAAGCAGCACGATCGCCAGCGATGGTAGCGGCCCGTCCGGTGTGTACGGCACGCTGAGAGAGACCGCTGCTGGAAACTGGCCCGGAGGCCGCGGCTATTCCGCGAGCTGGATCGACAGCAGCGACAATGTCTGGCTCTTTGGAGGCGGCGGCTTTGATGCCAACGGTAATTTTGGCTATCTCAACGACCTGTGGGAGCTCAGTTCTTCATCGAGCGAATGGACCTGGATGGGCGGTAGCAGCACGGTCGTCGAGAATAGCGGCCAGCCCGGCCTTTACGGCACGTTGGGAACGCCCGCTGCCGCAAATACCCCCGGAGGCCGTGAAACCGCGATCGGTTGGACCGGCAGCGGCGACACTCTCTGGCTCTTTGGGGGAATAGGCTATGATGCCAACGACGTCTTTGGCGATCTGAACGACCTGTGGGAGTTCAGTCCTTCCACGGGCGAATGGACGTGGATGGGTGGAAGCAGCACGCCCGGCGATATTGGTGAGCCCGGCGTGTACGGCACGTTAGGCAAGCCTGCTGCCGGAAACTTCCCCGGAAGCCGCTATTACGTTGCAAGCTGGGCCAACAGCAGCGGCGTTTTCTGGCTTTTTGGTGGATTGGGCCAGGATGCCAACAACACAGGTGGATATCTCAACGACCTTTGGAAGTTTCAGCCTGCCGGCGCGCTCACGTCTCCCACGCCGGGCAGCACTCTTGCCGGCTCCAGCGCGACCTTTATGTGGACGCCCGGCACCGGTGTCACAGATTACCAACTGTGGCTGGGCACCACCGGAGTAGGCTCGCAAAACCTGTATAACTCGGGTAATACGAAAGCGACCACTGTAACCGTGAGCGGTCTGCCAACCTACGGGGTGACCGTGTACGCCCGGCTCTGGTCGGAAATCAGTGGAGTCTGGCTGTCTGCGGACTATACCTACACCGAAGCCGGAACGCCGGTGCTTCCGGTGCTCACCACTCCCGCGCCGGGCAGTGTTCTGTCCGGTTCCAGCGTGGCTTTCACGTGGACGGCCGGGGGCGGGCCTGCAGCCTACCAACTGTGGCTGGGCACCACCGGAGTGGGCTCGCAAAACCTCTATGACTCGGGTGCAACGACGGCTACTACAGAGACCGTGAGCGGTCTGCCGGCCAACGGGGCGCCGGTGTACGCCCGGCTGTGGTGGGAAATCGACGCCGCCTGGAAGTCTGCCGATTACATCTACTTCGAGTCGGGAACGCCAGTGCCTCCAGCGCTCATTACTCCCGTACCGGGCCGTATCCTGTCCGGTTCCACCGTGGCTTTCGCGTGGACGCCGAGCGCCGGCGTGACGGCTTACCAACTTTGGCTGGGCTCCACCAGAGTGGGCGCGCAAAACCTGTATGACTCGGGTGCAACCAAGGCTACCACTGTAACCGTGAGCGGTCTGCCGACCAACGGGGTGACCTTGTACGCCCGGCTCTGGTGGGAAGTCAGCGGAGTCTGGACGTCTGCCGACTACACCTACACCGAAGCGGGCACGCCGGTGCTTCCGGTGCTCACCACTCCCGCGCCGGGCAGTGTGCTGTCAGGTTCCAGCGTGGCCTTCACGTGGACGGCCGGGACCGGGCCCGTGGCGTATCAACTCTATCTGGGCACCACCGGAGTGGGCTCGCACAACCTCTATGAATCG
>JBEKZJ010000055.1:0-30975 GCA_049509995.1 Occallatibacter sp. | reverse complement strand
TGTTGGATGGATGCGCCCATCTCCGTCAGCAGCGCCTCGATCCGCTCGACCTCGATCCGCCGAAGTTTGGCTACGCTGGCCCACTGTGCCATCCTCTCGCCGTCGGCGGAGGCTTCTGGGGACAGTTCCATCCACCTGTTCTCGTTCTCGCGGGCAACAAGAGCGCGGTCCACGCCGTACTCCGGTGAACAGGATTGGGTGTTCCCCAGTCTCACTCTCGAGGGCAAGGAACCACGTGTCGCAAATATGCTGGTTGAGGATCATCTGCGGCCAGCGGCCATCGCGGCGGGAGTTCTCAACGACGGGGAATCGGTCCGCTTTGGCTTCCACAATCTCCGTCACTGGCTGGCGAGCTTCCTTGTTGGCCAAGGTACGGACCCCAAGACGGTTCAGACATTGCTTCGCCATGCAGACGTTGCGACCACACTCGGAATCTACGCTCACTCCCATAGTGAGTCCCGAATGACCGCGCAGGGCGATATGTTGACGGCGTTCTTTGCCCCGACCGCAACGGTCCAATAGGAATCACAAACGAGGAGACATTGCTGGATGCTACTGTGTGCCGCCACTGGGCTTATCGCTGTGCCGCCAGGCAACTGCGTACTGGGGCAACCGAGCATCATCGACGGCGAAGAAGAGACAGAGCGTCAAACGAGTGGTTAGCAAAGCTTGCGGGTGACTCGACTGGAACGCCGGAAGTCGCCTCCCAGACGCTCGATTTAAGCCTCGAAGATTTAGCATCGATCTAGATCAGGCCTCACCACCGAGATTCCCTCGCGGCCGTCATTAGGAAACGACAGACGCAGTCGCGGTTGCCATCTTCATTTCTTCGCGGTCGATTGCCTTTTACAGGTCCTTTTCAATCCTATGGAACAGCCAAGAATTGGCGACATCAATCAGCTCATCTACGACGCCGTAAACTCCCTTTGTGAATTTCAGAGGATTCGTGCGGTCATTCGCCCACACCGTAGGGTGAACGTAATTGCGGACCTCTCGAATCTCATGAGAGTAACCAGCAAAGGTTGTGCGCTTTCGGGCCCATCGGATGAGTTTTGCCGGAAACCAACCCAACTCGTCGGCGATGTTGATCAGTTGATATAAGGAGAATTCCAGCGCCCTGTTGCGCTTGCCGCGAAAATGTTTCCCCGCATAGATCTTGGTCTTCTTCACTTCTTCCGGATACAAAAGGCACATTGCTTGCAGCCCGGCCTCGAAAGCGGAGACCTGCATTATCGTTGCCGCAAGGTAAGCTTTCGCGCGGATGCATCGTCTCGCCTCCCGGCGATATGAAAGCATCAATTCGTCGAGCCGCTCTAAGGTAGTCATAGAATCTACTTCTTCTCCGGTTTGACAGGTGGAGGCAGCTGCAGAGATGTCGGGATTTGTACATCGATCGGCTCGACAGAGACAAGGAACTCCGCGAATTCCACGTAGCCATCAAGAAACTCGTCTAAGCCATCTTGGTCGAGGATGCGCACGTTCATATACGGATTCTTCACTATTGGTGCGGCAGAAATCACACGGTATTGGGAACTGCTAAGCAGGTTCAGGTATGTGTCTTGAATAAGCATGCTCTTCAAGGGTTCAGCAACTCGATTCTTATAAATGGACCACAGCTCATCAAGAAGCCGCACGCCAAGTGCTAAAAGCTCCCCTGCCGATTCGACTGTTACAAACTCCCCGTGGACGGCTCGATTGGCGACGGAGAGAACCTCTTTGAGAGACACGGCAATATCTCACGACATTTCTCCGGACCGCTCAAGTTCATTGACCATCCGCGAAAGAGTCGGAATTCTCCCGGAGTCCTCCGTGGGTTTACCATTTTTGTGCAGAGCCCTGAGCGCTTGCTCGATATCGATTCGTAGTTTTGCGAGTCCAAGCTGCGGGTCTTGGCGCACGAATTCAAGAAGCGGCGAGGATTCTGCAGCTCCCATTGCACCAGCCGCCGATGCAGTGGGCAGGTCAGAAGGGGCCTTCGCAACGATCGCTGCGACCTCCTTAGGAGCCATTTCCGCTTCGAATTCTCCGAATCGTGTCTTCCTGATGGACTCCAAGAATGGAAGAATGAAAAGAATGCCCAGTAGCGCCAACGTCACATTGTCGACTTTGAGTCGCGTCCATTGGAGAGCATGAGCCGAGAGCAGAATCAAGGTCAGCGTTATGGCTGTTGCAAGAGTGAGTTTTCCCGGTATTGTCATTGATTCGTCACCCCCTCAGGCCGCGAGCTTCCTGGCAGAATTGCCCTCCGTTGCGCACGCCGCGTTCTGCTGGATCGCTTCGCAGAAATAGCGAAGTACATTGGTGTCGGTGCAGATCATGACTATAGCGGACCTCACTTGCTTTCGCTAGTGGGTACGTCTGATTCTCATTTGACGAGAACAGCCCAATGCTCGTTTCCAGCCGCGATTCTGCCTTTTTTCAGCCCCGAGCGGATGATCGCTTGCACGGCAGTTACCGTGTGGTCAATGCCTCGGTCAATCAACCACTGGGCGGAGATTGACCCCAGGTTCCCTGCTTGAATAGTCCGCGCTGCGGCTACGTCAGCAGGCGAAACACAGAGGTTGGCTTATTTGATCGGATCGTGAAGGCTCGCAAGACGTAGGCAAACCAGGGGCTTTTATGCCTTGCCGCAGGGAGCCTAAACGGACTCCACAAGGAGATATCCAGACGGCGTTTTTCGCGCCGTCTACGCGGTGGTGGATTCGCAATCACGGGTGAGTGGATTCCTCTAAATTACAGTTTAGTGCTTTAGAATGTGGTGGCCAGAGACGGGATTGAACCGCCGACGCCGGCCTTTTCAGGGCCGCGCTCTACCACTGAGCTATCTGGCCTCAGTGCAGATTTGTCATTGCAAATTCCTGCGCGGATTCCGGCGTCGCCGGAAAAGGTGGGCTGGTCCACGAACAGTGTGCTACAACGACTTCAGACAGTATACCAACTCCCATTCCCCGCGCAAAACCGGGCCTGCAAATCCTCCCCATGCACAGGAATCCTGCTCTACACTGGAAGGCAATCATGCGCCGACCTGCCAGCTTTCTCGCCTGCCTGACCCTCGCCGCCACTGCTTACCTCGCCGACGCCCAGGCGCAGACTCCGCGGGCAGCCGATTCGGAAGCCCGAGCCGCCGGCGCCTATCAGGCCGCTCTACAGAATGGCCCTCAGGCGCTGCAAGGCTTTCTTGCCGATTTCCCCAAAGGAGCCGACCTGCACGTTCACCTTGCGGGAGCGGTGTACGCGGAGAGTTTTATCCGGGCGGCCGGTGAAGATGGGCTCTGCGTGGACCCGGCGGCGCTGAGTTTTGCCAAGCCGCCGTGTTCGGGGCAACTGATTCCAGCGGCGAAGGTTACGGCGTATCAGGACCTCTACGACCGGCTGGTGAACGCCTTCTCGATGCGGAGCTTTGTGGCGACTTCCGGATTCAGCGGGCACGACCAGTTTTTTGCGACGTTTGGGCGATTTGGAGGCCTGGGCAAGAAACACACGGGCGAGTGGGTGGACGAAGTGGCCAGCCGGGCGGCGGCCGAGAACCAGCAGTATCTGGAGCTGATGCAGACGCCGCCCTTTGCGCACGCGGCGCAGATTGCGCATGAAATAGGGTGGAATCAAGACTTTGCGCAGCTCCGGCAGGCGCTGCTTGACCACGGACTGCGGGAGGAAGTGGCCGCGGACCAAGAGGACGTGCAAACGGCCGAGACGCAGCGGCGGCAGATGGAGCATTGCGGAACGGCGCAGGCCGGGCCGGCCTGCCAGGTGGAGGTCAGGTACATCTACCAGATCCTGCGGGGTTTCCCGCCGGAGCAGGTTTTCGCGCAGACGCTGCTGGGGTTTGAGACCGTCCAAGCGAGTATGGGGGCGAGCAGGGAGGCCAGCGGCGGACGGGGAGGCGGCTGGGTGGGGATCAACTTCGTGCAGCCGGAAGACGGGTTTATCTCCATGCGGGACTACAGCTTGCAGATGAAGATGCTGGAATACCTCCACGGGATCTATCCCCAGGTTCACATCAGCCTGCACGCGGGGGAGCTGGCCGAGGGACTGGTGCCGCCGGAGGGCTTGCGGTTCCACATCCGGCAGGCGGTGGAGCTGGGCCATGCGGAGCGGATAGGCCACGGCGTGGATGTGATGTATGAGGACGACGCAGCGGCCCTGCTGAAAGAGCTGGCGCAGAAGCACGTGATGGTAGAGATCAACCTGAGCTCGAACGAGGGGATTCTGGGGATCAAGGGCGCGGAGCACCCATTTCCGCTTTACCGGGCGGCCCATGTTCCTGTCGCGCTATCGACTGACGATGAAGGGGTTAGCCGCATCGATCTGACGCACGAGTACGTGCGGGCGGCACTCGGCTACCACCTGAGCTACCGGGACCTGAAGGAGCTGGCGCGGACGGGGATGGAACATAACTTTCTGCCTGGGGAAAGCCTGTGGGCGGCGCCGGATGCCTTCACGGCTCCCGCGGGTGCGTGCAAGGGCCAGCCGTTGGGCGCAGAGAAGCCCTCGGCGGCCTGCAAGACGTTCCTGGAAGGAAGCGAAAAGGCGGCGGCGCAGTGGGAGTTGGAGCGGCGTTTCCGGGCGTTTGAGGCGAAGTTCTGACAGGTCCGGGATGGTCAACACAATCGACGCAGGCGCGGGCCTGAGTGGCGCAAAGAAGTCAATACGACCGCCTGAAAACCGTGACCTGGGGGGTCTACGGTTCTGGTTCTGTTCGAAATGTGGAGCTTCAGGTCGCGGGTCTCCCGGTAACCATGGAAATGCAGGTCGCGGGATTTGAGCAACCGGGGCACACGGCGCAGCGCAGATGCCAGAGTCCGCGCAATTCAGTTGTCAGCATAGGTACCCATAGCAGTTATGATGCACGGGTAAGGCTGGTCCTATTTCGCATAAGGAGCATTCGAATGGAACGATGCCGCCTTCGCTTTCTGGTGTTTCTCGCCATGTTCTGTGCGCTGGCCGTGCCGGCCGCGTTGGCCCTGGCGGGGGAAACGATCTCGCTCACGGTGGATGCAACCAAGACTCCGCAGAAGATCCTGCGCGTCCACCTGGCACTGCCGGTGAAACCCGGCCCTCTTACTCTTTACTATCCGAAGTGGATTCCCGGCGAGCATGGGCCCGATGGACCCATCTCCAACCTCACCGGGCTGAAATTCGAGGCGGGCGGGAAGACCATTCCGTGGCAGCGCGATATGCTGGACGCTTTCACCTTCCACCTGGAAATCACCGCCGGCGTCAGTCATCTCGACGCTCGATATGACTACATTGAATCCGCAGGCGGGTCAGCCACGGACAAGCTGCTGGTGCTGGAATGGAATGAGGTCGCACTCTATCCGGCCGGCATCCCCGCCGAGAAGTTGATGTATGAGGCCAAGCTCCTGATGCCGGATGGCTGGAAGTTCGGCACGCCGCTTCCAGTCGAAAATCAATCAGGAAATCGAGTCTCGTTCAAGCCGATTTCTCTCGACCTGCTGGTCGATTCGCCGGTCATTACCGGCGAGTATTATCGCGCCATCGACCTGACGCCCAAGGGCGAACCGATCCACCATGAGATCGATATGGTGGCGGACAGCGAAGCCGCGCTCAACATGAGCCCCGCGATTCAAAAGGAGATGACCAGCCTGGTTGCCGAGTCGGGCAAACTTTTCGGGGCGCGGCATTATCGCGACTACCATTTCCTTTTGACGCTGAGCGATCATGTGGCGCATTTCGGCCTGGAACACCACGAATCGAACGACAGCCGCCTGCCGGAGCGCGCCTTGCTCCTGCCCGATGCCGGCATGGCGCTGGGCGGCTTGCTGGCGCATGAGTTCGTTCACTCCTGGAACGGCAAGTTTCGCCGCCCGGCCGATTTGACCGTCGCTTACTACGAAGAGCCGATGAAGACGGATCTGCTGTGGGGCTACGAGGGGCTGACGGATTTCCTGGGGCCGATGCTGGCCGCGCGCAGCGGCTTGTGGACCCAGGACGAATACCACGAGTATCTGGCGAGCATCGCGGCCGCGCTTGGTCCCGGACGCCCCGGCCGTACATGGCGCCCGTTGCTCGATACCGCCAGCGGCGTGTCCGGCCTCAGTTTCGGAAGAGGCGGCTGGCTGAATTGGCGCCGCGGCTCGGACTACTACGACGAAGGCGACCTGCTGTGGCTGGAAGTCGCCACCGTCATTCATCGCGAGTCGAAAGGCCAGAAATCAATCGACGATTTCTGCCAGGCTTTTCACGGCGGCGCGAACAATGGCCCGGAGGTGAAGACCTATACCTTCGACGAGTTGGTTGGCGCGCTGAACGCGGTGGCGCCCTTCGATTGGGCGGGCTTCCTGCACGAAAGGCTGGATTCCACTGCGGAAAACGCGCCGGTGGGAGGCATTGAAAACGGCGGCTGGAAGGTCGTCTTCAACGGCGAACCTGCAAAGTCGCAGGGACGGCGCGGCAGTGCGGGCGACGTGTATTCGATCGGCCTGCAACTGGGCAGCGACGGCACCGTGAGCGATGCGATCGTCGGCAGTCCCGCGTTCGAGGCAGGCATCTCATCGGGGATGAAGGTCATCGGCGTGAATGGGCGCGTCTACACGCACGATTTGCTCGAGGACGCGATCAAAGCCGCCAAGGACAGCTCGCAGCCGATCACGCTGCTGGTTGTCGTGGACGACTATTTTCAAACATCAACGGTGAACTACCATGGTGGCGGTCGTTACCCGCACCTGGTGCGCGACGATGCCAAGCCCGATTATCTCGACGAGATCATCAAGCCGCGGGCCGCGAGCCAGTAGAAGCCGGTTCCGGCAGCTCTGCGAACGGCAACCCTTAAATTGCTGCGGGAGGCTTAAGACGCCGGTATGGACAACGAGAGAATTCGGGAGATTTGCCTGGGGCTGCCGCACGTGGCGGAGACGCTGAACTGGGGGCACCACCTGGTGTACTGGGTGGGGGACCGGGAGATTGGCGGGAAGATGTTTGCCATGACCGACCTGGATGGGACAGGGACGGGCGTGCTGTGGTTCCACTGCGGGGCAGAGCGGTATCACGAGCTGCTGGAGCGGGAGGGGATCGGCGGGGCGCCGCACCTGGCAAAGGTCTTTTGGGTGGCCGTGGAGCGATGGGATGCGCTGCGGGCGCGGGAAATTGAAGAGGAGCTGGTACGGGCGCACGCGCTGATCTACGCCAAGCTGCCCAAGCGGACCAAGGCCGTGCTGGCGATGCCGGAGAAGGAACGGGCGAAACTGATCAGAGAGCGGAAGAAGCTGCTGGCGGCGCGGGCGAAGGCGGAGAAACAGGGGGCCAGGGGTCAGGGGTCAGGGAGGGGCGCGTGAAGAGGGGCGGGAACTGGCTGGGGGGCCGGACCGTAGAAGTGAATTGGGCTGGTCAGTGGTAAAGGTTCGTGCGGGGTGGGGCGATGGTGAAGTTTCTGCTGTGGTGCATTCTGCTGGTTTTGTGCTGGCCGCTTGCGTTGCTGGCGCTGGTGCTGTATCCGGTGGTGTGGTTGCTGCTGCTGCCGTTTCGGGTGGTGGGGATTGCCGTGGGTGGGGCGCTCGAGCTGGTCAGCGCGGTGATTTTGCTGCCGGTGCGGGTGATGCGGGCGATTTGATTCCTTGTCCTCAGAGAGTCTCTGCGTTCCGGGACATCCTTTACACCTCGTCCCCGGACATCCTTTACACTTCCGCGCGGGCGAATATCTAACAAGAAATAGAAATGCAAGTTCAACAAAACAAAGGCAAACCGCCGGCCCGCTATTCCCTGGTCCCTACTCCCTATTCCCTAATCCCTATTCCCTTCCCGCCAGCCGGTAAAACCGCAGTTCCTTGTCCAGTCTCCTCCGCGCCAAATCCCGCTCTCCACTCCGCATCGTCCCATCCTCCTCTGAATTCCGTCATCTCGAGCGACCAACAAAAGGCCCTCATCGTGAGCGATCGATCATGGACTGTCATCCCGAGCGAAGGTCGCCGCGGTCCGCTGCGGCGGAAGTCGAAGGACCTGCGTTTGCCTCTCGCCCTGGCCAAAACACCGGTTTCACCCACTCGAAAGACGTACAAAAAGGAGGCCAAATTCTACGCAAATCAAGCCATTTTCAACATGTTTCGCTAGTCTTTGCGCCCTTCCAACCGGACCTTTGCGGGTATCCCGTCCACCTGCGAAGCGGCTTTCCCGCAAATTTCCGTTCGATGCCGCCGTCTGTGACCTTGCAAGGGCGCATATTTTCTGGGCTTGCAGGTGTACGGATTCTCCCTCCGTGCCGCTCGTAGAGTCCCGGCCCGGCTCTAACAAGAAACAAGAATGCAAGTTCAACAAAACAAAGACAAATCGCAGGACGCCCGTTTCATCCCTCGCGGGTCCGCAACGCCGGTGGGGGACTAATTGATTAGAAATCTCTGGAGATTCTGGAAGGCGCCGATACGTTTGGGTGAGGCGCTTCTCATGAATCGAATTCCGACAATGTGTTTTGGGGTGGGAGTGGTGCTGCTGGCCGTGGGGGCTTGCGGGGCGGATGAGGTCTTCCCGGTGCTGCACAACGAGCCGATCGCGGTGCGGGTTGTGGACGGCAAGGACGGGCGGCCGGTGGCTCATGCGCATGTAGTGCTGGTGGCGGGGTATGACCAGCACGACCTTCGGCTTGGGCTATGGCGTGAAGAGGCGCTTACCGACGGCGAGGGCATGGTGCGGCTGTCGAACGGGCTCAAGAATCTGCCGTGGTTGCAGGTGGAGGTGGCAAAGAGGCGCCTGTGTGAGGGGGATGCGGACGGGGCGGCGTTCAGCGTGGAGCGGATACGGCGGGACGGGCTGAGCGCGGCGAACCGGTGCGGAACGGCTACGGTGGAAAATGCGCCAGGGGTGATTACGGTATTTGTGAAGGGGAAGAGAGCTGCCCCGAAGGTGCCGTCGCCGGCTGACGGCCGGACTTCTCCGGTTGGTCCTGTTTCTGCTCCCGCGGCTAGTTCTGTTCTATCTGTCGCGCCTGCGCTCGCACCTGGGGCCACGACCGCTACCGCACAAGCTGCCGCACAGGCCCTCGCTGCTTCGCCGGAGCCTGATCCTGGGCCAGTTTCCGCTTCCGCGCCTGGTTCCGCAGCGGCTGCCGAACCTGCTCCAACGCCTGCCTGGGTTCCCGCACCTGTTTCTATTCCCTCCGCTCCGCGTGCGCCCGCAATTGAACATCCACATGCGCCTGCATCCGCGCATTCTGCTCGGCCCGCGCCTGGTTCCACGCCGTTGGGTACGCCTGCATCCGCACCTCTGTCCGCCGCTCGGCCCGCGCCTGATTCTGGCCCTGTTTCTGCTTCCGCGCCCTCTTCCGCAGCGTCTGCCGCACGTGCGCGAACAGATGCAGGCGCGCTTCGTCCTGGCCGGGCTGCTGCGCGGCTGACTGCACCTGCACCTGCGTACACACATGCACATGCGCGTGTACACACGGCCGGCGTGCTGGCCGCGCCGGGTTCCGACCCTGCATCTGCTTCCGCACCGGCTTCCGCACCAACTGGCGCGCCCGCACATGCGCCAGTACATGCGCCTGCGGCCGCAGCCGCGCCTGGCTCCGGCCCTGTGTCCGTGCCCATGCCTGCTGCCGCGCCCTTTGGCGCACCTGCGCCCGGCGAAGATGGACTAGAGCCTTTGTGCGTGCCTGCATCCGTTTAGGGCGCGCTTGCGGCTGGCGGGCTCGCTGCGATAGCGTGAGCGCTATGGCAGGTGTTTCGTTGGTCTTGGAAGGCAAGGTCGCACTCGTCAGCGGAGGGTCGCGGGGGATTGGGGCGGAGACGGTGCGGCTGTTCGCCGAGGCGGGGGCGCGCGTGGCGTTCAGCTATCGGCAGGCGCGGGAGCAGGCCGAGGCTCTGGCGGCGGAGTGCGGCGGGCCGGAGCAGTGCGTGGCGATCCAACAAGAGCTGAGCACGCCGGAGGACGGCCGGGCGCTGGTGGCCGCGGCGGTGCGGGCGTTTGGGCGGCTCCACGTGCTGGTGGCCAATCACGGGATCTGGGAGGCGGAGGATGCGCCGATTGCCGAGCTGACGGAGGCCCAGTGGCGGCGGACGCTGGGGGTGAATCTGGACTCGGTGTTCGGGCTGGTGCAGGGGGCGGTGGCGCAGATGGAGCGGCAGGCATGGCCCGCGCCGGGCGATGCGGCGGGGCATATTGTGCTGATCAGTTCGACGGCCGGACAGCGGGGCGAGGCCAACCACGCGGACTATGCCGTGACCAAAGGGGCGCTGATCAGTCTGACAAAGAGCCTGTCGAGCGAGCTGGCGCCCAAGGGGATAAGGGTGAATTGCGTGGCGCCGGGGTGGGTGGCGACGGAGATGTCGGCGGCGGCGCTGGGGGACGCGGAACTGGGGCCGAAGATCGCGGCGGGGATTCCGGTGGGCAGGGTGGGAAGCGCGCGGGAGATTGCCGGACCGGTGTTGTTTTTGTGCACGCCGCTGGCGGGATTCATCTCGGGCGAGGTGCTGAACGTGAACGGCGGGGCGGTGTTGGTGGGATGAGGGCCTGTTCACATGAGAGGGAGAAGAAGCTGATGCGCAGAGTTTTGGCGGTGGGGCTGGCGGTGGTGATGTTGGCGTGGCCGCATGCGACGCAGACGCAGACGACGGACGAGGCCAGCGTGAAGAACGCCAAGCAGGCGCGGGCGGTGCTGGACCTGATGGTGCAGGCGCTGGGCGGGCAGGCGTGGCTGAACATGAAGAACCAGGAGCGGCAGGGGATGGTGGCGGCGTTTTTCCACGGCAAGCCGGACACCGGGACGACGGAGGTTTTTGAGTTCCACCAGTGGCCGGATCACGACCGGATCGAGGTCACCAAGCACCGGGACGTCGTGCAGTTTTACGTGGGGCGGACGGGCGAGGAAGTGACCTACAGAGGGAAGGCGCCGCTGCCGCAGGATATAGTGGACGACTACCTGCGGCGGCGGGACCACTCGATCGAGACGGTGGTGAAGACCTGGATGAACGACCCCAAGACGATTCTGGTTTACGAGGGGCAGCGGCTGGCCGAACGGCATCTGGCCGACCAGGTGACGCTGATCTCGGCCGCCAACGAGGCGGTGACGATCCAGATGGATACGCAGACGCATTTGCCGCTGCGCCGCACGTTCGAGTGGCGCGATCCGCTCTACAAGGACAAGAACCTGGACGCCGAGGAGTATGACGACTACCACGTGATGGACGGGTTCCCGACGCCGTTCACGGTCTCGCGGTACAAGAACGACGACGAGATCCGGCAGTACTACCTGGTGCACGTGAAATACAACCAGGATTTGCCGGCGGATTTCTGGAGCGTGGACGCGGCCGAGCGGCGGATCAAGAAGTAGGCGGCGGGCTTGTTTATAATCCAAACGAGTGCGAAGCGGCGGCGTCCGTTTGCGCTCTGGAGCCAAAAGATGACCTTCGACATCCAGGAGATCCTGGGTTTTCTGCCTCACCGCTATCCGTTTCTGCTGATCGACAGGATTGTGGAATTTGAGCCCACCAAGCGGCTGGTGGCCATCAAGAATGTGACCATGAACGAGCAGTTTTTCCAGGGGCACTTTCCCGGCTATCCGATCATGCCGGGGGTGCTGGTGGTGGAGGCGATGGCGCAGGCCGGCGGCATCATCATAATGAGCGAGACTGCCGACCGGGAGCAGAAACTGGTGGTCTTTACTGGAATCGAGCGAGCGAAGTTTCGACGGCCGGTGACGCCGGGGGACCAGTTGCGGATCGAAGTGGAGGTGTTGTCGTTCAGGCCGCGCGCGGGACGCATTGAGGGCAAGGCATATGTGGACGGGAAGCTGGCCTGCGAAGCCACGCTCACTTGCCGGGTGGTGCCGCGCGCGCGCCAAGCGGCACCGTCCGCGGAGACCGGTGCGGCGCCTGATGCGGAGACGGCGGAGTGAGCATTCATGCGAGCGCTGTGATCGCTCCGGGAGCTCGAGTTCCGGAGTCCTGCACGGTGGGCCCATTCTGCACCATCGGGCCGGAGGTGGTGCTGGGGGAGAATTGCAGGCTGATTTCGCACGTGGTTCTGGACGGACGGACACGGATCGGCGCGCGGAATACAATTCATCCGTTCAGCGCGGTGGGGGTGGCGCCGCAAGATTTGAAGTATGGCGGCGAGCCTACCGAGGCGATCATCGGCGACGACAACACGATTCGGGAGAGCGTGACCATCAGCCGGGGAACGGTGGGCGGCGGGGGCGTGACGCGGGTAGGTTCCAATTGCCTGCTGATGGCGTGCGTGCACATCGGGCACGACAGCCAGGTGGGTAGCCACTGCATTCTGGCCAACGCGGCCACGCTGGCGGGTCACGTGATCATCGAGGACTATGCGACGGTGGGGGCCTTCAGCCCGGTGCATCAGCACTGCACGGTGGGCATGTACGCGTTCATCGGCGGCGGGACGATCGTGACCCAGGACGTGCTGCCCTTCTCGCTGACCTCGTCGCGGCGGGAGAACAAGGCGTTCGGGATCAATAAGATCGGGCTGGCGCGGCGGGGGTTCTCGGCGGAGCGGCTGCGGGTGCTGCAGAAGGCGTTCCGGCTGCTGCTGGCGGCGAAGATGAACACCTCGCAGGCGCTGGGAAAGATCAAGGAGTTGGAAGGCGAGGACGTGGCGCTGCTGACGGCGTTTCTTGAGCGGAGCCATCGCGGGGTTATAAAGTAGAACGTCATGACAGAAGGACAAAAGGCTAGTCCGTTCAAGATTGGGGATCGGGTGAGTTTTGCGCCTGATGAACACGCCTATGGATGGGCTTGGCCTTTGTTTGCTCGTATGAGGTTAAGACCTGGGGGCACAGGGATCGTCACGCGAATTGAAAAGGGTGCGTATTTGTATCTTGACGATGATCGCGGAGGGCTCCACTGGGAGTGCTTCAAAGGAGCGTAGCGTGTTGATTCGGCGGTGGTCATGAAGCTGGGACTCATTGCCGGCAACGGGCGGTTTCCGTTTTTGCTGCTGGATGCGGCGCGGGCGCAGGGCTTTGCGGTGACGGTGGCAGCGATTCGCGAGGAGACGGACCCGGAGATTGACCGGCGGGCTGCCGCGGACGATCGCATTACGGTGCATTGGGTCTCGCTGGGGGAGCTGTCGCGCCTGATTGAGATCTTCCACAAGGAAGGCGTGCAAAAGGCGGTGATGGCGGGGCAAGTGAAGCATAAGCAGATCTTTTCGAGCATCCGACCGGACTGGCGGCTGGCCAAGCTGCTGCTGAACCTGGGGACGCGGTCGACGGATAAGCTGCTGGGGGCAGTGGCGAAGGTGCTGGGCGACGAGGGGATCGAGTTGATGAGCTCGACGGCGTTCCTGGAGCCGCTGCTGGCCGAAGAAGGCGTGCTGACGGCGCGGGCGCCGGACGAGGAAGAGCGCAAGAACATCGAGTACGGGCTGGGCGTGGCGCGGGCGGTGGCGGGGTTCGACATCGGACAGACGGTGGTGGTGGCGGCGCAGGCGTGCGTAGCCGTGGAAGCGATGGAAGGCACGGACGCGGCGATCGAGAGGGCGGGGCTGCTGATGCGGTCGCTGGATGGGTCTGGGGATGGGGACGGCTCGACGCTGGAACGGCGGTTGACGGTGGTGAAGGTGGCGAAGCCGGAGCAGGATATGCGCTTCGACGTTCCGGTGATTGGCATGGCGACGGTGGAGACGATGATCCAAGCGGGAGCCAGTTGCCTTTCGGTAGAGGCCGGGCGGACTCTGTTGTTCGATCGCGAGAGGTTGCTGGAACGGGCGGGTGAGGCGGGGATTGCCATTGTGGCGTCTGCGCGCGGATACTGAGGGCGGAAAGGAATTTGCGAGTCCCCCAGAGGCATTTCCCCGTCCAATCCCCAGGAGGTCCCCGTGAGAAAACCACTATTCTTCGTTCTGGCCGCGGCCCTTGTGCTTGCGGTTGCGTATGTCACAGTCCATGCGGCCGATGAACCGCTGCCCGCCGTGGGGCAGGTTGCGCCCGGCTTTACTCTTCCCTCGCAGGATGGCTCGCAGATCTCGCTGGACAGCTTCCGCGGCAAGTGGGTGGTGCTCTACTTCTATCCCAAGGATGCGACGCCTGGGTGCACCATCGAGGCGCACAACTTCCAGCGCGACCTGGCGCTGTATGAGGCGAAGAACGCGGTGATCGTGGGCGTGAGCGTGGACACTCCCGACAGCCATAAGCAGTTCTGCACCAAGGAAGGGCTGACCTTCCGGCTGCTGGCGGACCCGGAGCACAAAGTGGTCGACGCTTACGGCTCGCTGGGCAACTATGGCGGCTTCAAGATCGCCAGCCGGAACACGTTCCTGATCGATCCGCAGGGCAAGATCGCCAAGGTGTGGACCAAGGTGAACCCGGAAGTTCATTCCGCGGAGGTTCTGGCGGCCATTCCCGCCAGCTAGGACTCGGCCAAGCTGCCGACGGCGCAGGGATAGAGGCTGGACGCAACCGGCCTGCGGGCCAAGGAGAGCAGTGTGCCTACGCAGCTTGCGCAGGAGTTTCGTAGAGAGTTGAATGCGTTGCACACCTCGCTGCTCGCTGTTGCGCCCGCGCTTGCGGACACTCCGTGGCGGGTTGGCGGATGGACGCGGAAGCAGATCGTGGGGCATCTCCTGGATTCGGCAACCAACAGCCGGCAGCGGTTTGTGCGCACGGCCACGGAGGGACCCTATGTGGGACCGAAGTACGCGCAGGACGCGTGGGTGGCTGCTCACGGTTATAGCGAACAAAGCTGGGAGACTCTGCTGCGCTGGTGGCAGACGGAGCATGAGATTCTGACGGCCGTGGTGGACCGCATCCCGGAAGAGCGGCTGGACACGGAGTGCGTGGTGGGGACGGACGCGCCGGTGCCGCTGCGCTTTCTGCTCGAGGATTACGTGGCGCATCAGCGTTGGCATTTTGGGCAACTGACGGACGGCGTCGCAACCTCCTGAACCACCCGACCACCGCGCACTACCGCAGACGCAGAAAAGCCCGACACGGAGCCGGGCTCTTTTGCTTGCCTTGAATTGCCGGTTGCCGTTATTTCTTCTTTGTCTTTTTCGCAGCTGCCTTCTTCGCAACTGCCTTCTTGGCGGGCGCCTTCTTGGCCGCTGCCTTCTTGGCCAGAGCCTTCTTGACAGGGGCCTTCTTCACCGCTGCCTTCTTGGCGGGCGCCTTCTTTGCTGCCTTCTTAACTGCCAACCTTTTACCTCGTTTGGTGGGTTTGCCGGCGCTTTTGCCAACCTTGGCCTTGATGGCCGCGGCTTTTCCGCCTGTTGCGCCAGTGGATTTAGGTTTTACGGCGGACTTCTTTGCAGCCTTCTTGGCCACAGCCTTTTTGACCACAGCTTTTTTGGCGGCTGCCTTTTTGGCCGGGGCCTTCTTTGCGGCCTTCTTAGCGGGAGCCTTCTTGCGGGCCGGCTTCGCTGCGGGTTGTTCGACGACCACAACAAAAGTCCCTTCAGCCGCTGGCTCATCGTCATCCGAGGAGGTCAGCACACTGGAGGTTTCGACTTCTTCGTCTTCAAAGTCTTCGTCGTGATCGGGGTCCAGTTCCTTCGGCTCCCCTTCGAGATTGCCGTCACTCATCGCGTACATCCTGAACACTTCTTCCATCCCATTGCCTCCAGCGGCTCACCGCTGCCGTTGTATTGGTTTGCCTGTTCGCGGAACGAACACATGTGCTCCGCTTGCGGAAGCCATTGTAACAATAGCTTGCACGCAAATGCTAGCAGAACACAAGTACGTAATGAGATGCCTGGGTGTTTTTTGCTACCGAGGGGAAGATTTTGCATGCGCGGCGGGCTTGCGGGCACGGGATTTCCCGGCGCTCGATGGGACTGCCTTCTTTGCGGCAGCAGGGGCACCGGAGTTGTGCGCGTGTTGGCTCTTCGACGTTGTTGGCGCGCCTTTTTTCGCGGATGAATGCGCGGCGGCTTTGGTCGCAGAACCCTTTGCCGGGGCGGTTTCATGGGGATTTTCGGCGGTTGCCGCGAAGGCCGCGCGGCGATGACCGCGCGCCGCGTGGGGCACGATGGCAGGCTCGGACACATGCAGGCGGCGGCCGGGGACGACCTTGATGCCGGTGATCCTGTTCCATCGGCGCAACTGATTGAGGGAGACGCCAAAGCGGTCGGAGATGGTGACCAGGGTATCGCCCCTGCGCGCGGTGTAGAGCAACATGCGGGCCGACGGCGCAGCCGCGGGGGGCACGGGCACCACCAGCGCCTGGACGCCCTGGATGCTGTCGCTGGGGCGCAGTTGATTGGCGGCGGCAAGCTCCGACTCAGGAACGTGGAACGCGCGGGCCACTGAGGCCAGCGAGTCCTCGGCAGCGACGGGATGGTAGCGCCATGAGTTGCGCCTGGGCTCAGGAACAAGCGCGATGCGCTGGTCAAACAGCGTGGCCGTTCCGGCGGGGAGATGGAGGTCGAAGGAGGCGTCAGGCGGGGTGATCAGGCGCAACAGGCTGGGGTTGAGGGCTGTCAACTCATCGACCGGGGCGTCGACGATGTCGGCCACCAGGCGGAGGTCCACCGAGTAGTTGATGGTGACGGTGTCAGTGAGCACAGGCGGATCGAGCGTGACATCGTCGAAGCCGTACTGGGTGGGGTGATTGGCAATGATGATGGCGGCCAGAATCTCGGGCACGTAGTTCTTGGTCTCGGCGGGAAGGTTGTTGCGTTTGTAGAGTTCCCAGAAGTCGGCGTAACCGGTCTTCGAGACGGCGTGCTGAATATTGCCGGCGCCCCAGTCATAGCCGGCCATGGAGAGGTACCAGTCGCCCAACTGGTCGTAGATGAACTTCATGTAGCGGGCATAGGCGCGGGTGGATTTCTCGGGATCGAAGCGCTCGTCGACATAGCCATTACGGTTGAGGCCATAGGGGCCGTAGGGCATGAACTGCCACATGCCTCCGGCGCCTGATTTGCGATTGACGGCGCGGGGCTGAAAGCCGGACTCGGCGACGGCGAGATAGATCAGATCCTGGGGCACGCCCTCTTCGGCCATGACGCGCTGGATCATGGCTTTGTAGCGGCCGGCGCGCTCGAAGGAGTGGAGCAGCGTGTTGTGGCCGCGCTGGGTGTTGGCAAAGAAGTTGATGTAGGCAGCCACATAGTCGTTGACCATGAGGGGCAGGTCGGACTTGGTGGTGGCCAGGTCGGTTCTGGCCTTGGCCACGATGTTGGGGTCGACCTCGAAGGTGACGTCGCTGGCGACGTCGGCCGGCGTGGGCTCGACCTGGGGGACAAAGCCGTTGCCCTGCTTGAGGGCCTCCATCTCGAGGGCGTTGACGCCGTCGACAATGCGGTCGAACTCGTCCTGCAACTGCGGATCGGCCTTGATGTCGATGCGACTCACGAGCATCAAATCGACGGCGCGATCGAACTGCACCTTGGCATCGGCGAGTTTTCCCTTGCGATAGGCGGCCTGGCCCTGGGCATAGGCATCCTCAACCTGCTGGATGAGGAGGCGCACGTGCTGCTGCTGGGGAGTGAGCGGAGGAGGAGGAGTGGCAGCCTGGGGTGCTTGCGGGAGCGGGGTGGTGAGCGGTGGCGCGGTGGCGTGGGGCTGTTGTCCCTGGGGAGCATTGAGAGGTTGCGAGGGTTCGCACCCCGCAAGCGCGAGGGCGAGCAGGGCGGAAGCAAACAATCGATAACGATTCCAACCAATGCGCATGAGTGAGGACGCCGCCCGCAGCCCGGTCAGGGAAGCGAAAGACACTATCCCGATGATAAGCTATGGCCTGGAGGTCCGCCGCGCCGGACGCGCAACTACTGCGCAATTCCTCCTCTGTCGCCAAGCCCCGCATGGACGCCCGCTTCCTTCGCAACTTCGCCATCATCGCCCACATCGACCACGGCAAGTCGACGTTGAGCGACCGACTGCTGGAACTTACCGGCTCAGTGACGGGGCGGGAGATGCAGGCGCAGATTCTGGACGACATGGACCTGGAGCGGGAGCGGGGGATCACCATCAAGGCCCACGCGGTGCGCATGATGTACAAGGCGCAGGACGGGAACACCTACCAACTGAACCTGATCGATACGCCGGGGCACGTGGACTTCAGCTACGAGGTGTCGCGTTCGCTGGCCTCGTGCGAGGGGGCGCTGCTGGTGGTGGACGCCAGCCAGGGCGTGGAGGCGCAGACGCTGGCCAATGCGTACCTGGCCATCAACCACGGCCTGGAAATCATTCCCGTGATCAACAAGATCGATCTGCCCTCGGCGGACATTCTGCGCACGCAGGAGGCGATCGAGCAGGCGGTGGGGCTGGACGCCACCGACGCCATCCCGGTAAGCGCCAAGACCGGGCAGGGCGTTGCGGAGGTACTGGAAGCCATCGTGCACCGGCTGCCGGCACCCAAGGGCGATCCGGATGCGCCGCTGCAGGCGCTGATCTTCGATTCCTGGTTCGATGCGTATCGCGGCGTGATCGTGCTGGTACGGGTGATGGAGGGCACCCTGCGCAAGGGCCAGCGCATTCGCCTGATGTCCAATGGAAAGCCGTTCGAGGTCGAGTCCATGGGCGTGCTGATGCCGAAGCCGGTGGAGGTCGGGCAACTGACGGCGGGCGAAGTGGGCTTTTTTGCGGCCACCATCAAGAATGTCGGCGACACCAAGATTGGCGACACCGTTACGGACGACGCGCGGCCCGCCGCGAAGCAGTTGCCGGGCTTTGAAGACATCAAGCCGATGGTCTTCGCCGGCCTCTACACCGTGGATGCGCACGAGCACACTCTGTTGCGCGATGCTCTGGAAAAGCTGCGGCTGAACGACTCGTCGTTCTTCTTCGAGCCGGAGAGCTCGGTGGCGCTGGGCTTCGGGTTTCGCTGCGGATTTCTGGGGCTGCTGCACATGGAGATCATCCAGGAGCGGCTGGAGAGGGAGTATGAGCTGGACCTGATCACGACGGCACCGAGCGTGCGCTACCACGTCACGCTCACCGACGGGAGCGTGGTCGAGGTGGACAATCCATCGCGCTGGCCCGAGCCCACCAACATCGAGGAGATCCGCGAGCCGGTGATCACCGCCAAGATTCTTACCAACGAGGAGTATGTGGGCGGGATTCTGAAGCTGGTGGAGGAGAAGCGCGGCAAGCAGCTGAACTTCGAGTACGTGACGAGCACGCGGGTGATGCTGACCTACGAGCTGCCGCTGAACGAGATCGTGCTGGATTTCTATGATCGGCTGAAATCCATCTCCCGCGGCTATGCATCGCTGGACTATCAACTGGCGGGGGAATGGGAGTCGCCGATGGTGAAGCTGGACATCCTGGTTTCGGGCGAGCCGGTGGATGCGCTTTCGATTATCGTGCACCGGGACTTTGCCTACGAGCGGGGCAAGGCGCTGGTCGCGAAGATGCGGGAGCTGATTCCCCGCCAGCAGTTCGAGGTAGCCATCCAGGCGGCCATCGGCGCCAAGATCATCTCCCGCGAGACCGTCGCGGCGCTGCGCAAGAACGTGCTGGCCAAGTGCTACGGCGGGGACATTTCGCGCAAGCGCAAGCTATTGGAAAAGCAAAAGGAAGGCAAGAAGCGCATGAAGCGGATCGGGAAAGTCGATATCCCGCAAGAGGCCTTCCTGGCTGTGTTGCGCGTAGGCGAAGATCAGCAGAAGTAGGGGCTGCACCGTAACCATCTGAATACTTTAGTCACCTGCTGTTCATGCGGAGCTGTGGAAACCTCACAGAACCGGTGTCTGCTATTGCTCACAACTATGCCCGCCTGGAGAACAGGGGCGTTTTTCAGATTTGTGTTGATATATAAGGGGTTGCCTTGACTATCAGAAACCGGCCGAAGTTGACAAGGGGAAAAAAGGGAGTTCTTTTCCAGAATTGCGGGAAGTAATCCACAATTTTTTCCACAGAAGAGGGCGTTCGCGGTTTGAGTTTTTTTTGCGCCCGGCCGGAAACGTTTGCTTGGCCGCTGAAGGAGATGGAATGCAGTGTAAAGGCCCTGCCGAGGGGGGGCTTTTGCGTGCGTTGGAGGAATCCTCTCAGTGTGCGACGGGAGGCTTGGCTGCCGGCTTGGGGGGCGATGGGGCAGTCGAAGCTGCCGGTTGGGCTGGCGGAGCGGGTACGCCCGACTTGAGGTTGTACGCATCGACAACCGGCTTCCTGATGTCGGTGGCAGGATTCGCGTAAAGGACGGGATTCTGCTGCTGGGATACGTCCAGAATGAGCGTGTATCCCTGCTGCTGTGCGTAGGTGGACATCACGTCATAGACCTTTGAGGCCAGGCTGTTGTAAATCTCGCCCATCTCCTGCTGGAAGTCGTTGCGGGCATCTTCGGCTTCGCGATCCAACTTCTTTTTCTTGTCGTCGATGGTTTTGGCCTGGCTGGCGCGAGCGGCCTCGCTGAGCTTGTCGCCCTGGGCCTGCAACTGCTTGGTGAGGCTCTCGATCTCGTCGTTGAGGGCCTTGAGTTGCTGTTCCTTGGGCGAGTACTTCTTCTCCAGGTCGGCGAAGTCGCGCTGGCCCTCGTTGGTTTGGGCCACGGCTGCCTGGAAAGCGATAACGGCAATCCTGACCGGGCCCGAAGGCGCGGCGGGGGCGGGTGGCGTTTGGGCGGCTGCGCCCAGGGCCAAGCCCGAGGCCAGTGCAACGGCAAGTGCAAGCGAACGCTTCATTGGAATGGAAAACTCCTTCAAAATCCCGGTGCGGCTGTCTGCGTTCCGGGTGCAAAACAGCGCCTGTGCCCGGTGAGAAACCTGGCAGTCAGTTACCACCCGGTTTACAATCCCAGCTTGAGAAACACCAGGCTGGAAGGAAAGATCAGCGGGACCATTGTGGATTATAGGGGGGCCGGAAGAGGAGCGTCAAACAACCGGGCCGTGGATTTTGGCGCACTATGGAGACGGCGGCTGAGGGGGTTATTCGACGCCTGGAGACACACAGGCCCCGCAACGCGAGGCCTCAGACTGCATTCGATGTTCACTGGGGCTTTACGCGAAGTTCGGGTGCAGCATCAGTGGGCGACGGGCGGCTTGGGGGCCGGCTTGGGCGCCGCTGGGGCTGCCGCCGCGGGCTGGGCCGGTGGAGCGGGAACGCCGGAGGCCACGTTGTAGGCATCGACGATGACCTTGGTGATGTCGGTGGTGGGGCTTGCGTAGAGAACGACGGGGGCCTGCTGCTGGCTTCCACTGCCGTCCACCACCAGCGTGTAGCCCTGCAACTGGGCGTATTTTGCCAGAACGTCGTACACCTTGGAAGCGATCTTGTTGTAGACCTCGTTCATCTCCCCGGTGAGGTCGTTCTGGGCATCCTCGGCGAAGCGCTGGGCCTGCTTTTTCTTGTCGTCGATGGTCTTGGCCTTGCTGGCGCGCTCGACATCGCTGAGCTTGTCGCCCTGGGCCTGCAACTGCTTCTCCAGGCTATCGATCTCATCGGCCTGAGCCTTGAGTTGGGCGCGCTTGGGCTCGTACTTTTTCTGCAGGTCGGCAAAGTTGCGCTGGAATTCGTTGGTTTGGCCTACGGCGGCCTGGAAGGCGATGACGGCAACCTTGGCAGGGACGGCCTGTGGCGGCGCTGTGGGGGCGGGCAATGTTTGAGCGGCGGCGCTCAGGACAAGGCCCGAGGCCAGCGTGACAGCTAATGCAAGCGAACGCTTCATTTGAATGCAAAACTCCTTCAGAATTCCTGTGTGGCAGGTCAGCGTTTCATCGCAGGACCGGACCTGTGCCTCCTGAGAAACCATACGGTCCTTTTTCAGGGACTCCACGCCGGAAGAGGGGGCAGAGACAGGAAAAGACACGAGCGGAGACGTCAGCAGGAACTGCTTGGATTATAGGAGGGCTGAGTGGGAGCGTCAAACCGGACAGGGAACCAAACGCCCAAATCCTTCGTATTGCATTCCCATAGAAGTTGATGTAGACTGTTCATATTGGTTGGCAATAGGAGCAAGAAGGAGAAAGCCATGGGTGAAAAAACCGATGTCTGGCAGGGAACTCTGGCGCTGATGGTCCTGCGCACCCTTGAAACTCTGGGCCCGCTTCACGGCTACGGCCTCGCGCGCCGCATCGAGCAGACCAGCGGCGACCTCCTGCAGTTGAACTACGGCACCCTCTACCCGGCGCTGCTCAAGCTGGAGCAGGAAGGCTTCATCCGCTCCCGCTGGGGCGCCTCTGAAAACAACCGCCGCGCCAAATTCTACGAACTCACCAAAGCCGGTCATCGCCAGTTGCAGAAAGCCGCCGCCGAGTGGGAGCAGACCACCGAAATCCTCGCCCGTTTCCTCGCCCCGGCCCACGAAGCATAAGGAGGCACCATGCGCCAACTGCGAGCATTCGCCATTCGCCTCCGCGGCCTGTTCCGCTCCCGCCGTTGCGACGCCGACTTCGCCGCCGAACTCGAGTCCCATGTCGCCCTGCACACCGACGACGGCATCCGCGCCGGCCTCTCGCCCCAGGAAGCCCGCCGACAGGCCCTCATCCGTCTCGGCGGCGCGGAGCAAACTCGCCAGGTCTATCGCGAACGCCGCACGCTTCCCTGGCTTGAAGATCTGTTCAACGACCTGCGCTACGGCCTGCGCATTATGGTGCGCAACCCATCGTTCACGGCGGTTGCGGTGCTTACGCTGGCCATCGGCATCGGCGCAACCACTACCGCTTTCACCTGGATCAACGGCGTCCTGCTGCATCCCCTTGGCGGCGTCGCCGACCCAAGCCGCCTGGTCGTCCTTGAATCGGTCACGCCCAACGGTGAGTGGGTACCCAACTCCTACCCCGACTTCATCGACTTCCGCGACCGCCTGAAGCTCCTTGACGGCATCGCAGTCACGCGCCCCTCGGCCCTCAGCGTCGGCAGAGAAGATCATGCAGACCGCGTCTGGGGCGAACTCGTCAGCGGCAACTTCTTCGATGTGCTGGGCGTCAAGCCGGAGGTCGGCCGCCTCTTCCTGCCCGCTGAATTTGCCGACGCTCCCGGAAAGTTTCCCATCCTTGTCATCAGCGATCGCTACTGGCGTTCCCACTTTGCGGCTGACCCGTCCATCGTCGGCAAAACCATCCCCATCAACCAGCACGAGCTTACCGTTGTAGGCGTGGCCGCGCCCTCGTTCCACGGGTCGCTCCCCGTCACCGCATTTGACCTTTGGATTCCCTACATGGAGCAGCCGGCGCTCAATAGCGTGCAGGAATGGATGCTGCGCGACCGCCACAACCGCAACATGCTGGGCATCGCGCGGATGAAGCAGGGCGTCACAATCGACCAGGCGCGCGGAGAACTGAAGGCGCTCGCCGACCGCATGGCCATTGCCAACGCAGATGTCAGCGAAGGCATGAGCGCAACACTGCTGCCGTTGTGGAAGTCGCCGCACGGCCCGCAGGGCCTTCTCGTCGGCCCGCTCCGCATCTTGATGGGTGTCTGCATTCTGGTACTGCTCATCGTCTGCGCCAACGTGGCCAACCTGCTGCTTGCCCGGGCCACAGTGCGCGAGAAGGAATTCACCGCGCGCCTCGCGCTGGGTGCGGGCCGCGCTCGGCTTGCCCGTCAGGTGCTGACTGAGAGCCTGTTGCTCACCGGCTCAGGCGCGGCGCTCGGACTCATCGTCACCCCGTGGATGAGCCATGCGCTCAAATATCTCATGCCGCCGGGCCCCATGCAGCAGTTGGTGGCCATGGACACGCGCCCCAATCTCTCCGTGCTCGGATTCGCAGCCGGAATCTGCATCCTTGCGGCATTGGCGGCCGGGCTTGTTCCCGCATTGCAGGTGGGGCGGCTTAACCTGAGCGCCCGGCTCAACGCCGGCGGACGCAGCGGAACCGCGGGCCGCGGACGCAATCGCCTGCGTTCCGTTCTTGTCGGCTCTGAGGTTGCTCTTGCCTTGGTTACCCTCGTCGGTGCGGGCCTGTTCGCGCGCGGATTTCAGACCACGATGCGCATCGATCCCGGCTTCGATCCCAACCATGTGCTCCTGAGCCAGTTCTATCTCAACACCAACGGCTACAACCTTGCCCAGCGCAAGGAATTCTGCCGCCGTCTCGCCGAGCGCATGCAGTCCGCACCGGGGGTCACTGACGTCGCATACTCCGACGGTGTCCCACTCGGTTTCGAGCCTAGCTGGTGGGAGGAACTCAAGATCGAAGGCTATGCGCCCCGCCCCAACGAAAACATGAGCGTCTTCCGCAATGTGATTTCGCCTGGCTATCTCCCCTTGATGCATATTCCCATCGTCGAGGGCCGCAACTTCACCGAGCAGGACAACGAGGATGAAAAGTCGCCCGCCGTGATGATCGTGAACCAGGCCTTCGTGCGCCGCTTCTTTGCCGGCCGCGACCCCATCGGAACCCGCATTCACGGCTGGGGAAGCTGGTTTCGCGTCGTGGGTGTCGCCAAGGACTCCAAATACCACTACCTGGGCGAATCCACGCCGGCCTACTTTTACGTGCCCTTCCGCCAGATCTACCGCGAAGATATGAATCTCGCCTTCTATGTCCGTACGCAGCGCGAGCCGGACAGCGTGCTCTCCACGCTGCGCGCCCAGGTGCGCGGCCTCGATCCCAACGTCACCGTCTTCGACGCGGCACCGCTCAAGGAGTTCATCGGCGCGTCGCTCTATCCGCAAAAGGTTGCTGCAAGCCTCATGACCGTCCTGGGCTCCATCGCCCTGCTCCTGGCTGCCGTCGGGCTTTACAGTGTCATGGCCTACTCCGTGGTGCAGCGCACACAAGAGATCGGCGTGCGCATGGCTCTCGGCGCGCAACCCGGTCACGTACTGCGCATGGTGATCGGACAGGGACTGGCCCTCACGGCAAGCGGCCTCATTGCAGGCGCTGTCCTGGCAATTGGACTGGCGCGCGCCGTCGCCAGCGTCTCCTTCACCAACTCCGCCATGGGATCGAGCGCCAAGCTCCTCGGCGCCGGCGCAAACAACCCGCTGATCTACCTTGCCGCCGCGGGATTCCTATGTGCAATCGCCACGCTTGCTTGCTGGCTGCCGGCCCGGCGCGCCGCTTCCATCGACCCCATGCAGGCTTTGCGAATGGAATAGGAGAGACTTTATGCGGAAGCTCAGAGCGATGGCCATGCGCCTTCGCGGCCTGTTTCGCTCAAGGCGAGCGGAGAATGACTTCGCCGCCGAACTCGAAAGCCGCGCGGCTCAAGCGCTCCAGGGCGCCAGTGCTTGACTTCCTGACAAAAAACAAAAGGGGAGGAGCGCCTGGCTCTTCCCCTCGTGTCCGCAGTCCGGAATTCTACTTCTTAACAGGCGCGATCACGTCCTTGGCGGCCTTGGCCACGCGGAACTTGACCACCGTCTTGGCCTTGATCTTGATGGCCGCGCCGGTCTGCGGGTTGCGGCCGATGCGGGCCTTGCGCTCTGCCTTCACCAGGCGGCCAATGCCCGGGATAACAAAGACGCCGTTCTTCTTGGTTTCCTTGATGGCGGTCTCAGCCAGAAGGTCCAGGAAGGCTGCGACTTGCTTGTTGGTCAGTTCCAGCTTCTCGGCCAGGTGCCGCGTCAGAGCGGTCTTGGTCAGTCCAGTTGCCATGTGATGTTCTCCTTCTGGGCGAGCCCTCTGGGCCGCCGGTGTTGCCTGGGTTTCCGCCGCGATCTGCGTACCGCATGGAGGAAGTGCGACCGAGGCAACATTTGCACGTTTCCCCTGTATTCATGCGGGTTCTTCAAAACCCCGTCGTTCGTTACAATGCGGCTTCGAACCGGTTAAAGTCAATCGAAAAACCCCGATTTCCACAAGTTTCTTAGGATTTTTTCCTAATTTTCCCGATTTTTGCCTGAATTCACCCGGTTTCAGCGGTTTTAGGCCCTCGCCGTCAACCCAGCCTTGGACGCATCGGCTTCGGCCTGCACGGGTTGTGAAAGACGCTATGGAACAATTGTGCGCCGAGGGAGGGTGATCTGTTGCGAAAGGAGAAGCAGGTGGTGGGAGGAGATGCAGGTGGTGGGAGGACAGCGGCCGTTTCCGGGTGCAGCCATCATCGGGACGCCTTGGAAAGACGGCGGGGAGGGTTCGTGCGACCCCACCCTTCGCCAGAAAAAAGGCGAAGGATGGGGCACCCGGCCCTTCGGCATGGCCTGATAGGCCGTTTGATAGGCGGTCTCTTGGTCGATCGGGATTTTTTTCGGGCGGCGACGGCCTTTTTGTTGGCGTCAGCCAGGAACCGCCGCACTTGTTTGGGATCGAGCTTTTGCGGCTCAATCGTCATTTGGGCCAATCAGCTCGATGCGCTTGCCGTTCCAGATGTCGGCGATGAATGCATCGCCCTTTTTGAGACGGCGTTTCAGTTCCTTGGGAGTGAGAACAGTCGAGTTGATTTCGCGGCGGAGGGTTTTCTCGGCGTTGCGGGCCTGGGCGGCAAGGCGGGTCTGGTCGGGCTTGCCCACGATCAGCAGGTCGATGTCGCTGGAGGCGTCGGCTTCGTTCCTGGCAAGGGAGCCGAAAAGCCACGCCGACCGGATGCCGGGGACCGATTCGAGGGCGTGTTTGAGGGTGGGCTGAATGCCAACCGAGCCCTGGAGCAGGGCGAAGACGGGCTTTAAATAGGGGTAGTCGCGGTTGATGCTGTAGTAGAGCTGGCGGCCTTCAGGCTCCGAGCGCAGGAAGCCTTCCTGCTGGAGGCGGGCGAGTTCGCGGGAGACGTTGGTGGAATCGGCTTGCAACTCTCCGGCCAACTGGCGGACGTAGACGCGCGCGGAGCGGTTGACGTAGAAGAACGTCAGCAGCTTGCGGCGGAGGTCGGAGCGGAGGGAGATCATCGCAGTAGAATCATACTGCATTTGCAGTACACAACTACTGCAATCTGATCGAAATGAACGGACCTCGGGTCCCAGGTCCCAAGAGCGGGACTCTTCGACAAGCTCAGGGCAGGCTCTGGGGCACCCAATTCTGTTGGTGGGTACCTGGGCCACCCGCCCGGGAGGGGCTCAGTCTTCTTCGCCGTCTTCTTCGTCTCCTTCGGGATCGTAGTCTGGGCAGCCGTCTAGCACGTCGCAGGTGGAACAATCGAACGGATAGGGGCAGGTGCTTTTTTCCGGACCCAGCTCATCGCCGCCGGCGGTGTGGGTTACGGAGTGCACCGCTGTGATGGGGATGATGTCCTCGTCGCGTTCGACATTTTGGGAGGCGATCTGGAGGGAGTAGAGGAACAGGCCTGCGCGGCGCGGGTCGAGCTGCGCGGAGCCGAGGGCGTCGAGAATCTGGGCGAGGGCGATCTGGATGGCGCTGCGATCTTCCAGGATGGGGAGCTTGAGCGGGTCGCCCGGGGCGCGGGGCGGGGCTGCGGCGACCAAGTGCAGGCGGGTGTGGAAGTAGCAATAGGGCTGGCCGAGCAGGGCGGGCGAGTGGCACTTGCGACCGTTGGGCATGATGTGGCGACATTCGTTGCACATTTTATGGACTCTCCCTACCCCCCCCCGTCTCTGTAAGGAAATTCCTTGTTTTCAATGGGATGCAGGGGTGGCTTCGCTGTAAATTCTTGATTCTGCTGGAGTTCTTTGCAGATTATTGATGGCAAAGGGGTTAGGGGCTTTTTGTCGAAGCTGGGAGCTTCGAGCTCCCAGCTTCCGGCTGCTGCCCCCGTAAATTCGGTTCGGCCTGCACAGGTTGTGAAAGACAGTATGGAACGATTGTGCGCCGAGGGAGGGTAATTATCTGCAAATGGAGGGGCAGGTGGCGGGAGGGCGGCGGCCGTTTCCGGGTGCAGCCATTATCGGGCCGCGCTAGAAAGACGACGGGGAGGGTTCGTGCGATCCCATCCTTCGCCAGAAAAAAGGCGAAGGATGGGGCACCCGGCTACAGCGCTGCCTATTCCTTGCCGAGAATTAAGCGAAATGCTTGAGCGATCTTCTCGATATAAGGGACCTTCGGTGCGGGTGGGGAGTCGGGACGCAGGTACGGGTCCTCGTACCCTGCCGCCTTGTCTTCCTGGGCGACGCGCCCGAAGTGTGCACCGACCTTCACACGAAACATCGCGCGATGGAGGTCGTCCAGTTCTGCGATTTTCGTCTGTAGAACCTTCTGGTAATCGGCCCAGCTGATAGTTGTTGGCTGGGCAAAGTCAGCCATAAACTCCCCGTGCAGACCGGGGACTTTACCGAACCAGAAATTCTGAATGAATGCCTTCGCTCCGCCATACGGGTCAACATTGGCTATAAGTGTCTCGTAGGACGGGCGATGCTGCTGGAGCTTCGGCGGTACGGGCACAAGCTTGCACAGCACAAACGAGTGAGGAGGGGGATTCTGGCTAGAATCGACATCGCAGCACTGGCTCATCACTGCGCAAGATGCAACGGTACCCTGCACCTGCACAATATGGTGTTGCCTTTTGGGGTCGCCTTCCGCAGCGGCTTCGACGCAGATCTTCGTCCCGGTCGTCCCAACGACCCTGCTCAGGAGCCTTGTGCTGTCAACACGCGCAATTGGAAACACGAAGTCCCTGACGATGTCCCCCTGCTTGAGGTTCGTGAGGTCCGCCGCATCGCTAAACATTCATCACTCTGTTGAGGCTCTGAGGCCCGGCCTTGTGCCGCCTCGGAGCTTCCGGGCCATGGCCGGTGACACCGGCACCGTCTGGCGGGGGACGTATGCCTCCTCCGGTGCCTCTGCTTGGGCGGACTTCAGCGCCGCCGCCCATAGCGACTTATAGCGCGCTACCTCCCTCTGTAACTCAACAATGATGCCTTCGTAGAAGGAGATTATCGCGGGGTCGTAAACACCGCCCGCAAATCTGACGGTGTCTGTCATCTGCCGCACCTGTTTTTGTGGCGCCCCCGTCTCTAGGCTGGCCAGACCGTCTGCAGCGGTCCTTTCTTGTAGGGCGAAAAACTGATTCCTCCACAGCTGTTCTAGGTTGGTGGAGATGCGGGTTGTGGATCCCCCTGACATACCTTGATCGAGAGCTGGGTTCATGCTTTCCCTCGCATAATCTGTTTGTATTCTTCGCGGATGTGCTCCAGAAACTGGATCTGAATTCTGTGGTGGAACACGTCCATTAAGGGCGAGAGGTCGTGGATGTAGACGGGCGCGAGCATGTAACAGTCGAGGTCCAAGATGAAGAGGCCGCCGGCCTTTCCGGGCATCCGGATAAGTGCGCCGCGGATCGTAATCTTGTGCTCTTCAACGGCAAGCCGAAATTCTGTCAGCAGTTGCTCGATGCTCGCGGGGTCGAAGCGATCGAGGTCCAGCGGCAGGTTGACATAGCGCTGCAGATCCCTGACTCCTTGCCCCGGGGCCAACTCTATGTGGTTGACGTATCGCAGCCCGACCCTCTGAAACGTCTGAATGCTGAACTCGCGTGTAAAGGTCTCGGTGCGGAGGAGAGCCTCCTCCTTGAACTCCTCAAAGCTGCCGTACTGGTTGAAGACGGCTACGAAATTCTCCTGCGAGACCTTGATGCTGCGACCCTCTTCGGGGTTAGCGAAAACATAGGCCTGGAGGAGGCGTCCGTCGGCTTGCGGTTGCACTTCCTGGCTGACCGCGGGATAGCCCTCTGCAAGGCTGTCTTGGATTCTCCACACCTCGGGAGCTATCCTCAGCCGCGGCGCAAAGCGCAGTTCGAAGGCTACTTCCCGCACACTGGGACGAGGGAAGATTTCCTGAAGTTCCTGCTCACTTACCACGGATTTAGCCTTTCTTCATGCTCGTTTCGTTTTCGGGGCACGCTGTCGACTGTCCGCACCTCGAACCTTAAGCCGGGCATTCGTTTAAAGTCAAGCCTTAGTTCGGCGGAAGAAGCCCGCAAGGCACTATAAAGTGCCGCGATGTGTCTTGAGCGTTTCGTCGATCGCTTCTCGACCGAGTTCTTGGAGGGCTGGGCCAGTTTGCGGCTTCCGCATCCGGCGCAGGCTCGCCCCACATCGTCGAAGGTGCTTGCCTTTCTGGAATTATCGGCATCAGCGCGCGATTCAAGCACCCGCCTGCGAATCTTAGACTTGTCCTAGAGGATAACAGTCACACGCAAAGAGTGGCATCGGCGGTGGCCGAGGGTTTGCGTCCACGCTCCCATTCCTCGCTCGGACTGTGATTCAATAGTAGAGATGGCGATTCCCCGGAGAGCGACGGTGCGCGGGCGGTGGTTGGCGGCTCAGCGGAAGGTGCGCGAGCTGAAGATGGTGGGGCGCGCGCTGGCTTCTACTGCGCATCCGGTGCTGGCGCAGATTATCCCCATGCGGTTCTGCAACTTGAGCTGCGCCTACTGCAACGAGTACGACAAGGTTTCAGAGCCGGTGCCGCTCGAAGAGATGTACCGGCGGATCGACCACCTGGGACGGCTGGGGACGGCCATGATCGGAATCTCGGGCGGGGAGCCGCTGACGCATCCGGGGCTGGACGACATTATCCGGCGGATGCGGCGGACGGGGGCGATTGCGGGGATGATTACCAACGGCTACCTGCTGAATGTGGAGCGGATTGAACGACTTAACAAGGCCGGCCTGGACCACATGCAGATATCGATCGACAACCTGGAGCCGGACGAGATTTCGAAGAAGAGCCTGAAGGTGCTGGATAAGAAGCTGCAGATGCTGGCCGAATATGCCGAGTTTCATGTGAACATCAATTCGGTGGTGGGCGGGGGCTTCAAGAATCCCAACGACGCGATGGTGATCGGCAAGCGGGCGCTGGAACTGGGCTTTACTTCGACGATTGGAATCATCCACGACAGCAGCGGGCAACTTAAGCCGCTGAAGGACGACGAGGCCAGGGTCTACTACGAGATGAACCACAGGAAGAAGATCAACTACTCGCGGTTCGACTACTTTCAGGAGGCGATTGCGCAGGGGGAGCCGAACGACTGGCGCTGCCGGGCGGGGTCGCGCTACCTGTATATCTGCGAGGATGGGCTGGTTCACTACTGCTCGCAGCAGCGGGGGTATCCGGGCGTGCCGCTGGCCGGGTATACGACGGAGGACGTGAAGCGGGAGTTTTTGACGGCCAAGAGCTGCGCGCCCAACTGCACCATCGGGTGCGTACACAGGATCAGCCACATCGACCACTGGCGGGGGGCGCAGACGAGCACGGTTTCTCCGGGAGGACGCGGGGCGGAGGCGCCGGTGCTGGTGAATATACAGATCGCGGATTGAGCGGAGCGGAATCGATCGCCAAATAGAGAACGGCGCACCCCAA
>JBEKZJ010000054.1:0-31528 GCA_049509995.1 Occallatibacter sp. | reverse complement strand
TCGATGGGCCTGCCGCCGATGGCGCAGCCGCCGGGCATGGCCACGCGCGCCATGCCGGCGCGAGCCACGAGCGGGCCCAGCACCAGGGAACTGGCCCGCATGGTCTTCACGATCTCATATTTGGCTACCGGGTCGGAGAGCGTCCGGCAACTGATCTTGGTGCGGTGTTGCGCACGCCCGTAGCCCAGTTCGACCTCGGCGCCCATTGACACCAGCAGCCGGCGCTCGGTTTCGATGTCCCGCACCTGGGGAATGTTTTCCAGAGTGACCTCATCCTCGGTCAGAATCGCCGCGGCCATGCAAGGCAGCGCCGAGTTCTTTGCGCCCGAGACACGGATGGTGCCCACCAGCGGATTGCCGCCGCGAATGACAAATTTATCCATGAAAATTGAGCAACTCCTGGCCTTTTAGTGTAAATCGCTGCGGCGGACGCGGCAGGGATTTCATGAGGAAGCGCAGGGAGCATCGCAACCCCCCGCAATGGAGCGTAAATGGAGAGAGAGGGTTGCCCCCCGGCTCTAAACTTCCACCCGGCGAAGGCGTCTATCTGAATAACGGCAGCCGGCAAAGCATTGGACTGATGAACCTGTCTACGACAGGGAGACTGCCACGCGGGAGTTTTCGCGCATCGTCCAGGGAGCCTCTGCGCGGGTTCCTTCGCACAGGGGCGGACTGAATTACAGACTCAGGAACGGAGATTCTGTATGGAAAGCCGGATGAAGTCCGCTGTGTTGATGTTGGCGGTGATGGCGTTGCTCACTCTTACGGGGTGCAATGGAACATGCTCGGTTTCAAACCCCACCTCGACTCCAGGCCCCACCCCGAGCAGTCCCAACGAGTGGACGTGGGTGAGTGGAGCTAGAACCGCCAATCAGGCGGGGAGCTATGGAACGCTGGGGACGGCAGCTCCCGGCAATGTTCCGGGGGCGCGTGCCGGGGCTATGAGTTGGATGGATGCGGACGGGAATCTCTGGCTCTTCGGCGGGGAAGGTTTTAGTTCGACCTGGGCTGGGACCACGCCCTACCAAAACGACCTTTGGAAGTTTAGCGGGGGCGAGTGGACCTGGATGGGCGGCTCGAACGTCGGCGGCCTGATGGGGACGTACGGAACACTGGGGACTCCGGCCTCCGGCAATGTTCCCGGAGGGCGAGTGGGTGCTGCAACCTGGGTGGATAACTCTGGAAATCTCTGGCTCTTCGGCGGGTTCGGCGACGACTCGACAGGCAAATCGGGAGATCTCAACGACCTGTGGGAGTACCAGCCATAGAAGCTATTGCGCAAGGATCCCTGGCTTGCCGTTCACTCGTCCGCTCATTTTGCGACTAGCCGGAACGTTCTTGTCTCCTCAGCAGGCAATCCGCTACAGTTCCGGCATATTGTCCTCGACAGCCAGCCGCACATTGCCGTCGGATTTGGCCAGGCGGCGGACGGCCTCGGGCTTGTCGACCTTGGCTTTGAGCATCACCAGGGCCACGGGGACGCTGCGGCCGGCGCTCTTGATGGTTTGCACCGCAATCTCGCGGTCGATGTTGCAGGCGCACATAAGGATGCGGATGCCGCGTTCGACCAGCTTGGAGTTCTGCATGTGCACGTTGACCATCAGGTTCTCGTACACATAGCCCAACCGGGTCATGGCGCCGGTGGTGATCATGTTCAGGACCATCTTCTGGGCGGTGCCGGCCTTCATGCGCGTGGAACCGGAGATCACTTCAGCGCCGACCTCGGCAACGATGGCGATATCGGCAGCCGCAGCCAGAGGAGTCTCGTGGTTGCAGGTCACAGCAGCGGTATGGGCGCCGCGGGCGCGGGCGTAGGCCACGGCGGCTACCACGTAGGGAGTGCGACCCGAGGCGGATACCCCCACCACCACGTCCTTGCGCGTAGGGCGGCGGCGGGCAATGTCCCGCTGGCCAAGCTCTTCCGAGTCCTCGTTGACCTCGACGGCCGAGGCCAGCGCCTTGGGTCCGCCAGCCATGATGTACTGCACTTGTCCGGGGGCCGAGGAGTAGGTGGGCGGGCATTCGGATGCATCGAGCGCCGCGATCCGCCCGCTGGAACCGGCCCCGATGTAGATCAGCCGGCCGCCATCGCGCAGGCTGCGGGCTACCTGGTCAATAACCTGCGCAATCTCCGGAATCGCCTTTTTGACCGCTGCCGCGACCTTTGCATCCTCATGGTTGATGATGCGTGCGATCTCCAGAGCGGATTTGGTGTCAAAGCCTTGAGAAGCCTCGTTCTGGCTCTCAGTCGTCAATTGTTGAAGCAGGGAGGCCTGGTCTTTCTTGGTGTCGTTTGCCTGGGCGCCGGCCGTCTCCTGGATCGTGGAACTGGTGAGCATCGCGTCTGTCCCCGAGTTTTAATTGTATCTGCAAATCCGTCAACTCCCCAGAGAATTCTCCACGGCCGTAACCGTCGCAAGCACCGTATATTGCTGAATCGTTAAAGCGCATCCCGCACGGCGTCGTGAAATGCCGGCCGCACCTCACGAATCAGCTGGCTCTTCCGGTCCGGCCAGGTGCGGTTGCTGAGCAGCGCAACGGCGACCCCGGCATCCAGGTCAATCCACAGCGAGCAGCCGGTGTAACCCAGGTGACCGATCGAGCGCGGCGAGAAATGACGGCCGGAGGAGGAATTCGGCGAGGGCGTATCCCACCCCAACGCCCGCGAACTGCCCTCCGGACCCTGACGCTGGGCGAAGTGTTCCACTGTCGTCGCGTCAAACAGGCGAGGCTGTTCTCCCTCAGCGCCGGTCGCGTGTCCGGCCTCCAGAATCTCACCTGCAAAGCGCAATAGGTCCGGCACATTGGAGAAAAGCCCAGCGTGGCCGCCGGCGCCTTTGAGCAGCCAGGCATTTTCGTCCTGAACCTCGCCCTGGATGCGGCGCTGGCGCAGGTCGGTGTCCTCTTCGGTGGGCGGAATTGCCGTTCGCGCCCCATGCGATGGACAAAATCCTGTGGCTGCCAACTCCAGCGGATAGAAGACCTCGCGGCGAACCCAGGTTGGAAGGTACTCGCGCGTAAACACCTCCAGCGCCTTGCCGAGCAGAATGAAGCCGGGATCGGAGTACTCGGCGCGCGCGCCGGGCTCGGTTTCCAGAGGCAGCTCCATGCAGGCCCGAAAAAGCGCGGCCGGCGTGGTTACCGTGCGATAGAACTCCACATAGCCCGGCAGACCCGAACTGTGGGCCAGCAAATGGCGGAGCTTGACGTAGCGGGCGTGCTCATCGGGGGCGCGGCCCACCACAAAGCCAGGCAGAAACTCGCCCAGCGGCGTGTCCAGGTCGAGCAGGCCGCGCTGCCAGAGCAGCATGGCGGCGGCCGTGGTTGCCATCACCTTCGTGAGGCTGGCTACGTCGTAGACGGTTTCCACGGTCACGGTGGGCGCGCCCTCGTCATAGGTGAAGCGACCCAGTGCGTCCTGGAGCACGACTTTGCCGCCGGCCAGAACCCCAAAGGCGCAGCCGGGGAAGGCGCGGGCGGCAATGGCGCCGTCCAGCACGCGGTAGACAGCGGAAAACCGCTGGCGGGCGCCGGCAGGGTTGGGATCAGGCGGGGTGGATTCGGTCTCCATCGCTCTCTTGCATCGTAACGCGATTGGAGCAGGGCCGCAGTGTGCCGCGACGCATTTTCGTGTCCCGGCGGCGCATGAGACTATCCTGAAGTTGTCCCCTGACGCTATCCTTCGATGAGGGCGGCGCGTCTATGGCAATAAGGAGAGCTTTGGAGGGATTCATGCGTCTGGTGCACGGAACGTTGACCGCTGGGATCGCACTGAGCCTTGTGGCCGCAGCCTCCAATCCTTGTTTCGCGCAGACTGGCCAGGCTCAGGCGCCTGCGCAGCCCGAAGCTGCCACCGGCGCGCCGGCACAATCGTCCCCAGTATCGCCCGCGCCGGAGAAACCCGCTCCGGCCGCTGTGCAGGCTGACCCCACGCCCGCCGACGCGCCGGCCTCCGTTGCAGCCGGGAAGACTTACACCGTCCCCGCCGGAACCAAGGTCCTGTTGCAGTTGCGCAGCGGCATCAACACCAAGAGCGCCAAGCCCGGCGATGGCGTCTACCTCGCCTCGACTTTCCCGGTGGTGGTCGGGAACAGGGTCATGATTCCAGCCGGGGTATACGTACAGGGCGTGGTGGACCGCGTGGTGCGCGCAGGGCGGGTGAAAGGCAATTCGCAGCTTGATATGCATTTCACCTCCATCATCTTTCCCAACGGTACGGTGGTGGAGATTCCGGGCATCGTCAACAGCCTTCCCGGCGCCCGGCAGCAGACCGTGAAGGAGGATGGAGAGGGAACCATCGAGCAAGGCGGGGACAAGGGACGCAATGCCGCCAAAACTGCGGAGATTGCGATTCCAACGGGAGGTACTGTTGGCTCGATAGGCGGTCTGGCGGGAGGGCATCCGATTGCCGGAGGCGTAGTGGGAATTGCGGCTGGAGCTGCCACTGTCGGCCTGGTGTCGCTCTTTACGCGCGGCGCCGATGTCAACATCGAGAGCGGAACCCAGGTGGAGATGCTCCTGCAGCGGCCGCTTATACTTGAAGAACCAAACCTCAGCTCCGAGCCGCCGGGCACGGCGCCGGCCCTGGTTCCCGCGGCCAACCAGCCCAAACCGCTCGCAAAGCCCAACCGCGCACGCGTCCTGTGTCCACCAGGAGGCCTCGGTTGCGAGTAATCTAGAAGAGAGATGCAAACAGTCCCCAACGACTCCTTCCCAGTTCCCAACCCGTCTGTCGGCCTCCCGGCAGACACCGGCCAGCCGGAACCCAACCATGCACTCGCACCGGCTTACAGGGCTGGCGGCATCGGGCTGTGGCTGCGCGATCTGGTGGTTTCCGCCTGTGCCTCGGTGCTGATCATCACCTTTCTTTACCAGCCGGTCCGCGTGGAAGGCACCAGCATGTTGCCGCGGCTGGAGGATCGCGACCGCCTGTTTATCAACAAGTTTGTCTATCACATATCAGCCATCGAGCGTGGAGACGTGGTGGTCTTCCACTACCCGCGCGATCCGGAAAAGAGCTACATCAAGCGCGTGATCGCCCTGCCCGGAGACCGCCTGCGCATCGACCACGGCCAAGTCTGGCTCAACGGCCAGCCGCAGATCGAGAGCTACGTTCCCGAGGAGTACCGCGACACCAAGTCCATGGCGGAGATCATCGTTCCCGACGACACCTACTTTATGATGGGCGACCACCGGTCCATCTCCTCCGACAGCCGCGAGTTTGGCCCGGTCGAGCACTCGCTCATCTACGGCAAGGCCGTCTTCGTCTATTGGCCCACACGGGATGCGGGCGTGGTGCGGTAGGCCTCAAGGAAACGGACCGGAATTCCACCGGGATAATATCATCGCCGCCTGTTAGAATCGGTTGAGTTTATACTACCATGCTGATAACAAAGTACTTACATATTCTAAAGGACTTCAGCAACTCATAACCGGCCGGTGCTTTTTTCCCCGGCCCTGGCCCGTACCCTGGCGAACGATGCACCTGATCAAGTAGAACGCTAGTAGATTCAGTAGATTACGTGTTTTTCAATCCCACAACATTCAACTAAATCAAGAAATGCATGAAAATGGGGGATCAGTTATGCATTTTTCAAGTAAAAAAGGGTCGCTTCGGTATTCAGCCCAGGCGACCCTCTTTTGTCTCTGAACGATTTTGCTGCGATACGTGTTGCGCGTGAACCCGGTCAGCGATACTCTGAGGCACCTGGATCCACTTGTACCCCCCGCTTGTGCATCGTCTCGCGGTGCTCCGCCACCAGGCCGCCGGGGACGCTGTCGAACCAGTCCCTGGCCGTGGTGGTCGAGAGCCCCCATAAGCTTGGCAAGCTCCCTACGGTGTAGGGCTGCTCCAGTATTGTGCTCTCATGCCCAGGCCAGCGTGCCGGATCCCCTGATCCAGGTCAAGCGGTGCGCCATGACGAGTTTTGAGATGGTACCGTCGGAAAAGCCGCCCTTCACGTCGAAAACGCCTCATAGATTTCAGGACGCGTCGCTGAGGCGTGGGACGTACTGAGGGCAGGCGGAAAATTCGGTGGGGAGAGTCCCATGTTGAGACCCGGGCTGGTTTTTTCGCCCGTTAGGGAGATGCTTCGACGGGAGTGACCTCGGTTGCGGTTTGCCTAAACTGAAATCGCAGGATCCACACGCTGGAGACGGCCTGACCATCAACTTGCGCGGGCTTGAACTTCCAGGACCGCGCTGCTTGCAGAGCCAGGTTGGCGAAATACTTACTTGCTCCCGGCGAGTCGAAAGTCGCATTCGAAACATCGCCGCCTGGATCAACCGTGACTCGTATCGTCACGTTGACCTGGCCGCGAATGGACTCCCTCGCACTTGGGAGTACGTCGGGCAGAACTTGCTCAGCGACTGCACCCTTCACCGCCGCACCTTCGGAGGTTTGAGGTCCCGGAACTGGAGATTGAGGTGGGAGCGAAGCGATCGCGGGCACAGGTCGTCGTATTTCGGTTGGCAGCGATGGCCGAGTCTGGCGAGATCGCATTAGCAGCGCTGCGATTCCCGCAAACAGGACGAGCGCTGCGGCAATGAGTGCCGTCACGCGAAGTTTGGCAAGTACCGCTCTACCGGTTTTGCTGGCCGGGGCCGGGAGAGATCGGGCAGGTTCGAGACGAGCCTTGACATCGCTGAGGGTGCATCGGCGCGTGGGGTCGGACCGGAGACATTCCTGCGCGATGCCGGCGAAGGGTTGTGGAATGGATTCCGGCACAATCGGCTCCCTCTGTGTTGATCTGTCCCAAACCGGCGGATGTTGGGTCAGGGCTTCGACCAGGGTGACGCCGAGCGACCAGACGTCCGCGGCCGGGGAGATCGTCTCGGTGGCGCCTTCCGGTGCGTCATAGATGTTTAGCGCAGGAAAGTGTTTGCCAAGCTCGCCTCCTACATGAAGGCTGTCCACAGAAAGTTTCACCTGATTGTCGACGACCATGATGTTCGATGGCTTGACGTGACCATGCACGAGACCTTTCCCGTGAAGATAGGAAAGCGCGTCGAGGACTGGGTCGAGCATCTCTCTGGCCTCGGAGGGCGTGAGTGGCCGCTCGGGAAGAATCTGTGAGAGAACCTCTTCGGCATATTCCGTCACGGCGTAGAGCAGCCGGGCGCTGTCGATCTGACCACGTCCGGTGTGAAACAGGCGCATCAGGTGAGGATGAGAAAGGGTCGTTGTCGCCGCCCAGCCAGCCATGTTGGCTTCCGCGTCCCTGGCATCGGCCGAAATGAGCTTGATGGCGGCTTTCTGCGATCCATGCCCCTGCAGTTCCGTGAGAAAGACACCACCCCCTCCAGAGCCGCCTATCCATTGAAGGAGGGTGAATCTTCCGTCGATGACCCGCCCTACCCAATCACTACGAATTGCCTCTGTGTCCATGGCGTAAACCATTCTATTCGAGCACAGCAAGAACCACAGCCCGAGAGTGCGGAGTCGAGTCAACAAAGGCTGGGCGAGCCATAGGATCGGCAGGCGAAGTTACGACCGGCATGTAAGTGGGCTGGCTCATCGTCTCCCGGCTGAGTTTGAATAAAGGGCGGATGCTTTCCTGGAACCCTCCCCGCTTGCTGGCCTGGGTACCAGGTGTCGAGAATGGCCGGGACGAGTCCGATCCAGTCGTACATGTCCACTGCGGGCGCTCTTCATCCGTGACGTCCTCCACGCTTCGGACGCGCCCTTTAGGGAGAAGCTCCTTTCAACTTGGCTTGCGGCCTTCGGAAACCATTCGAATCCGCCGGCCCAAGCACGCTGAGTTTCTCCATCTTGATTAGCTCAGATAGTTGGGTATTCGTCTGGATTGCCCATTTGCTGGAGCTTCGAACAAGCATGTATGCCGCATTCTCGGCCACATGCGCCTCTGGCGCCGGAACAAACAGGCTTCTGTCCAGGCCTCTCCCCCCGACACTAGCCTCGCGTCAGGAAAATTGGCAGGCCCAGCTTGAGGTTATAAGTCGGCCGGTAGCGCTCCGTGTTGTACATGGTGGCGATCTCCACTTTGCGCGGCCCGAGTTTGGGATCGGGGATCGGCACCATCGCGTAGCAGCCGCTGCTGATCGCCGTCATCAGGCCGCTCTTTCCCTCTTCCACGGCATCCATCGCCATTCCGGCGAAGGTGATGGCCACCAGGCGGTCAACGAAATCCGGACTGCCGGAGCGCAAATCGTATGTCAGGTCACTGACAACGGTCTCTTCCCCGGTGGCATCCTTGATCTCGTTGCTCAGGTCCTCCGCCACGCTCATTTTCTTGCGGTGGCCGAAGGCATCGGCTGGGCCATATTCCTTTACCGTGTAGCCTTCCCACTCTGCGCCCTCGGAAAGAATCACCAGCGAATAGTTGCTGGGATTGTTGTGCTTGTCAGTGATCAGGATTTCGATCAGGTGCTGCAAATTCACCTTGTACTCGGGGATGCAGCAGCGCAAGGATGTCACGTAGGCGGTGTAGAGAGCGGTGTAGCCGGCGTCGCGGCCGAACACCCGGAAGATGCCGATGCGCTCGTGCGAGCCGACCGTCGTCCGCTGCCGCTCGATGGCGTCCATGGCACGCGTAATGGCGGTTGAAAACCCTATGCAATACTCGGTGTTGCGAACGTCGTTATCCATGGTCTTCGGCACCGCGATCACCTTGGCGCCGTGCCGGTCAAGTTCGGCGGCATAGCTAAGGGTGTCATCGCCGCCGATCGCCACCACGTAATCGAGCCCCAGCGTCTCGAGGTTCTTCAGCACCGCCGGCGTCACGTCGAACACCGTGCTCGTTACGCCGTTCTTGGTGGATTGTTTACTTGAAAACTGTTGGCCCTCAAGCACCGGAGGCAGCTGTTTCATCTTGGTGGGATTGGTGCGCGAGCTGTGCAGAAACGTGCCGCCCGTACGATCGATAGTGCGAGTATTCTCGCGGTTGAGCGGCTGGATGTACCGCGACCGGCTGGCCGGATCTTTCAGATCGACGTGCGTCAATCCTTCCCAACCGCGGCGGATGCCGAGGACCTCGCATCCCATTTCGGCCCCCCTGTAGACGACCGACTTGATGACCGAATTCAGGCCCGGGACGTCGCCGCCTCCCGTGAGAATACCAATTCGCTTTGCTGGCATGTAAAGTACTCCTTTCGTTACAGGAATCTCCCTTTTCAGCTCTGAACATCCAAGAATATGCTCCTTTTGAGCGGTTTCGCAAGACCAACCCCCTCCTCTGCAGCCGAAGAGCGAAGCAATTCTGAGCGTCCTGGCCTTTCGCTGTGTAATTGAGATCGTTTCTTCTCGATTTCTCCGGCACTGCTCCATCATCCTTCGTTCTCAGCCATTCGATTTGCATACCTTGCCATCAGTCGGCAGTTCGCTGCAATAGAGAACGTCCGAAGGACCGAGCATTATGCCCGGTGCGTGGACCCTGGAAGCGGCTCGCATTCGGCTCAGAGTTTTCACGCCAGCTTCTTCAGCTCCGGGTACCGCACAAAGATGCGCCGCTGATCTTCGGGAGTCAATTGTCCCAGCCGGATCGGCTTGTCTTCGGGCCGCGTGCCCTTCTGATTCAGCACGTTCATCAGGCTCCATTCCCGCTCCAGGGTTTGGGGCTCATGCGCCCGCAAATCGTACCGGGTAAAGTCAATCACCATGGGAGAACTGCTCGTTATCCAGTTTCTTAGCAGCCCCAGCCGAAACTCCCGGTTCATGAACCACTGGATTTCCAATTCCTTCTCTGAGCCGGGCGCCCCGGTTCCTTTGGCATCGAACCGGTAGTTGAGTGACGCATTGTCGGGTGTGTGCTTCCGCCACTCCAGGCCGAACGCCCCTTCAGTCAGCACCTGCGTGTCCGGCCACCTGTCCTTGACGGCCTGCAGCCACCAGGTCAGGTCCTCATCGTGGCCCACCGATACCTCCCAAATTCCCGTCACCCAGCCAAATCCATTCAGGGCGTGGCCCTGGTCAAAGTGCATCGCGGTGGTACCCATCATCTCCTTGCGGCCGGCTTCTTTTCCCAGGTTTCCCACCGTCTCGATGGGACCCACGCCGAGGCGGCTGTTGAACCCGCCCTGAAAGCCCTCGCGACGGGCTGCAAGAAAATCGCACGTCCAGCCATCGAGGCAGACGCAGTCGATAAAATCCGCGGCCCCCTGGGCCGGTTTGAGATAGTGCTCGCGACTGGGGTAATAGGGATAGCAGATGCCGCCGTCGCCATCGCCGTTGTCGATGCCGTGCTGGCTCCATATCTGGCCCTGGCAAACATGAATGCCCTCTTCGGCGGCGAGGAATCTCTGACTCTCCGCATCCAGAAATCCTGCCACCAGGCACTGCGGGCGATACCCATTGCCCACCATTTCGGAGATCAACCGCAACGCCTTGTGAATCGTCTCCCGGATATGCTCGCGGGTGTCAAACATCGGCGCGAAGTAGCCCCCCGGAATGAACGTGATCTCGTCGCCATACCGTTCGTGATAGGAAACGAGCAGGCGCCGCGCGTCTTTGTACTCCTGGCGGGTGTCGTTCAGAGCCAGCCAGCTTATCGCCCAGGTCATCCTGCCCTCCGGGCAGCCCCGCGCAAAGGCTTCCCGGCGCGAGCGGATACGGTCCGGACGGTTGTCCGTGGCCTCGTCCTCGCCGATCGAGCGATCGGGCGTCACCTCGATCTGGTTCACCCGGACTACCGAAACATGGGTCAGGAATCTACCCCGCAGAGCCGATGTGCCCGCGCCGTAGGCCAGCGCACTTTTCCCCGGCCTCGCAAGCGTGAGAGAGGCCGCGGAACCGGCCGCCCGGCTCAAAAACTGCCTTCTGGTCCAGAAATTGTCCATCGCCTTCCTTCCATATTTCGCTGCCTGCCACGAGCCCTTTGCAGACACTTCTTCTCCGGCAGGAATCATAAGGCAGGATATGCCATCCTGTTTGATGCCGGAAATGGATGCAGACGCGAGCGGTTCAAATGGAGCGCCTTTACTGCCAGGACCGGACCGAGAACAGAGACTGGAGTTCAAGTAGCCGGGGAGCAGCCCATCGCAGCACAACAAGGCCAGCTATTCAAGGGAATACGCCATCTTGTGCTTTGAACATTCAGCGCCGCAGGGACAGCATGTTATGAATTAGAAACGACTGCTTGACAGTAGTTAATGTTGCGGCCACTCTTACTCGCCATTATGAAACTGCTCGATGACCTTCTCGGTAATGATTCTTTGGAGCACCGGCGATGAGAGCACGGTCGCGGTTGAAGTGGTCCCGAAGTGGCCCAGCCGGTCAAGAAAGCGCTCCAGATGTTCAACCGAGACCACACGCGCCTTGACGATGAAGGAGTCGGAGCCGGTGACGCGGTGGCACTCCAGCACCTCCTCCCACGTCTTCACCTGCTTCTGAAAGGCGCGCACCAGCTGCTCCGGTCCGGCCATCGACAGGCGCACGAAGATCAGGATGGGCATGCCCAGCCGCTCCAGGCTGATGTCGGCGTGGAAGCCGCGGATGACGCCGAGTTTCTCCAGCCGGTATACACGCTCGGACACGGCCGGGGTGGTCAACCCCACACGCCGGCCCAGTTCGGCCCAGGAGAGCCGCCCGTCCCGCTGCAGTTCCTCGATGATCTTCCAGGCGATGCGATCCAGCTCGGCAGGTTCATGGCGATGGCTGTAACGGCTCGTGGACATAGCCTCATCCCCTTCGATTGAAAGGACTTTAGCACCTTTTTCTTAACAATGTAAATACTTGACGGGCGGCAGCCTATGGAAATGGATTGTCAGTTGTTGCGAACCAATGCGATACTGCCCGACGTCAGAGCACGATGGAGCTTCCCCAATGGCTCAACACCAAAATCACACCGGGTATCAGTCCGGGTTTGGCAACGAGTTTGCCACCGAGGCCCACGCCGGCGCGTTGCCGCAGGGGCAGAACTCCCCGCAGCACGCGCCGCTTGGGCTTTACACCGAACAAATCAGCGGCACGGCTTTCACCGCCCCGCGCGCGCTAAACCGCCGCACCTGGAGTTACCGCATCCGCCCCTCGGTGATGCATGAGCCTTACGCCGAGTTTTCGCATGGCAGGTTCATGCGCAGCGGTCCCTTCGACGAGGCGCCCACGCCGCCCAACCAGATGCGCTGGAACCCGCTCCCCATCCCGGAGGAGAAGACAGACCTCGTTGACGGAATTGTCACGCTGGGCGGCAACGGCGACCCGGCGTTGCAGGATGGCGTTGCCATTCATCTCTACGTGGCCAACGCCCCGATGCATGACCGCTTCTTTTACAACGCCGACGGCGAGATGCTGATTCTCCCGCAGCAGGGCAGGCTGCTGCTGCCCACCGAACTCGGTGCTTTGGAAGTAGCGCCGGGCGAGTTGGCGGTGATTCCGCGCGGCATCAAGTTCCGCGCTGAGCTGCCCGACGGCGCCGGCCGCGGTTATGTCTGCGAGAACTATGGACAGAGCTTCCGGCTGCCCGATCTGGGGCCCATCGGGGCCAATGGCCTCGCCAATTCCCGCGACTTCCTCACGCCGGTTGCGGCCTACGAGGATCGTGAAGGCGCATTCGAGGTAATCGCCAAGTTTCTGGGCCGGCTGTGGCGAGCGGAAATCGATCACTCTCCGCTCGACGTGGTCGCGTGGCACGGCAACTATGCCCCTTACAAATACAACATGGCGTGCTTCAACTGCATCAACACGGTGAGCTTCGATCATCCCGATCCGTCCATCTTTACCGTGCTGACGGCGCCCTCGGGCCTGGCGGGAACGGCCAACGTGGACTTCGCGATTTTTCCGCCGCGCTGGATGGTGGCCGAGCACACCTTCCGCCCGCCCTGGTTCCACCGCAACATGATGAACGAGTTCATGGGGCTGATTCTGGGCCAGTACGACGCCAAGGCGGAGGGATTCCTGCCGGGTGGCGCCAGCCTGCACAACTGCATGTCGGGCCATGGACCGGACGCCGAGACCTTTGAGCGGGCCGGCAGGGCGGAGTTGAAGCCCCATTACATCGACGGCACGTTGGCTTTCATGTTCGAGACGCGGCTGCCCGTGAGACCAACGCGCTTCGCGATGGAAGAAAAGATTCTGCAGCATGAATACTACGAGTGCTGGCAAAGCCTGAAGAAAAACTTCCCCGGCGCTGGATAATCGAAGCGTGAGCGAAGCTTGCCAGCCGGGAGCGCTAGCTGATGGATGAGTTATCAGTAGCTGAGTGGAGCCGGAGCAGTTGGGTCGAGTCGGCCAACGACCCGGCCTGCGGCTTTCCGCTGCAAAGCCTTCCCTACTGCATCTTTGCCGGGGAGGATGGACGGGCGCGGCCTGGCGTGGGCATCGGCGCATTCGTGCTGGACCTGCGTTGGTGCGGAGGGGCGGGCCTGTTTGAGGGGCTGCCGGCCGAGATTCAAGCCGCCAGCGAGGCGCGAACGCTCAATGCGCTCATAGCCTGCACGGCGGAGGCGCACGCGGCTTTGCGCAACCGGCTTATGGACCTGCTCGATGCGGGGGCGGACGAAGCCACGCGGAATGCAGTCAGCGCCGCGCTCACGCCAATGGAAGGCGCCACGCTGCTCAAGCCCGTGGAATCGGCCAACTACACGGACTTCTACGCATCGATCCATCACGCCACCCGCGTGGGCCAGCTCTTCCGTCCCGAGCAGCCGCTGCTGCCCAACTACAAATTCGTGCCCATCGGCTACCACGGCCGGGCTTCGTCGCTGGTGGTGAGCGGGACGGGGGTCCGGCGTCCGCACGGGCAGACCAAACCGGTCGCGGGCGGCATCCCCAGCTTCGGTCCCACGCGGTTCCTGGATTACGAGGTCGAGGTCGGGCTGTATATCGGCACCGGAAACCCACTCGGCGAACCGATCGCCGTCCGCCAGGCCGGGGACCACATCTTTGGGCTTTCTTTGTTGAACGACTGGTCGGCGCGCGACATTCAGTCCTGGGAGTATCAACCTCTGGGGCCGTTCCTGGCCAAGAGTTTTGCCACCAGCGTCTCGCCCTGGGCGGTGCCCATGGCCGCGCTCGCGCCGTTTCGCGTCCCTGCCCTGCTGCGTCCCGCCGAGGACCCGGATCCGCTCAGCTATTTGTTTGACGCGACCGATCAATACACCGGCGCCATCGACCTCACGCTGGAGGCGTGGCTGCTGACCTCTGCAATGCGCGCCGCAGCCCAGGCTCCCCACCGCCTGAGCCGCGCCAATCTCCGCGATCTCTATTGGACTCCCGCTCAGCTGATTGCCCACCACACCAGCAACGGCTGCAACCTGCTCCCCGGCGATCTTCTGGCCACCGGTACCGTCTCCGGCCGCGAAGACGACGCAACGGGCTGTCTGCTCGAACTTACCGCTGGCGGCGCGAAGCCCATTCTGCTGCCCAACGGCGAAAGCCGCATCGCGCTTGAAGACGGCGACGAGGTGATTCTGCGAGGCTTTTGCCAGCGCGAGGGCCTTCCGGAAATCTCGCTCGGCGAGTGCCGCGGCGTGGTAATGCCTGCGCTGTAAGCTGACCTTCGATTATTAAGTCAAACTGGATTCACAGCACGGAAAAAGCAAGCAAACCGCCAGATCTTTCTTTCAACCGGTATTCAATGTCGTCCACGCGGCGGCCTATGCTCTTGCTTAGATGTGATGCGGATCACCCCTGAACTTTGGTCCCGTCACACCGCAACCGGAGGTCCCGGATGGCATCCTTTGCACCCAGCACGGTGAAGAGCGGACAGGATTTTCTGCCCCTGAAGGGCACTGACCACGTTGAGTTCTACGTGGGCAACGCGCGCCAGGCGGCCTACTACTACCGCACCGCCTTCGGCATGAGCCTGGTGGCCTATGCCGGCCCAGAGACGGGCCAACGCGAGCACGCTTCTTACGTGCTCGAACAAGGCAAGGTCCGATTTGTGTTTACCACCTCGCTGCGGCCCGGCTGCCCGATCGCGGACCACGTGGCGCGGCACGGCGATGGCGTGCGCGTGATTGCCCTGGAGGTGGACGACGCGCGGCAGGCATGGATCGAGACCACAGCCCGCGGCGCGCGCTCGGTGGCTGCGCCCGCGGAGACGGCCGATGAGTATGGCCGCGTAACCACCGCCTCGATCGCCGCCTATGGCGACACCATTCACACCTTTGTTGAGCGCGGCCATTACAACGGCGCCTTTCTGCCCGGCTTCCGCGCCAGGCGGGCAGACGCCGTAGCTCGCCCCACGGGCCTCAAGCACGTGGATCACATGGTGGGCAACGTGGGCTGGCACGCCATGGACGAGTGGGTCGAATTCTACGCCAACGTGATGGGCTTTCAGCTCTATCAGCACTTCGACGACAAGGATATTTCCACCGAATATTCGGCGCTGATGTCGAAAGTGATGGCCAACGGCAACGGCTACGTGAAGTACCCCATCAACGAGCCGGCCGAGGGGCGCAGGAAGTCGCAGATCGAGGAGTATCTGGACTTCTACCAGGGACCGGGCGTGCAGCACATCGCGCTGGCTACCGACGACATTCTCTCGACCGTTTCGCAGTTGCAGGCGCAGGGAGTAGAGTTTCTTACGGTGCCGCATAGCTACTACACCGAACTGGCCAGCCGTGTGGGGCCGATCGACGAGCCGATTGAACAACTGGAGCGGCTGGGCATCCTGGTCGATCGCGACGATGAGGGTTACATGCTGCAGATCTTCACGCGGCCCGTGGAAGACCGGCCCACGCTGTTCTACGAGATCATCCAGCGCAAGGGTAGCCGCAGCTTCGGCAAGGGCAACTTCAAGGCGCTGTTTGAGGCCATCGAGCGCGAGCAGGAGTTGAGAGGCAACCTGTGAGGGCCGCGCTGCTGGAGCTGCCCAAGTCCGCGCCGTTCCTGATCGAGCAGGATTACGCGGCGTACACCACGGAACAGCACGCGGTGTGGGCCGAACTGGTGCGCCGCTGCATGCCGCAGCTTGAACAGCACGCCGCGCAGGAATACCTGGATGGCTTCGAGTCTCTCTGCCTGCCCTATGACCGATTGCCCAACCTGGCCGCGGTCTCAGCCAAGCTGGAGCGCCGCACCGGCTGGAGTGCCACGCCCGTCAGCGGTTTCATGCCGGCGCCGGCTTTCTTTGAGATGCTCGCCGGCCGCCGCTTTCCCACCACCACCTGGCTGCGCGGCCGCGACTCGCTCGAATACACGCCCGAGCCCGACATCTTTCACGATGTCTTCGGCCATGTGCCCATGCACGCGCATCCGGTGTTCGCGGATTTTCTCGCGCACTACGGCCAACTCTGCGCGCGCATTCAGGACGAGGGAATACTTGAACGTATCGGGCGCGTTTTCTGGTACACGGTGGAGTTTGGGCTCATCCGCCAGAACGGCCAGGTGAAGGTCTACGGCAGTGGGCTGATCAGTTCCAACGGCGAGTGTTCCAACGTGCTGCAATGTGGCTGCGCGGTGCGGCCTTTCGATCTCAGCGAAGTGCTGCGCACGCCGGTCAAGGTGGACGAGATGCACCACCTGCTCTTCGCCATCGAGAGCTTCGATCAGATCTACGAGGCGATGCACACGCTGGGGGTTCGCATTGATCGCGGATCACGGCTGGAGGATTGACTTGGGCTGTCGATCGGCAGCGGAACGCTCCACCGCCAGCGGCCAGACATTGCCGCCACCCAGGCCCTTTCGAATCGGTTGAGGCAGCCATCTTCATGCGGCCGTCGAGGCAGTCGAATGCTCTGCACTTCCATGGCATCAATTCCCAACCAGAACGGCAAGATGCATAGAGGATAAGCTACATGCTATAGTCTTCGAGTTTTCGTGGACGGTCAGATGGCGGATGATTTGAAGTTTGACAACAGTTTGGGATCGAAGCTGGATTTGCAGGCTCCGCGGGCGAGGGCAAACCGGGAGGCGCTCGCGGCGCTGATGGCGGCGCTCGCCACGGAGGAGGATTCGATTCGGCTGGGCGGCGGAGCAAAGGCAGCGGAGGCACAGCATGCGAAGGGGCGGCTGACGGCAAGAGAACGGCTGAAGCTGCTGCTCGATGAAGGGACGGAGCTTCTGGAGCTGGGACTTTGGGCAGCGCATGGAATGTATGGCGAATATGGAGGCGCTCCAGGTGCGGGCGTAGTGACGGGACTGGGGCGTGTGTGCGGACGGCTTTGCATGATCATAGCCAACGACGCAACGGTGAAGGCGGGCGCGTTTTTCCCCATGACGGCGAAGAAGGTGCTGCGCGCGCAGACCATCGCGCTGGAAAACCGGATTCCCACGCTCTACCTGGTCGACTCTGCCGGGGTGTTTTTGCCGCTGCAGGAGGATGTGTTTCCGGACACCGACGATTTTGGCAGGGTGTTCCGCAACAACGCGGTGATGAGCTCGCTGGGGGTACCGCAGATTACGGCCATTATGGGGATGTGCGTGGCGGGAGGCGCCTATCTGCCGGTGATGACCGATACCGTCTTGATGACTGAGGGTTCGGGGTTGTTTCTGGCCGGGCCTTCGCTTGTGCAAGCGGCCATCGGACAGAAGACAGACGCAGAGGAACTGGGTGGTGCGGCGATGCACGCGGAGATCTCGGGAACCGTGGACTTCAAGGAGCCCAATGATCATCTCTGCATGGCGCGATTGCGTTCCCTGGTGGGTAAGATCGGGGAACGGCACTCGCCCTCTGCCGGAGCAGTGCGATGGGCGGCCGGGCGGGAAGTCTTTAATTCTCAGGAATTCGATCCTGATCAGGATGCGCCCAGGTTTACGGCCGAGGACCTGTACAGCTTGTTGAATCCGGCGCCGGGGGCGAGCAATGTCTACGACATGCGCGAGGTGATCGCACGCATCGTAGATCGCAGCGAGTTCGATGAGTACAAAGCGGATTTTGGGAGGACGGTGCTGTGCGGGTATGCACGGATTGGCGGCAGGGCCGTGGGGATTGTAGCCAATCAGAAGACCAATCAGAACCAGACGGTGGCCATGGGTCCGGCGGCGGGAATGAACCGGATCGAGGTTGGCGGAGTCATCTATACGGAGAGCGCGCAAAAGGCGGCGCGGTTCATTATGGATTGCAATCAAAGCCTGGTGCCGCTGGTGTTTCTGCATGATGTGAATGGGTTCATGGTGGGCAAGGATGCGGAGTGGTCGGGGATTATTCGCGCAGGAGCAAAGATGGTCTCGGCGGTGAGCACCAGCGTGGTGCCCAAGATCACGGTGATCGTTGGCGGAAGCTTTGGCGCCGGCCACTATGCAATGTGCGGCAAGGCTTATGATCCGCGGTTCCTGTTTGCCTGGCCGACGGCGCGCTATGCGGTGATGAGTGGAGCTTCGGCGGCGAGTACGCTGGCTGAAGTTCGTGCCAGGCAGATGGAGCGCGGCGGGAAGGTATTGTCTGATGCGGAGAAAAAGGCTCTCTATGACGAGATCAAGGCCACGTATGACGCGCAGGCCGATCCGCGTTACGGAGCGGCGCGGCTTTGGATTGACGCGATTATCGATCCGGTAAAGACGAGAGAGGTGCTGATCGCGGCGCTGGGAGCTTGTGCCCTGAATCCTGACGTGGGCAAGTTCAATCCCGGGGTCCTGCAGACGTGATCCGAAGGCTGTGCGGGGCAAGGGAAAGTCTTTAGCTATCTGATTTGCAGTCCTCTCCCGCTTCGTGCATCGTGAGCGCAGAAATGGCTGCAGCTTACACAGCAGGGAAAGCAACGCGTCGCACTCTGGGTGCGAAGGAGCAATCATGAACCTTGAGCTTGAAGCGTCAACCAGTCTCTATCCGTTCGTGCTTACGGAGGATCAGGAGCATCTCCGACGTGAAATTCGCGAGTTTGCGGCGCGGGAGATTGCGCCCAAAGTGACGACCTGGGACGAGGCTGGCGAGTTTCCCCTGGCGGTGGTCAAGAAGCTGGGCGCGATGGGCTTGCTGGGTGTGATCTTTCCCCATGAGTACGGCGGCGCGGGGCTGGGGTATGTAGATTATGTTCTGGCAATTGAGGAGCTCTCTGCTGTCGACGGCTCACTGGGGATCACGGTTGCCGCACACAACTCACTGGGGACCAACCATATCTTCCTGGCTGGCAATGAGGAGCAAAAGAAGAGATACGTTCCGCGGCTTGCCAGCGGTGAGTGGCTGGCGGCCTGGGGGCTGACGGAGCCAGGCTCGGGATCGGATGCGGGAAGCGCCAGGACCACCGCGGTGAAAAAGGGCGACCGCTATGTGCTGAACGGAAACAAGACGTTCATCACCAACGGGCGCTACGCGGACGTTGCTGTGGTCATCGCGGTAACGGACAAGAGCAAGGGCACACACGGGCTGTCGGCGTTTGCGGTGGAGAAAGGGACACCGGGATTCCGGCCGGGAAAGAAAGAGAACAAGCTTGGCCTGAGGGCCAGCGATACCAGCGAGCTGATCTTTGAGAACTGCGAGATTCCGGCTGAAAACCTGCTGGGCGCAGAGGGCGAGGGCTTCATCGACGCGATGCGGGTTCTGGATGGCGGCAGGATTTCGATTGCTGCGCTGGCCCTGGGGATCGCGCGGGGCGCATTGGATGCGGCGTTGAAGTATGTCAAGGAGCGGCGCCAGTTCGGGAAGGCGATCGCGGAGTTTCAGGGCATTCAGTGGAAGCTCGCGGACATGGCGACGGAGCTCGATGCGGCTCGGCTGCTGACGCAGCGCGCGGCGGTACTGAAGGATGCGGGGCGGAAGGTGACACGAGAATCGTCGATGGCCAAACTCTTCGCAAGCGAAGTGGCAGTGCGGATCTGCGATGATGCGGTGCAGTTGTTCGGCGGCTATGGCTTCATCAAGGACTATCCTGTGGAGAAGTACTATCGCGACGTGAAGCTGTGTACGATTGGCGAAGGCACAAGCGAGATTCAGCGGATGGTCATTGCAAGAGAAATCCTGAAAGTTCATCCCTCCCGCGGATAACTCCAGTATCTTCACTGACGATTTGGGAAAGACATATGGGTGATTTGGTCAAGATCGTGGAGTGCCCGCGGGATGCCTGGCAGGGGCTGCCAACGCAGATGCCGGCAGAGGTCAAAGCGGACTATCTGCGCAAGCTGGTGGCGGCGGGGTTCACGCACATCGATGCCGTGAGCTTTGTCTCGCCCGCGGCGATCCCGCAGATGGCGGACTCTGAGAAGGTGTTGCAGCTTCTCGATCCTCCGGACGATGTGGAGATCATCGGGATCGTGGTGAATGTGAAGGGGGCAGAGCGGGCGATCAACGCCCGCGCGGTCGAGACGCTGGGGTTTCCCTTTTCGATCTCGCCGCAGTTTCTTGCGCGGAATCAGCACCAGACGCCGGCGGAGTCGCTCCATGTATTGGAGGCAATCGGCACGCTGGCGCACAAGGCGGGGCTGGATGTCGTGGCCTATGTCTCGATGGCTTTCGGAAATCCGTATGAGGATGCGTGGAGCATCGATGAAGTGGCGGATGCGTGCGATCTGTTGATCGAATTGGGCGTGCGGCAAATCTCGCTGGCCGATACGGTGGGGCTGGCGACGCCCGCGCGGATCGCAGAGACGCTGGCCCAGGTGCTTGCGGCACATGATGGGATCGAGGTTGGTGTCCATCTGCATGCGCGGCCACATGAAGCGTCGGCGAAGATTCGCGCGGCGTTTGAGGCGGGGTGCAGGCGGTTCGATGCGGCGATTGGCGGGTTGGGGGGATGTCCGTTTGCGCAGGATGCGCTGGTGGAAAATATTCCGACGGAGACGTTGATAGCGGAACTGAAAGAATTGGGAGCGCAGACGCCGAAGCTGCAGCCCTTGAATGAACTGATTCATTTGAGCGCAGAGATTGCCCGGAGCTTTGGGGCTGCAGGGCAGCGACCGGCGTTCATTCGGTAGAGATTAGCGGCCAGGCGGGGAGGATCGATTTGGGTTTTGTGACGATTCTGGTTGCGGATGACGATGGCGTTCGGACGATTACTCTGAATCGGCCGGAGCGTCGCAATGCAATGACTCCTGAGATGCAGGCGGAGTTGATTGCCGCGATGGAAGTAGCGTCGGCCAGTAACTGCCGAGTGGTCGTGTTCAGAGGCGCGGGCGATGCGTTCTGTTCGGGTCTGGATTTGGCGGCATTGCAAGGGATGGAGGATAAATCGGCGGCCGAGCACAAGGCGGATGTGGAGCGAGCCGCCAGGCTGTTCCGCACATTGTATGAATTGCCCAAGCCTACGATCGCGGCGGTGCATGGAGCGGCAATCGCCGGGGGAACGGGGCTGGCGACCATCTGCGACTTTACCCTGGCGGTGCCGGCGGCGAAGTTCGGCTTCACGGAAGTAAGGATCGGGTTTGTGCCCGCGCTTGTGTCTACGTTTCTCGCCCTTCAAGTTGGCGACAAACGGGCTCGCGACCTGCTGCTCACCGGCCGGCTCTTTGATGCCCCAGAGGCGTATCGGCTGGGGCTGGTAAATGAGGTGGTGTCGCCGGATGCTCTGGAGGAACGTGTACGGGCGTTGGCGCAGGTGCTGGTGGCAAATAGTCCGGACTCGTTGGCAGCAACCAAGCGGTTGCTGGCCGCGCAGAATAAGCCCTGGCTGGATGCGGCGATCGCTCAGGCGATGGAGGCCAACGCGCGGGCTCGGGAGACGGCGGATTTTCGCGAGGGGATTCGGTCGTTTCTGGAGAAAAGAAAGCCCGTGTGGGCAAAAGAACGATGATTGCCGCTACAGGACCGCGTCGTTGAAGTGCACGGGAGCCTCTGTCAGTTGCTCCACTTGCTCGCGCGTAACACCGCTCGCCAGCTCGATAACTTCAAAACCCGACGGGGTAACATCGAGCACGCACAGATCGGTAATCACTCGTTTGACTACGCGCGTAGCTGTCAGCGGCAGGGTGCATTCGCGAAGCAGCTTGGCACCGCCATCCTGCGCTGTGTGCTCCATCAACACGATGACGCGTTGCATGCCTGGAACAAACCGCCCCGCCCCATCCTTTCCCCACTCACACGCAGAAAGGGTGGCAAACCACCGCCCCCACCCAGCCACAGCCCAGGCTAAAAGCTGGAAGCTGGCAGCCAGAAGCCCCCCCGGTTTGCCCTCCCGCCCCGCCGCTCTTTATCCTTCTTTCGTGCCCAACACTCTCGTTGAATGCGTTCCCAATTTCTCCGAAGGCCGCGACGCAGCCAAGGTCGATGCCATCGTCGAAGCCATGAAGATTCCCGGCGTGTATCTGCTCGACCGGGAGATGGACGCTGACCACAACCGCTGCGTGATCACGCTCGTCGGCGAGCGCGAAGCTATTCAGGAGGCCGCGATTCGCGGCGTGGGGAAGGCCGCCGAGTTGATCGACCTCACCCGGCATCAGGGTGCGCACCCGCGCATGGGAGCGGCCGATGTGGTTCCCTTCATCCCCATCGACGGCGTCACCATTGATGACTGCGTCGCCATGGCCCGCCACGTCGGAGCCGAAATCTCCAGGCGCTTCGAGATCCCGGTCTATCTTTACGAAGCCGCCGCCGCCACGCCCGAACGGCAGAACCTCGAAAACATTCGCCGCGGCCAGTTCGAGGGAATTCGCGACGAAATTGCCACCAATCCCGCCCGCAAGCCCGATTTCGGCGAGCCGCGCGTGCATCCCACGGCCGGAGCCACCGTGGTGGGCGCGCGCAAGTTTCTCATTGCCTACAACGTCTTTTTGAATACGCCCGACGTCGCCATCGCCAAAAAGATCGCCAAGGCCGTGCGCTTTTCCACCGGCGGCCTGCGCTTCGTCAAGGCAGCGGGATTTCTGGTGCGCGGAATGGCCCAGGTTTCGATGAACCTGACCGACTTCGAGCAGACTCCGGTCCACCGCGTCTTCGAGTTCATCAAACGGGAGGCCGCGCGTTACGGCGTCCTGCCGGTTTCGAGCGAGATCGTCGGACTGATTCCCAAACAGGCATTGGAACAGGCCGCGGAGTGGTTCCTGCAAGTGGAGAACTTCGATTCCTCGCTCATCCTGGAAAACCGCCTCGCCGCGGTGATGAGCGGCAAGACGGCCGTCGGCGGCCTGCGCGCCGGCATCGAGCCCTTTATCGAGCAACTGGCCGCCCCCGCCGCGACCCCAGGAGGAGGCAGCGCCGCCGCCGCTGGTGGCGCCATGGCAGCCGCCCTGGCCGCCATGGTTGCGTCCATGTCCCGCGGCAAGAAAGCCTACGCGCAGCACGAAAGCCAGCTCAGCGAAGCCATCGCCAGGCTCACTCCGCTTCGCGAGGAACTGAAGTCCGCGATCGACGCCGACGCCGGCGCCTACAACGTCGTCATGAAAGCTTACAAGTCGGCGAAGGAATCCTCCGACGGCGGCCGTGCGATCAACGCCGCGCTCCAACAGGCCACCAGTGTGCCTCTGAGCGTGGCCGAAGGAGCCGCCGAAGTGGCGCAGATCGCCGCACGCCTGAAGCCCATCACCAACCCCAGCATGAACTCCGACCTGACCACCGCGATCGCCCTGGCAAAAGCCGCTCTTGAAGGAGCGCTGGCAAACGTTGCGATTAACCTCGAATCGATCAAGCCGAACTCGACCGAGGACGAAGCCTTCGTGAGCCAGGCGCGGAAACGCGCGGCGGCGCTGCACGCGCAGGCCTGATCGCCGCACTGGATTGGGGAATGCCGGCTATCCCCGCAGCGCCCTCAGCACCTTCGCCGTCGTCATCACCTGCCCCACGTGCCGCTGCGTGTGGTCGGCCACGTGGATCAGCGCGCCGCCAATGCTGGTCGGCAACTGCTTGCGGCCCACGCCGAGAAAGACGTCGAGGTCGGCCGTGGCCAGCACGCGCACCCGCTCCGCCGCATTGCTGAACGAAGCCTCAACCTCGGCCAGCAGCACGGCCAGCGGCTCCATTTCCTGCAGTTCGGGTCCAGCCTGCTCCGCCCTGAACGTCTTCAACTGCTCGGCCGAAAGCTGCTTGCCTTCCGCATAACTCAGCAGCCGGTCCGTCGAGCGCGCGATGTGGCGCAGATGGAAGGCCACCGAAGTCAGTCCCAGCGGCTTCGCGTGAACCTCGGCATTGGTCAGCCCTTCGGTCCACTTGGTCAGGTCGTCGAGCGCCAGATCGAGCGCATGCAGCACAGCGCGGCCCACCGCCGGAACCTCGGCGTAGGTTCCACGCAGCCACGGCTCGACATACGGTTGAGGCACAGGGGAAGTGCTCATGGGGATGACCTCACTTTTCGGACGATGCCGGCGAGTTCTGCCTTCGAATGCGCGGCGCTCACCCAGCGCTCTTCACCCTCACCACGGTGATCTTCTCAAACCCCTCTTCAAACACCGGCGGCTTCAGCTTTTCGGCCATCTTGCGCATCACGTCCTCGCTCACTGAGCGGTCGCGCTTGCTGTTGCGCTCCAGGCACACCTCCAGCGGCACATCGAAGAAGACCGCCTGCACCTCGTAGCCGAAGCTCTTGGACATCTTGATCCACTGGCGGCGTTCATGGATCGACAAATTCGTCGCGTCCACATAGTTCCACGGCATGCGCGCAATCAGCCTGGCCCGCAGCAGCGACCGCAAGGTGGAGAAGACCAGCCCCTGGTAGCGCTGCTCCTCCACATCGTCGAAGAGGATGTTGCGCAGCAGGTCGCTCGAAAGCGGCGTAACCCCGCGGCGCCGGAACCAGGTGGTCTTACCCGAGCCGGGCAGCCCGATGGCCAGCACCACATACCCCTTGGGCGCCTGGGGCGAGCGTTCGGCCGCCTCGGCCTCCGGCGGTGGCACGCTGGGCGTCTCCGGCTGGGTTTCCAGCTCGAAGCGCCCGGAGCCGGGCGGCTCATTCCAGTCCTGCTTCGCGGGCCACTCCGTCTTCGCTGGCCGCGCCGGAACGGGCCGGAGCGGCACCGCAGGCCGGGGTTGCTGGGGCCGCTGCGGACGGGGCTGCTGTGCCGGCGCCGCCGCCGGAGGGGCGTCCGGATAGAACGGAACCAGCGGAGCCGGTTGATTCGATGGGAGTTCCTGGCCAATTTTGCCTGTGGATTCCGAAGTATTGGGAGCGCGTCTGGAGCGTCTTCTCATGCCGCCTTGTACACCTTCAATCGTAATACCCGAATACCATACTGCCCGAGGGCGCTGCAAATGGTGTGCACAGCATCACATACCGGCCCGTATCTGGAAAGGCACACTATGCTTGAGGAAGTTTCCGCTCCGAAGACGGGAATCGACCGATTTTGACCTCATTTCCGTTGACAGGAGTGTTACCATCATGGGTTTGGTGGAACCGCCCTCTGGACGCATTCCAGAGGCCGAAAGAACCAGGCTCAAACCACAGCCTCACCGTTTGCAAAGGAGAATACACACATGGCAGTTAAGGTCGGTATCAACGGCTTCGGCCGCATTGGCCGCAACGTTTTGCGCGCCGCACTGGGCAACCCCGAGATTGATTTTGTGGCCGTCAACGACTTGACCAGCCCGGCCACGCTGGCCCACCTGCTCAAGTACGACTCGATCCTGGGCAACCTGAAGAATGAGATCAGCGCTGGCGACGACTTCATCTCCGTCGATGGCAAGAAGATCAAGGTCTGGGCCGAGCGCGACCCCGCCAAGCTGCCCTGGGCTGAAGTCGGCGCGCAGATCGTCATCGAATCCACTGGCCACTTCACCGACGCCAACAAGGCCAAGGCGCACCTGGGCGCGACCGTGAAGAAGGTCATCATCTCCGCTCCCGCCACCAACGAAGACCTCACCATCGTGTTGGGCGTGAACCAGGACAAGTATGACCCGGCCAAGCACAACATTCTCTCCAACGCCAGTTGCACCACCAACTGCCTGGCGCCCGTAGTGAAGGTGGTCCTCGAGACCACCGGCCTCGTCTCCGGCCTCATGACCACCATTCACAGCTACACCAACGACCAGGTCATCCTCGACTTCCCACACAAGGACCTGCGCCGCGCCCGTGCCGCCGCCCTGTCGATGATTCCGACTTCGACCGGAGCCGCCAAGGCCCTCAAGCTGGTCATCCCTGCGACCGCCGGCAAGCTCGACGGCTTCGCCATCCGCGTCCCCACCCCCAACGTCTCGCTCGTCGATTTGACTTACATCGCCGAGAAGCCCACCTCGGCCGAAGCTCTGAACGCCGCCTTCAAGGCCGCCTCCGAGGGCGAACTCAAGGGCATTCTGGGCGTTGACGCCAACCTGCTGGTCAGCTCCGACTTCAAGGGCGATGCGCGCAGTTCGATCGTGGACACGCCGCTCACCAAGGTGGTCGGTAACCTCGTCAAGGTGCTGAGCTGGTACGACAACGAGTGGGGCTACTCCAGCCGCGTCGTCGACCTGATCGGCTTCCTGGCCGAAAAGGGCCTGTAAACCGCAACCTCACAATGCCGGGTGCCCCACCCTCGCCTGTCATTCTGAGCGCAGCGCAGCGAAGTCGAAGAACCTGCGTTTCGTTCTCAATGCGGCTAGGGTGGGAGCCCACGCCCCCACCCACACACCATGCGCCAGAACATCAGTGGCGGTTCTCCCTACGAGCCCATCATCGGCTTCTCCCGCGCAGTGCGCGTGGGCAAGGCCGTGCATCTTGCCGGAACCGGCCCGGTGGGCGCCGATAACGAGGACGCCGCCGGCCAGACCCGCCGCATCTTCGCTATTGCCGCGGACGCTCTCTTGAAAGCCGGCTCCTCGCTGGACCACGTGGTCCGCACCCGCATGTTCCTCACCCGCCAGCAAGACTGGGAAGCGGTCGGCCGCGTCCATGGCGAGTTCTTCTCCCAGATTCGTCCCGCGGCCACCATGGTGGTCGTCGCCCAGTTGCTCAATCCCGCCTGGCGTGTTGAGATCGAGATGGACGCCATCATTCCCGACTCCCTATCCGGCCCCGAAACCGGCGCCGCAACCGGCTAGAAGCCGCATTTTCAAGGAAGGCGCACTCCCATGCCCAAGCTCTCCATTCGCGACATCGATCTGGCCAACAAGCGCGTGTTCATCCGCGTCGATTTCAACGTGCCGCTCACCGAAGACGGCTCAGCCATCACCGACGACACCCGCATCGTGGCCACGCTGCCCACCATCGTCTACGCTCTCCGCCACAAGGCCAAGGTGATTCTGTCCTCGCACCTGGGCCGTCCCAAGGGCAAACCCAATCCCAAGTACTCGCTGCGCCCAGTGGTTCGCCGGCTGCGCGAACTGCTCGACAAGGAACTCGGCGAGTCCGTCAACGTGGCTTTCGCTCCCGACTGCATCGGCGAAGTAGCCACTGAGTTGGCCCGCCAGCTCGAATCCGGCCAGGTGCTGCTGCTTGAAAACCTGCGCTTCCACCCCGAGGAGGAAGCCAACGATCCGGCCTTCTCCAAGGCGCTGGCCTCGCTGGCCGAGGTCTACGTCAATGACGCCTTCGGCTCCGCCCACCGCGCCCACGCCTCGACTGAAGGGATTACGCATTTCCTCTCCCCTGCCGTCGCCGGCCTGTTGATGGAAAAGGAGATCACCTACCTGGGCAAGGCCCTTGAATCGCCCGAGAAGCCCTTCGTTGCTATCATCGGCGGCTCCAAAATCTCCGGGAAGATCGACGTCATCGATAACTTGCTGGACAAGGTCGATACGCTGGTCATCGTCGGCGGCATGGCCTACACCTTTGAGCGCGCCCTGGGCGTCTCCACCGGCAAGTCCCTGGTCGAAGAGGACAAGATCGATATGGCCAAGGAAGCCCTCGCGAAAGCCAAGGCCAAGGGCGTCCGCCTGCTGCTGCCCGTCGATAACATCCTGGCAGACAAGTTCGCCCCCGACGCCAACACCCAGGTCTGGGACTGCTCGGTCAACTTCCCCGCCGACTGGCAGGGCCTGGACATCGGGCCCAGGTCGATCGCGGCCATTGAGGAAGTGGTTTCGACTGCCCGGACGATTGTGTGGAACGGCCCGGCCGGCGTCTTCGAGTTCCCGCGCTTCGCTGTGGGCACCAACGCCATCGCTCACGCCGTCGCGGCTAATCACGCGGCCATCTCCATCATCGGCGGCGGCGACTCGGTCTCGGCCATCAACCAGGCCGGCGTCGCCGACCAGATCACACACATCTCCACCGGCGGCGGCGCTTCGCTTGAATTTTTGGAAGGCAAGAAACTCCCCGGCGTGGACGCGCTGACGGACAAGTAGCATCTGTGGCGTGGCCAGCTCGCCTTCGGCGCTGAGTCACCGATCATGCACAAAATGACGCATCCGGCAGATGAGCGCCGGATGCGTTTTTCTCGTGGCGTGGTGGGGGACACTATGTTGCCAATCCAATTGACCGGTATTCGTTTATGAACACTTAAGAGGAACCTGTATGAGGAACGGAAACCTGCCGGGTGCCCCAGGTCCTGCTTTTGGGATCTGGGATTCTGGAGCCTAGACCGTCGCGTCCATCGCCCGGAAATATCCCTTCCCTGCAAGCTCCAGCAAAGCCCCATCCGCGGTAACCAGCGTCGCGCCCAAATGCCGCGCCGTCGCAACCAGAATGCGGTCGGCGGGGTCGGGGTGCATCTCCCAGGGCAGGCGGGTGCTGGCGACGGCGATCTCCGGCTCCAGCGGCGCCAGTTGCACACCCGGTTTGGCCAGCGCCTCGCGAATCCACTGCATCACGTCGGAGCCAAGCTGCAGCCGGCCCTTGCTGACCAGCAGTGCGATCTCCCAGGGCGTGATGGCGCTAACCGCAATCCGGTTCTCCCATCCAGCCCTGTTCAACGCCTCGGCGGTCTGCACTCCCAGCCGGGGAGCCTCCTCCACCATCCAGATAAGCGTGTGCGTGTCAACAAGTAGATGAAGGCGCGAGCCATCCCTCTCCGAAGCTGTCATTTCATCGCATCCCACTCAACATCGATCGGAGAGATCATGTCACCCATCCATAGCACACTGCCCTTCATCGACCCGACGATATTCTGCTGGGCCGGGATCGGTGTCACCTGCGCCACCGGCTTGCCGTGCTTGGTGATCACCAGCGTCTGGCGCTCCTCGGCGACTTTGTCCAGCAATTTCAAGCACTTAGCCTTGAACTCCCCGGCTGGAATCGTCGTTGCCATCAAATTCCTCCCATAGTCACTGACTATAGTCATAGTCTAGCACAGATCTTCGGCCGCGTTGTGCCCGCCGTCACCCTGTCTCTTGAATTCCATCCAATAGAATCACCTTGAGGAACCCCCAAAAATGCCCCGTAAAGCCCTGATTGCCGCCAACTGGAAGATGTACAAGACGCCTGCCGAAGCCAAGGCCTTCGTCGATGCCTTTTTGCCCCTCGTAGCCGGCCACAACCGCGACGAGATCGCCCTGTTTCCCTCGCCCGTTCTTCTGCCCACGGTGATTGCCGCCGCCAAGGGCTCGAACGTGGCTGTCGGCGCGCAGAACATCCACTTCGCCGAGGAGGGCGCGTATACCGGCGAGACCTCTGTGGGCCAGCTTCAGGCCGTGGGCGGAACGCATACCCTGATCGGCCACTCCGAGCGCCGCCAGTACTTTGCCGAGACCGACGAGATTGTCAACAAGAAGCTGCATACCGCGCTCAAGCACGGCGTGGTGCCGGTGGTCTGCATCGGCGAAGTGCTCGCCGAGCGCGAGGCGGGCAAGACGGCCTCGGTTCTCAAGACGCAGATCAGGGGAGCTTTGGCCGGCATCACGGCAGAAGCGGCCGCGCCGATTGTGATTGCTTACGAGCCGGTCTGGGCCATCGGAACCGGCAAGACCGCCACGCCGGAAATGGCCGTGGACGCGCACAAGATCATCCGCGCCGAGGTGGCCAAACTGCTGGGTCCCGCAGTCGCAGCGGCCATGCGCATCCTCTACGGCGGCAGCGTAAAGCCTGACAACGCCACTGCGCTGATCGGCCAGGAAGAGATCGACGGCGCTCTGGTGGGCGGCGCCAGCCTCAAGCCCGACTCCTTCACGGCCATCGTCAAGTACTGATCTATGCCGAGCCACCTGTACGGCCGCGAATTCAACTTCGCGACCGTACGCATCCTGGCTCATGGTCCAGTTCCCGGCTTAAAACTTATCTTTGCCGCCGCCGCACAGTTCGACCGCAAGGTTAAGCGCCTTGGCGACGCGGTCGGCAAGCGTGGCGTCGGTGAAACGGAAGACATCCTCCTCGCCCTGCGATGAACGCACGATGAGCGCTGTGACGGAGGGGCTGGTGGATACGGTGATGATGTTGGGGTGGCCGTTCTTCGCGGACCATTCGGTTTCAGCCTTTTCGTAGGGCTCGACCACAATCTCCCGGACATCGCGCAGCGAGAAGACGCTATCCTCGTCCGTGTAGGTTTTATCACCATTTGCCGCCTTGCGATGGAAGGAGATACGGCATTGGTTCTGATCGGCAACAACATTGCCAATCTCGGATGTGAGTGTGTCGGTCCATGTGCTGCCGTTGCTTGTGTCCTGGCAAAAATCGCCCCAGGCGACCTTGCCGAGGCCGTTCAGATTGTCCTGGACAAATTGCATGGACTCGGCGAGGGATGGGCCGCTGGCGGCAGACACGGCGGCGGGCGGTTGCTCCGCGGGCCTGGCGGCCGTTTCGCCCTGAGCCAGCACCGCGTACAGCTCGGCTTCCGTCGCGCCCGCCTGCTTGAGCGCGATCAGCGCATCGGCGGAGGTATCGAATCTGCCGGTTATAGCGTGGATCTTATACAGGACCACGCTCTCAGGCATTCCTGCCCGCAGCAGCTTCAGCACTTCGGCGTTTGAGGGCGCCTCATATGCCGGTCTGGGCGGAGGCGCAACGGGCTGTTGTGCATAGAGCGTGCAAGCGATTCCGCACCAAAGGCTGACTGCAAGCCAGTTTCTCATTTTCATGATTTCGTCTCCTTTTCATGGCAACGGAAGAAGCAGGAATTTCTACCCGCTTCCACCCTGGACTGGCCTGCGCCGCGAAGGCCGCCTGCTGCAAGCCCGACTCCTTCGCCGCCATCGTCAAGTATTAAGCCTCGTCCTCAGACGCGCAGCCGAAGACCGAAATCTGCGGCTGCGTCTGAGGGCTCGATGGGAGAAGCCAGCCTAAAACGTGCCCCTGCTGCCGCCGCATAGTTCCACCGCGTGCCCCATGGCTTTCGTGACACGGTTGGCCGTGTCTTCATCGGTAAAGAAAAAGTAGAACTCCGCTTTCTCCTGCCCTCGCACCATAAGGTCGAAGATAGGCGGATCTACCTTCGCGGTCCAGGTTGTATGCCCGGCGGCCGCATCATTCTTGTTCTGGCGCTGGTCGCCTGTAGTCAGCGTCACGTCCTGCACATCGTGCAGGCTGAACGAAGCGTCGTCATCGGAGAGCTTTACGCCATCCCGCGTGATGTTGTAGTGATAGCCGATCGTGCAGGCCGACGCGTCGGCAACCACTTTGCTGGCCTCGAAGCTGAGCTTATAGTTCCAATTCGTCCCATCGGCACTGTCATGATAGTAAGTAGTCCAATTCAGCTTTCCTTGTTCGTTCAGCTTGGATTGGATGAGCTGCATCGTAACCGCCAGGGACGGCCCGCTATCAGCGGGTTTGGACGCGGGACTAGCGCTCTGCTGTCCCGACGCTGTAATGGAGAAAATTCCACAAACCAGAGTGGCAACAAGCCAGTGCTTCATTTTCATGTTTCTATCCTTTCCATGCACATATCGGAATCGCTTGATACTTCATGTCCCGATTTCAAGCGGTCTAACGGTTGTCGAACCGCGGCACATCCCGGTGCAACGCCTTCACCTGGTAGCCGGCTTTCTTG
>JBEKZJ010000053.1:0-31545 GCA_049509995.1 Occallatibacter sp. | reverse complement strand
CGCGCGTATGAATACCTCTCGCGCTTCTTCTGGGACCAGGTGTTTGGCGGCGTCTACTGGATGGTCGATTACCAGGGCCGCCCGATGGACACGAAGAAGCGCATCTATGGGCAGGCGTTTACTGTGTACGCGCTGGCCGAGTACGCCCACGCGAGCGGCGACAGCGAGGCGATGGCCAGGGCGATGCGGCTGATGGAGCAGATTGAATCTTCGAGCCACGATGAGGCGCACGGCGGCTACTTTGAGACCTATGAGCGCGATTGGACGCTGGCCGTGGACCAGCGCCTGAGCGATGTGGATCTGGACGAGAAGAAGTCCATGAACACGCACCTGCACCTGCTGGAGGCCTACGTCACGCTGCTGCGCCACCACGAGGACCCGACGGTCCGCTTCCGGCTGCGGCAACTGATCGAAATCTTTCTCCGCTTCATCATCGATTCCACCAACTACCACTTCATTCTGTTCTTCGACGAGGAGTGGCGGCCGCGATCGGAGAAGATCTCGTTTGGGCACGACATTGAGGGGAGTTGGCTGCTGTGCGAGGCAGCGGAGGTTCTTGGCGACACGGACGTTCTGGAGCGCGTGCGGGCTGTGGCTGTGAAGATGGCGCAGACGGTCTACGAGCAGGGTCTGGATGCCGATGGAGGGCTGATGTATGAAGCTGGTCCGGCGGGGATTCTCGATACCGACAAGCATTGGTGGCCGCAGGCGGAGGCGGTGGTCGGCTTCCTGAACGCTTGCCAGCTTTCGGGGCGGCGGCACTTTCTGGATGCGGCCGAGCGGAGCTGGGCGTTTATCGAAAAATACATTGTCGATCGCGAGCATGGCGAATGGTTCTGGCTGGTATCGCAGGCGGGCGTACCGGACGCGGCACAGGATAAAGTGGGGCCGTGGAAGTGCCCCTACCACAACAGCCGCACGTGCTTTGAGGTGATGGAGCGGCTGGACGGCCTTGGCCGCCGAGGCGCGGACCAGGCATAGAAAGACCGGAGAGAGCAGGATGAATCAGGCAGCCTTCAGGAAGAGCGTTCAGGAGTTATTCAAGCAGCAGGAGAAGCTGCTGGCGCGCCGCAATCGCAAATTGCCCGGCGGCAATGGGGTCTTTGACCGCTACGAGTTTCCGGTGCTGACCGCCGCGCATGCGCCGATCACCTGGCGCTACGACCTGGACCGGAAGACGAATCCGTTCCTGATGGAGCGCATGGGGGTGAATGCCACGTTCAACGCGGGCGCGCTGCTCGACGAGGGGAAGTTCCTGGTAGTGGCGCGCGTGGAAGGCGCAGACCGCAAATCGTTCTTTGCCGTTGCCGAGAGCCCGAATGGCGTGGATAACTTTCGCTTTTGGGAGTATCCGATCCTGATGCCGGAGACCGGCGACCCGGACACCAATGTTTACGATATGCGGCTGGTGAAGCACGAAGACGGCTGGATCTACGGGCTGTTCTGCACGGAGCGGAAAGATCCGAAGACGCCGGAGTGGGACACATCGTCTGCCGTGGCGCAATGCGGCATTGCGCGGACCAGGGACCTGAAGACGTGGCAGCGGCTGGCGGACCTGAAATCGAAGTCTCCGCAGCAGCGGAATGTGGTGCTGCACCCGGAGTTTGTGGATGGGAAGTACGCCTTCTATACGCGGCCGCAGGACGATTTTATCCAGGCCGGCAAGGGCGGCGGCATCGGGTGGGGACTGGCGCCGGGCATCGAGAATGCGGTGATCGACGAGGAGATCATCGTCGACAACCGCGAGTACCACACCATTCAGGAGGTGAAGAACGGCCTGGGGCCGGCGCCGATCAAGACGCCGAAGGGCTGGCTGCACCTGGCGCACGGGGTGCGCAACACCGCTGCCGGGCTGCGCTACGTGCTGTATTTGTTCCTGGCCGAGCTGGATCGGCCATGGGTGATAACCCACAAGCCGGCGGGGTACTTCATCGCGCCCGAAGGCTGGGAGCGGGTGGGCGATGTTTCGAACGTCGCGTTTAGCAATGGCTGGATTGAACGCAAGAATGGCGAAGTCTTCATCTACTACGCCTCGTCGGACACGCGTCTGCATGTGGCTACCAGCAGCGTCGAGCGGCTGCTGGATTACGTGCTGCATACCCCCGCGGATCCGCTGCGCAGCCGCGCCTGCGTGGAGCAGCGATGCGCTCTGATCGAGAAGAATCTGGCCGTGCTGCGCGCGCTGAAGCTGCCCGGCACCAAGCGCGCGAGCAAGAAGGCTGCCGGAACGGCGAAGAAGCGGTAGAGCCCATCGATTGGGCCTGAATGCTTCGGCGTCATTTCTGATTCTGCTTGGCTTCTTCCTTGGCTTTTTGTGCGGCTAGCTTTTCTTGTGCGTCCTGGGCGCGGGCCTGGGCATCGAGGCCGTGGGTCGGGTCCCGATGGAGGACCTTCCGCGAGATGTCGGGCCAGAACTCCTGGAAAAGTGAGCCCGCGCCACCCTCGGCGGTGACGGTCAATCCGTTGGTGATGGTCTGACCAAAGCCGGAGGTGGCGGAGGGATAGTAGAGATTGGAGATGGCGCCGGAGATGATGTTGCCGGCAACGTTGGAGTAGTTGGGCTCCCACTTGCCGGTGTTGTCGTGCTTGCAGATGACATTGGTGGCCAGGGCATAGAGCAGCCGGTGGGTTTTGGCGCCGTGGCCGAGGCGGAAGTAGCGGGGGTCCTGGTGGAGGATGGAGGGCAGGATGCCGTTACCTATGATGGCGCCATCGAAGGCGTCAAGATAAGCCGCACCCGACCTTTTTCCGAAACCCTCGGCGCCCCAACCGAATCCGGTATCGTCGTCAAGGGCCTCGTGGTAGCCGGCGACCAGAACTGCGGCGCCAAAGGCGACCGGATCGACCGAGGAACGGAAAGCGAGCCTCAGCTTTTGGTCTGCCGTCAACGAGACAGCGTCGGCTCGATAAGAGATGTTGAAGGCGGGTACGACGCCCAGGGTGCGCTGCTTTTCCTCTTCCTTGAGCTGTTCTTCTGCTTTTTCGTGCTGGCTTTTTTCCGTGCCGGGCTGCTGGGCAGCGGTTTGGGAGCTTGAGCTGCCCTGATCGGCGGGCGTCTGGGCTGGGGTAGGGCTCTGCGCAGGCGTGGAACTCGGGGCCGGCTGCGGGGGGGTCTGATTTTGTGTGGCTGGGGTCTGCTGGGGTTGGTTCTGTTGATCGGGGGACTGGTCCGCGGCAAGCGCAAACTGCGGCTGGGGAGCGTCAGGAAGCTCTGCGGCGGCGGTAACGACGAGGGCGGAGCCTGGTTCCTGCGAAAAAAGAGCACATGGCAGCGCCAAGAGGGCGATGCCGGTGAAAAATGTCGCAGAAAGAAGACGAGAGGCCAAACGCATCCATTCACCAGTTGTGGAGTCGGCGCCCGCCTGGGTAGGTCCGCCTGGAAAGGCGAATCGAACCGGATCGGGCCGGACCGAGCTCAAGGGGGCTATCTTGACGATTAATCACCCCATGGCGCATGTTGCCGTTGAGCACGTCCAGCGGGGCTACTTTTCATTGCGGGTATACGATTCCCTTCTGTTAGACGCAATTGAACGCTCCGCGGACACATAGATTTGCGCTGGGCAGCCCTGGGCAAACCCAGCGCCGGTCGGGTTAGGCCTCTATTGGGCCGTCTGGCGGCTCTTGATCTCCTTCAAAAGCAGTTCGACCTTGTCTTCGCTCTCCAGGGCCTGAAAGCGATCTTCGAGCGTCTCAGGGGACAGGACTTCGCAAGCGGCGGCATTTTCGGCGGCCTTGATGCGGACGCGGCTCTTCAACCGGCCCATGGCGTGGTCCTGGTCAACGCCGACGACCTGGCGGGCCTGGGTGGCGCGGCCTACGACCTTGGCGCGGCGGTGCTCGGCCACCAGCATCTCGCAGTGGGCACGGGTCTCGTTCAGCTTCTGGTCTAGCTTGTGCAGGGCCTGGCGCAGATTGTCGGCCTCGTGCTTCTGGTCTTCGGCCTGCTCGGTAAAGCCCTGGACCAACTGGTCGTTGCTCAGCGCCCGTTCGAGGGCGGCGCGGGCCAGGTCGTCGTGACCCTTTTGCACCGCCAACTCGGCCTTGCGGCGCCATTCCGCGGCCTGCTCCAGGTGCTCGGTGCGCTTTCTTTCCAGCAGGTGCTCATCGGCAATGGCGATGGCGACCTGGGTCTTTACCTGGAGCAACTGGTTTTCCATGTCCAGGACGATCTGTTTCAACAGCCGCTCGGGATCCTCGGCCTTTTCCACCAGGTCGTTGAGATTCGCGCGGAGCAGGGTGCTTACTCTCTCCAGCAGTGCCATGGGGTTCTCTCCTTTTCAGCCTTCAGCTTCTAGCCTCCAGCTCCTAGCTCTTTTTGTTGACAACCGGCAGTTGTGCTTCGTTTGTTCATTCAGCCGCCCAGCCTCCGGCTCCCACTCGACCGGCTGAGAGCCAGAGGCTGAAGGCTAGCAGCTATTTCTATTTCTCTTGCGGTTTCTCCTTCATGGCCTTGACGTTGGACATGAGTTGCTTGATGTCCATGCCGCTGAGGGCCTCAAAAAGTGCTGGGACCTGGGCGGCGATGCGAGTCATGTCGCCGGTAATCTTGTGCGCGCCGGCGGCATCATCACTACCTGTTGACACGATGGTGATCTTGTCCACCTTGCTGAGCGGCTCGGCCATGGCGCGGACAACGTCGGCCATGTTGGTGAGCAGCTTGTCGACCACCGCGGCCTGGTTCCACTGCTGGTAGGCTTCGGCCTTGACGCTCATGGCCTTGGCTTCGGCTTCGCCTTTCTGAAAGATGATGCTGGCCTCGGCTTCGCCCTGGGCGCGGATGGCGGATGCGCGGCCCTCGGCTTCGACGGTCAGGCGCGCCTTCTCTGCGTTGGCCAGGTTCTCAATGCGCTGGCGCTCGATTTCGGCGGTCTTGAGGACGGTGGCGATAAGCTGCTTTTCGTTGCGCAGGATTTCCGCTTCCTGAACCTTGATCTGGCCCTCCTTTTCGACCTGCTGCACCTTCACCTGCTCGGCGGTGACCTGCTGCAACATGACGTTGGTCTGCAGCTCGTAAGCCTTGTCGGCCGTGGCCTGCTGGCGACGGCTCTGCTCGGAGTATTGCGCCTTCTTGATCTCCAGATCGCGCTGCGCCTCTGCCTGGCGGGTTTGCGAGGCGGTCTCGGCGATGACCCGCTCCTGGTCAGCCTGGGCTTTGGCCACTGCGGACTCGCGCAGAGCGGTGGCGCGCCGAATGGCGGTGTCGCGCTCGGCCTCGGCCGTGGCCATTTCCGCGTCGCGCTTGATGCGGGCCACGTCGGGGCGGCCCATGTTGGAGATGTACTCGTTCTTGTCGCGGACTTCCTTGATGGTGAAGGAGATGACCTCCAGGCCCATCTTGCTCATGTCTTCCGCGCAGGTGGCGCGCATCCGTTCGCCCACCATCTCCGGCTCCTTGACGATCTGCTCCACGGTCAACTGGCCGATGATGCCGCGCAGGTGGCCTTCCATGACCAGGCGGATGAGGCCCTCGCGCTGGGGCGGCGCCTTGGTGAGGAACTGCTCGGCCGCGGTGAGGATGGAGGCCTGGTCGCTGCGCACCTTGATCTGCGCAACCGCCTCGACGGTTACGGCGACGCCCTGCTTGGTGTAGAGGTCCTGCTGCGGGGCGACGTCGAAGCTCATCAGCTCCAGGCTCAGCTCGCGGCAGTTCTCCACCATGGGAAAGATCACCGTGCCGTGGCCCTTGATGACGCGGGGGCCGCGGAATCCGTAGACGATCAAAGCCTCGTTGGGTCCGGCCTTGCGATACATCCGGGCCACCAGGCCGAGGATCATAATCAGCGCCAGTATGCCTAGTCCGACAATCAGAACAATTTCATTGGTCATTGCAATCCCGGCCCTTTCGCCCGGGAGGTGAGTGGTGGATGGTTAAGTGCCAGTTATCAGTTGTCAGTTGTCAGTTGTCAGTTGCCAGTTGTCAGTTGTCAGTTGCCAGTTGTCAGTTGTCAGTTGCCAGTTGCCAGTTGCCAGTTGTCAGTTGTCAGTTGCCAGTCATCAGTTATCAGTTGCCAGTTATCAGTCTTCAGTTGTTAGTTGCCGGCTATTGCAGCCTGTAACTGATCGCTGATCGCCGGCTCCCGATCACTGCCTGGAGCCGGCGTTGCGGCCGGTCCTGGGAAAGACTTTGGCCAGCAATCCCAGCAGGAAGATGCCTACCAGGATGGCCATGTCTGCTATCAGCACGGTGGTGTCGGTGGTCATGAGGCCCCGGTCCTTTCAGCCGGGTCAGGGAACAGGGATTAGGGAACAGAAACGCGTGTTTTGCGCTCCTGGTTGCCAGGAAAACTAGCCGGACCTGTCCCCTGTTCCCTGTTCCCTCGTTCCCTGTTCTTTGCCTATCTCCGGCAGGTCTTCCCAGCGGCGAACATAGGCAATTCCCTTTTCGTAGCGGACGACGAAGACCTCTTCCTGTTTTTGAATGGGTACGCCGTCCTCGGAACGCGCCGGGGCAGAGCAGCGCGCGCCGAGTTGTTCGTAGACAATTTCTCCGATACCGGCGGCCCGAATGGGGGCCGAGACGCGGCCCACTACGCCGGTGACTGCCGTTTCGTCGGCGGTGAGTTCGCGCTCGTGGGGGAGCAGAACCCTGGCGAGAAAGAAGAAGACGATGGCTCCTCCGGCCACGCCGCAGACCAGGGCCAGCACCACGACGACCGCGGCGACAAAGCTGCCGTAGCGCGTGAGCAGGTAGCCGGCGGCGCCAAACCAGCAGAGAAAGACCATGATGGAAAAGGCATTCCACCAAGGAACAGTAGCGGTTCCCTGAGCTGATGGCAGGCCGGGCGCGGTCTGCGGGACGTAGGCGGCGTGCGGGAGTCCGTGCGGGATGTGGGCGACGGTTGGGATGTGGACCGGGTGGGGCATATGCGGCGCGTGGATGTGCCAGCCGATGTGGCCCATCCCGCCCAGCAGCGAGAGGGCGCTGAGCAGCAGTCCAACGACAAAGCAAACGAGATAGAACAGTTCCCAGGTCATTTTTGCTGTACCTGATTTCGTGCTTCGGGCTTGCGTGATTCGGGCTTGCGTGGTCCAGTCTGCCTTGCGCTGGGTCCCTGCGCCTTCAAGTCCAGGGGTTTGGGTTCAAGTTTGGGGCGCAGCACTTCAGTGAGGCGCGGCATGAGGCCCGGCGTCTGAAGAATCGCTTCGAGCAGCAGCAGGCATTCGCGGGAGCGCTCGTAGCGGGCCAGGGTGAGCAGGGCGGCCATCAGCTCGGGGTCGCGGCGGAAGCGCTCGGCGCCGGAGACGAGCCAGAGGTCGAGCTTGTCTTCGAGCGAGCGCAGGACGCTTTGCAGCTCGGGGTGGTAGCCTTCGGGGTCGTCGACCAGGTAGCCGGGGTGAACCTTGAAAAAAGTGGCGAGAATCTGGCGCGTGGTGTTGGTCAGGTGGGGGCGGGCGCCGCTCTCGATCTGCGAGAGGTAGCTCTGGCTGAGCTTGGAGCCGGTTTCGGCTTCGATGGCGCGAACCGTCTCCTGCTGGCTCAGGTCGCGGTCAAGGCCTCTGATGCTGCCCTCAACTTCGCGGAGATAGCGGATTTTTTCGCCGAGCTTCATAAGAGCAGCCTTCAGCTTCTAGCCGCTAGCTTCCAGCTATCGGTTGGCAGCATGCCGATGTTCCTGAACTTGCCTGCAATGGCAGCGCCTTTCGGCTGGTGGCCCATTGCAATATGCGATAGATATATCGCAATCTGCGATAGATTGCAAGAGGGTTTGGAAAAATATTTTTTGCCGGGGGATTTTGGTTCGAATTTCCGCGGGTTGGGCGTGTAGAGTAGGCTTCACGTCAGATTTGCGAGGAGAGCGTTTCCATGCCCAATCCGGTTGTGCATTTCGAGATTATTGGCGAGAACCAGCAACTGCTGAGCGACTTCTACAGTGGCGTATTCGACTGGCAGATTACCCCCGTGATGGAGGGGTATTCGCTGGTGAATACAGGCTCGGGCATCGGCGGGGGGATCGGCGCGACAGGGGAAGCCCGGCGCCATGTCACTTTTTATGTTGAGGTTGCGGATGTGGAGGCGGCGCTGGCCCTGATCGAGACCAAGAGTGGGCAAAAGGCCTTCGGGCCGCATCCGATCCCCGACGGCGGGATCATCGCTGGCTTCACCGATCCCGAGGGGCACCTGGTGGGGCTGGTGCAGCAGCCGGTAAAGCAATAAACCGGCCCTTCACGCCGCAAAATCGATAAATCCCCGCTGGGGGTCGGTGGAGATCAGCTTGACGGTGACCTTGTCGCCTACGTCGAGGCCTTTGCCGCCCTGGACGAGCATTCCATCCACGTGAGGGTCAAGGGTGCGGACGAAGGTGCCGTACTTGTTGACGCCGGTGACGATGGCGGGAAAGCTCTGGCCAATGCGGGGGTGGAGGACGACGGCGGCGATGCGCTTCTGCATCTCGCGCTCGACCTTGCGAGCAGCGTCTTCCATCAGCGTGCAGCGGATGGCGATGGCGTTGAGGTCGTCCTCGGAATAGGGCTGCGGCGCCTTGGCGAGCCATGCCTTCAGCAGCCGCTCGACCACCATGTCCGGGAAGCGCCGGTTGGGAGCGGTGGAGTGAGTGTAGTCCTGCACGGCGAGGCCGAAGTGGCCGGGGGAAGGCTCGTTGGGCTTGACCAGGACGTACTCGCCGGGACCCATGAGCTTAATGACCGCGAGAGACAGATCCGGGAAGTGATCCGGGTCCTTTTGCTTCTGGGCGAGCAGGAAGTCGTTGAGGGCCTTGGAGTCGGGCTGGGCGGGCAGCGTTGTGCCCAGGCCGGCGGCCACTTCGACGATGCGGTCCCAGCGCTTGGGCGTGCGCACGATGCGGCGGATGGAGGCTACGCCGGCCTGCTCGAAGGTGCGGGCGGTGACGCCGTTGGCCGCCACCATGAACTCCTCGATGAGGGAGGTGGCGCGGTTCTTCTGCAGGCGGGTGATGTCCACCACCTCGCCGGCCAAGGTCACGGGAGTGGTTTCGATGGTTTCAAGATCGAGCGCGCCGTGCTGGAAGCGCCCGCCAACCATGCACTGGGCGGCGGAGTCCTGAAGCTTGAGCTGGGCGGCCAGATCGGCGCTGGCGGCCACCTTGGCCGGAGCGGGGCCCGTTCCCTCAAGCCAGGCGCCGACGCCGTTGTAGGCCAGTTGGGCGCGGTTGCGGACCAGAGCGCGGTAGGCCTTGCCGTCGGAGGCCGTGCCGGCCTGGTCCACGGCAAACTCGACGACCAGCGCCACGCGGTCTTCGTTCTCATTGAGCGAGGTGATCCCCTCGGAAAGCTCGGCGGGGAGCATGGGAAAGACTTTGACGCCCGTATAAACCGAGGTCGTCTCGCTGCGGGCGTGGCTGTCGATAATGGTGCCCTTGTTGACGCGCGCATCTACGTCGGCGACGCCGATAAGCACGCGGATGCGGCCATCGGGCAGCGGCTGAGCCCACTCGATCTGGTCGAGATCTTTGGAAGTGTCGTTGTCGATCGAGGACCAAAGCAGGTTGCGCAGGTCCTGAATGCCGGGGACGGCGGGCGGCTGAGGATGGGCCTGAATGGCGGCTAGCTGGGAATCGGTTCCGGCGGGGAAGTCGGGCTGGAAGCCGTGCTCGATCATGGAGGCGTGGGCGGCGGCGACAAGATTGAAGTGTATAGGCTGGCTGGAATGCATGCGGAATCGGGCTCCTTGAGTGCGAAAGGCCAGCCTACCACGGCGGGGGAAGGTCTGTGTGGGAGCGGGGTTGGCGGAGTTAGCTCATTTCGGAAAAAGCTGTGGCCCCGATTGGATTGCGATGGAGGGTTCTCAAGCAGGAGATCATGGAGGAGGAGTTAGGTGGCAAGCGAGAGAATTATGATGCGAAGAAATGGTCAACCAAGCGCCCCAACGACGGGTTGAAGCCGCTGGGGCGGTGGGCTGCGGTCTGGTTTTCTATTGAATGCCGAGGTCGGAAAGAACCTTGGGCTTGGCTTCGTCCACGGCCAGCAGGTTGTGGCAGGCGGCGCAGTCCTGGGTGATGCTGGTGCCGCCCTTGGCCGTGTGGTCGCCATCGTGGCAGCGGAAGCAGCCCGGATAGCTCATGTGGCCGATGTGGTTGGGGTGCGTACCCCAGGTCACCTTCATAAAAGGAAACACGTTCTGGGTATAGAGAGACACCAACTCATCGCCGGCGGACTTGACTAGCGCGGCCTTGGCGGCCAGGACCTCAGGATGCTGGGAGCGATAGAAGGCTTGAAGCTGCTGTGGAATCTGCGTGCTCGCTTCAGCCTCGGAGGCGTAGGTGGCATTGAGCAGCTCCAGGCTCTCCTTGTGAACCCAGGGCAGATTCGGACTGACCGCACCTTCAGCCATGGCCCGGTTGAGCGCGTCTTCCGCGGTTACAAAGGTGTGCGCGGCGCGGTTGTGGCAATCAATGCAATCCATGACCCGCCGTTCCCCCTGGGGAATGCCGTTGCCCGCGGCGGCCGTGGCAAACACGGTCTCCGAGCCATCCGGGTTGCGCTTCTGTACCCAGGGGATGGTGGTGCGGGTTGGGTCGGTGGCGACGTACTCGATGTGGCCCAGGTGAGTGCCGTGAATCCCGCTCAGTTGGGAGAGCGAATCCCGGCCGCCCAGGTGCAGAACCACCACCGTCTGGGTCTCGGTGTTCTTCTCATCGTCGGCAAAGCTGGACTTCAACAGCAGCTTTTCGCCGACAAACCGGGCCGGCGTGTGGCAGCCCTCGCAGATATACCGCGCGGGGCGCAGATTCTCGACCGGCGAAGGAATCGGAGTGGGATAGCGATCGAAAGTCACCTCAAGAAGCTGCCTGGTGCCGTTCACCTTGGCGGCAAAGTAGGATGCCGCGCCCGAGCCGATGTGGCAGGCGACGCAGTCCACATGGGAGTGCGCGGAAATCTTGTAGGCTGTGTACTCCGGATGCATGACGTGGCAGGACTGGCCGCAAAACTGCGGAGAGTCCATGTAGGCCGAACCGCGATAGCTGGCCATGGCCACGACCAGCAGGTTGACGATAGTGGCCACCAGCACGATATCCAGGCCGTGGCGAAAGACGCGGTCGTTGAGATCGATTTTGGGGAATTCGGCGGGAATCTGCCCGGCTTTTTGGAGCTTTCTGCGGCGCACAAACACGCCCACCGGGATTAGCACCAATCCGGCTATGAACAGAGCGGGCAGAAGCAGGAAAAAGATGATGCCGAGGTAGGGGTTGTCATTGGGGCGGCCGAAGATCTCGACCAGCCAATAGCCGATCATGGTCACGCCGGAGGCGCTGGTGATGGCGCCGCCTGCCAGACTGACGGGGTTGTTGCCGAAGAACAGAGCCGGGCGCACCCAGCTCTCGCGAAATCTTTGAAGCAATGGCACCTTTGTCCCCCACACTGATTGGATGGCCCGCCAGTGGGAGCGAAAACCCGATTGCGGCACACTAAAGGGCCTTGAAGTGTTGCTAAATCAACACCTCAAGGCCGTGAATTCGGGTACACGGATCGCAGTTTCGCTGCAGACGGGCCTGGTTCTACTTGCCGGACCGATGGTTGGGGCTACTTGAGCCCGCGGTAGTAGGCCACCGCGTCCTTGATCTGCTGATCGGTGAGTCCCGCGACCGGCTTCATCTTGCCCTTGCCGTTCTTGACGGAGGTAAACATCTGGTCCGGCGTGAGCTTCTGGATATCCGGATCGGAAACCGGCTTCACACCCATCATCTTGGCGATCCCCGGACTGGGGGTGCCGGCGGAGCCGTGGCAGCTTTGACACTTGGCCTTGTAAGTCGCTTCGCCGCCGGATTGGGCGAGGCACACGGCGCTGGCCAGAGAAACAGCAACGGCCAGGACCACCTGGGATCGAATCGTCTTTGTCATTGCGATACTCCTTGAGTATTTCCACGGCCAGGGTGCCTGGGGACGCGCCTGCTGGGTGGAGTTTTTTCTGCTACCCAACCCCAGGCTACAACTTGTCAGTCGCCCGGAGCAGCAATCAAGATGGCAGCCAAAGCCATCTCAAACTGATCGACGCAATTCCCTTCGCAAATCCGGGAACTGCGCCGATGGTTCCTTACTTGATGAACGTACGGAAGTAGGCCACCGCGTCCTTGATCTGCGCGTCGGTGAGTTTCCCCTTGAACGGCTGCATCTTGCCCATGCCGTTCGTGGTGGCGTCGATCATCCTGCCCTCGGCGAAATTCTTGACCTCCGGATCGGTGACCGGCTTCACCTTCAAGGCCTTGCCTGCGGTCGTGTCGGCGAGGCCGGTGGCGCCATGACAGCTTTGGCACTTGGCTTTGTAGGTCGCTTCGCCCGAGGATTGGGCCAAGCCCACGGCGCCGGCCAAAGAAACAACCACGGCCAGCACCAGTTGGGATCGAATCGTTTTTGTCATCGTAAAACTCCAGAAAAATTACCACGGCCAGTGTACGCTCAGGCGCCGCCGGCCGTGTGCGGCTTCTTCAGAAAGAACGTTTTACTCCGGTTGTGCCGGATGGAAATTCCTTGTCCTGCGGCGATTCCGCCCCTCCTCTAAAGAAGGGGCGGAACGGTAAAACCCCCAATTCCGGTCCGCCCCGGCAATCTTCTTCAGGGACGGCGGTTTCCCCTCAGAACTCGTAATGCAGTCCAAGGGTCACGTTATTCGCATGAAAGTTCCGGGGCGCGGTCAGACCGGAAGGCGATTCGGTTAGACCGGTCTGTTCGGGCAGAGAGGTGCAAGGAACAACTGTCGATGTCAGAGACGTTGAAGTGCTGCAGTACTGCGGGCCGGAAGGACCGCCCTCGCCGTAGCCGTAGAAGTTGTACTCCGCTTTCCAGATCAGTCCGGGATGAAGCGTCCATGCAAGATTCACAAAGGGCGATTGATACGCAGACTGCAGTGAGCCGTTCACCGATCGCGCATCGTTGAAAAACTGATTACCGCTCACAGCGCTGATGCGATAGCCAATATTGGAGTGGATTGATTTGGCGGGGGACAGCGCCAGAGCCACCGATCCGTACTGCGTAGGAGCATCCATGAAGTCCCTGGCAAACCAGTCCGCGAGCTGGGTCGTCGACCCCCTGGTGTACGCGCCAGGGCATACATTCGGCCCGCCGCTGCTGTTGGTCGAGGCAGTGCCGGGCAGGCCCACGACGGTCGAGGGGTTCTGGGCGCCATTGTCATAGCAGATGTTGGTCGCCGCATACACATCGCTATAGGCATAATCGAAATCGAGCCCATAGTGCTCATTCGGCATCAGCACCGCGCCCAGGCTCACCACCCGGCTGTGATCGACATGGTCGATCGGGCCCTCGTACGGGTCATCGCCTGCTGCGATGGCGCTCTGGTTGTTGTTCGTGTTGTTGTGCCGCTCAAGGTCGTTCCAGGCGCCCGACAGCGTCGCCCAGGGCTTTGGCCTGTACAGGGTATGCACTCTGTAGTGCCTGGTTTGCCGCGGACCGACTGGGGTGAATGCGTTGTCGGCGTAGAGCGCCTCGACCGTGCCATTGACATCCCAATTGGCGGTGGGACGCAGGGCGGCGTTGAAGATTCCACCGTCTTCGTTGATGGTTACGGTTCCGTTTGTAGTCGAACCCACGGCTAATGGAGTGTTATGAGGACTGCCCTGGGCGATGGTGTGCGTACCGTGGCGATAAGTCAGCGAGAGCGTAGCGCGAGACCCGGCATCCCAGGTCCCGGTCAGGTTATTGGTGAAGAAGTTCTGGCCAAAGTAGCCAGGCAAGGGGTTGCCGTTGGGGTTGCCTTCGGGTTTTTCTGAGGGGCCAGGGGTGAGCGGACCTGAGTAGTTGATGGTTTGGCTCCCCGCGGCTGAGGGCGTAAGCAGCGTGGCCCCCGTCGATATGTTGGAGGTGCCAGGCTGGTGCGCGCTGGAGAAGTCCACCTGGTCGGAGAGGCTGAATTTCGGCATAGCCTGCCAGACGATGCCGTAGTCGGCCGCAATGACCTCCCGCTTCGCGGTCGCGTTGCCCGTGTATGTAATCGAGCGTGCCCCGCCACTGGCGCCCGGCAGACCGTTGTCCAGACCTTGGAAATTCTCATAGTAGTTGGGCATGTTCATGTTCGCGTTCGTGTAGCGCAAATCGCCATTCATCGAGACGTTCTTGATGCTGGAGCTTTGCAGCCGGAAAATCTCTGTGGGGAACAGAATCCGCGTGGGCTGAGAGCGCAGGTAGCTGGCCGCGACACTGCAGGCCGCATTGATAACCGGCAGTCCGCCGGCAGTCTGTGGAGCCGAGAGAAGAGGGTTGCCGCCCATGCTGGCTGCAGCGCAGTTGAAGGCGCTGTAGGGCGCCGTGCTGTCAAAACCGCCCGGAGCCACCGGCGTTCCATCCGCCTCCTGCACGATGAAGCTGCTTGGAGCCAGTGTGAAGTAGGAGTCTGCCTTGTAGTGGTCGACCTCCTCTTCAAAGGTCAGCCTGGTACCCTCGACGGGCTTCCAATCGATCGCGCCAAAGAAGTCGTCGGAGCTGTTGCGTTGATATTCCATGAGCAGAGCATCGTTGGCGCCGATCGATTCGGCGAAGTAGTTGCTGCTTGCTCCGGGGCTCAGGCTCGGCCCCTGGAAGATGTTCTGCGAGTACCCCGCCCGAAACGTCACCTTCGACAGCGGAAGGAGGGTGAGGTTGGTGTCCGTCATGCGGCGCACCGTGTTGAACAGCACCGGCGATTGTTCCACCTGCGGCCAGGCAAACGAACCGGTTGGCGCGGTGGAGGGCCCGATGGGAATGGACTGCCCCCCGGGGATATTCGGGTTGCCCAGCAGGTCGTAGTCGAAGTACTGGCGGTCGCGGCGGAACATTCCCGAGAACTCGTAGATCTTGCCCTTGGAGAAGTCCAGCTTGGTGAAGCTGTTGGGATCGCCGCCGAACCCGCTGCCGAAGGCCCGGAGGGAATCGACAAGGGTACCCTTCTTGCCCGGGAGCACATGCATCTCAAAGGTCTCGCCAAGCACGCGCGGCCCGGACTGCAGATTGACCAGTGTCGAGTACATGGCCCCGCTGCCCGTGAGGCCGGTAATGCGCCCGCCAAGGTCCACGCTCTGATGGATCGTATATCCATCCGGGGTAGCAATCTGTGCCTCCGGCGCCGGAAGTGCGGTGGCGGGCGTCGGATTTTGGGCGAGAGCGATGCCCGCCGTCATCAGTAAAATGGCGATTCCAATGCTCCCAGCGATGCGCTGGATCATTGCGATAGATGGCTGTTGTTTGGACAGCCGGGAAAGCCAGCCTGTCTTCTTCATATGAAGCCTCACTTGAAAAAAACCATTGTTGCTCACATCGAAACCTTGAACTCGTGTGCCCAGTTGGTTCGGGATCCGGGCCGCGCCGTCCGATGGGCCTGGAGGGCGCGGTCGAGCTCCATGACTCCTACCTGATGAACGCCGCATTCGCGTTTGACCCATGAATGAATGTGTGGCAGCTAATGCATGGCGTGATTTCCGACGATCCTGCGTTCATCGAGTGCACCGTGCCGGCGGCGACCGGGCTATGGCACTGGTTGCACAACGTGTTGATATTCGGCATGTTCAGCAGCCGGGCGTTCTGGGAACCATGCGGAGTGTGGCACCCCAGGCACCCCTCCGCCTTGACCGCGGCGTGCTCGAACACGAAAGGCCCGCGCGTCTCCGTGTGGCACTTGGTGCAGATCATATTCTGATCGGCCGTGGACCTCAGGTTGTTGTTCCCGAAGGTGCCGTGCGGATCGTGGCAATCGGAGCATTGCACCAGACCCTCGTTGACCTTGTGGTGGAACGGCATACTGAACGCCGGCTTCACATCGGTGTGGCACTGATAGCAGAGCGTCGGCTGAGGAGCCTTGAGGAGGGATTCCTCCTTGCTGCCGTGGATGTCGTGGCACCCGATGCAGCTTACACCGCCCTTGGCATGAGGAGAACGATCGAAGTTCGGATGCGCTCCCGCGTGGCAGCCCAGGCACTTGGCGGTCACGTCTTTGGGCGAAGCCTTGGCGGGATCGAAGATCTTGGTCACGTCCCCGCCGCCTTCAACGTGCGCGCCGCCCGGACCGTGGCAACCTTCGCAGTTCACGCCGGCCGCGCCGTGCTGTGCTGCAAGCTTGGTGTGCGGATTGTCCGCAAATTTCTTGCTCACCTCTTCATGGCAGGTAGCGCAAATGTCACCTCCCACATAGGCGCTCGGAGCCGCGTCCTTGGCCTGCGCGGCGGCCGCTTTGGCGCCAGATTCGGCTTTGGGCCCCTGAGCGCCAAGAGCAGTGGCGCAGGCTATGCTCGCGCCCAGCATCAACATCAAACAAGCTCGCAGTCCCGGCCGCTTGCCCGGAGCCGCACCAATCGGCAATCGCGTTACAGGCCCATCTCTATGCATGAAAAATACCGCCTTGGATGCTCTTGTTGCATCTTCTGAAAACCACTGGGCCGGCAACATGCCGGCCAGATATGGCACCCCCCTGGGAAGCGCCGCATCGAGAATCGGTTCTTCGGACCGCAATTTCCAGAAGCTGCTCTTTGTGCGGAGCATCACTTCATGCGCGCATCCTACGTTTTATTTACGCCGCAAACGGTGACGTTCGTCACACATAATGGAGAGACCAACTTACGGCTTCGGTTTCCTGCCCCAAAGTGACCTGGATTTCCATCTGCGCACAAGTCATCAAACGCGCTTAGGGCGATCCATGACCCTGGCGCACGTGCATTTCCCTTGGTGGGGGACAGGACCGGCTGAAATGCCGCAAAATCCCCCTTCGCAGTTCAACAGCTAAGTGGCTGTGCCGCTGTATAAGACTGAACACCTTTCTTGAATCAGGCAGGAATTGGCGGAAGTGTGGGACCTGGTCCGGCTTGGGGCGTCACAAGCGCACTTTAGCGCTCAATCGACGCGGGTCCAGCCCAGGCACTTGACGCTCCACGGGGAAATCCGCGCCCTGCGTGGACTCAATTAGATGTGAGGCCCATCACATCCACAGGGGTAGCTTCTCGGGCAAACTTTGATGGAGCAAGAGCCTCTCTTCCGGGAGACGCAGAGCATTTTCCTCTCAACTTGAGCCCTTGCGGTGTCTGCGGGGTTCAGGAGAAGGCAGAGGGGAAGGAGCTCGAACGGGGTCGGAAGGGGCATGACCATGGCAAGCGCTGAGATCACGGCAGGAGCGCACGTGCGGCAAAAGCACCTTATCCGGCAGGTACCTGCGGGTTGTGCGGCCTGCGCCAATCGCCGCCCCGGCTGGTTCTGCTCCCTGGGCAGCTCGGTACTGGCCGATCTTGAGCTGGCCACCAGCACCATCGCCCTTCCCGCGCAAGCTCCGCTCTTCAATCAGGGCGAGGATGCGCGCTGCCTGTATCTGATCTGCGACGGCTATCTCAAGCTGACTGCCGGCCGCGTTGAGGATCGGCAGATGATCGTCCGCATCGCCGGACCCGGCTCCATGCTCGGCCTGTACGCGGTGCTCTCCCATGGTGTGTATGAGGTCTCCGCCGAGTCCTTGACCAGCGCGCAACTGCGGCCCGTGGAGCGGGACCGGTTCCTCAGCTTCCTGCGCAGCCACAAGGAGGCGCAGATGCGGGCTGTTCAGTGCATCTGCCAGGAGTACCGCTTCGCCCTGCAGGACGCCTGCCGGATCGCGCTGGCCGAGACCGTGGCCGCGCGGCTGGGAAAGCTGCTTCTGGAGCTGGCCCATCAGATTGGGGAACACCTGAACGGTGGGGACTACCGCTTCCCGCTGCTTCTGACCCACGAGGAGATGGCCTCCATGACCTGCACCACGCGGGAAACCGTAACCCGCACCCTGGGCCAGTTCCGCAAGGAAGGTTGGATTTCGATCGAAGACTCCCTGGTGACCCTTCACCAGCCGGAACGGCTGCAAACGCTGCTCTAGGAGTCTGTCGGGAATCGATTTTTCAACCTCTTGAATCAACAACTTACGAATTCTACGTCTTTACGTAAGCGCTTGATTCTAAATGAGTTACGTCGTGAGAATTTCCTATTTCCGACACACTCCTAGTACTACAGTTGTATTTGTTTCTGATCGGAGAAAAGAGGCAAAGGCCCGGGCCTGAAGGCCCCGCAAATTCGCACTCATTTCGGGGGCTGAAGCCCCCGGCTCCCTCCGAAATCCATGATCTACAACTGTAGTATTTAGCCCCTGAGGGATGATTTCCGGGATATTCGTTCCCGTTTTGCCGTTTTTCCGCATCCCCTGAAGCTCGTCCCCTTCAACTCCAAGGTTTTTAGAGAGGTTCTAAGAGCCGATCCTCTTTTTACTGCTCCCGTCCGGCGCGTTTTCCGAGTCCAACAGCTATCATTTGTAGAGCTATCATTAGAGGTAGGAGTTCGTGCTGCGTATGACCCGTATTCTGGCTTGCTTTTCTGCTCTTCTTCTCTTTTGCTGCGCTTCCGTTGCCCAGAACCCCGCTCCGGCGCCTGCCCAGCCCAGCGCCACGTCTTCCGGGAGCCCGGAGATTCGGGAGTTCCAGAAGATTGAGGATGCCTGGTCGAACGCCGTCAACGAGCGCGACCAGTACGGCCTGGAGCTGGTTTTATCTCCTTTATTTGTAGATGTTTCCGCCACCGGCGACATCACCACGCGCAACCAGCAGGTGGCCTTTGTGATAACGGGCGAGGACAAGACGATCCATCTGGTTCAGCGGGTGATCACGGTGCGCATGCTGGGCGACATCGCCGTGGCCAACGGAACCTATGCGCTGCACCACAAGGTCAATTCGGCCCAATTGGACGAGAAGGGCATCTTTACGCACGTCTTCGAGCGAGCGCACGGCGGCTGGCTGTGCATCAACTCCCAGCGCACGGTGCTGCGGGAGGACTCGAACGCCAAGCCCAGGAAGCAGTCCGGCGCCGAGATGCCCTTCCACATCCCGCTGTTCACCAAGAGCGACAAGAGCAATCAGTAGGGCGGCCAGCGGCGGCGCCAGGCTCTCAAGAAACGGCGAAGATTGAACCGCTTAGAGCAGGTTTCTGGAATGGACGGCATTCTTATTCCAGAGAATAGCTTTTCGCTGGAGTAAGATGCTCGTCTCAAACGTGAGATTCGCGGTCCAAAATCGCCCTGAAGCGTTGGAAATCGTTTGTGCCGGTGACCACGCATGCTTGCCTGAATCTGTGCATCGGAGTGTCTTACTAAGAGCGAACCGTATTTATTGAGCAGTAGGCTACTAAACGAAATCTAGCAGCGGAATCCGGACTGCTAACTTGCCAGCCGCCTTGCTGCCTGGAGCCGGATGGAGACATGGACCAGGCTGAGCGCGGCGGGAGTGACGCCGGGGATGCGGCTGGCCTGGCCAATGGTGATGGGGCGAACGCGCTCCAGCGTTTCGCGCATCTCGCGGGATAGGCCGCTGATGGCGCCGTATTCGATCCACTCCGGAATGGCGACGGACTCGGCGGCTTTCAGCTTCTCGATGGATTTTTTCTGCTGCTCCAGATAGCCGGCAAATTTGATCTCGGTTTCGACAGCGCGGGCTTCGTTGCGCACGACGGCCGTCCCGGCTTTCGCGTTTTGGTTTGAATTTTGGCCGGTAAAGACGGCGGACAGTTGGGCGAGCAAGGGCTCCTCGGCGAGGGTTTCGCTGAGAGCGGCGAGCACCGAATCGATAGTGACTTCGGGGCGCTTGAGCAGTTGCGCCCAGGTGAGGCCGGCGGTTGCGGTGAGATCGGCGAATCCTGCGGCCGCAAGTCGCTCGGCATCGACTTTGCGGGTGGTCAGCAGACGTTCCAGCGCTGCCATCCGCGCCTCCTTCTGCTCGAACTCGCTCCAGGCTTCATCGTTGATCAGGCCCAGCCGGCGGCCGTAGGGGGTCAGGCGGCGGTCGGCATTGTCGATGCGCAAGTGGAGGCGGAACTCGGCGCGCGAGGTGAACATGCGGTAAGGCTCGTTGGTGCCCTTGGAGATGAGGTCGTCGATGAGGATGCCGGTGTAGCCTTCGGAGCGGTCCATGGTGAAGGGCGCCAGCCCCTTGAGCCAGAGGGCGGCGTTGATGCCGGCCATGATGCCCTGGCAGGCGGCTTCTTCATATCCGCTTGTCCCGTTGATCTGGCCGGCGAGGTAAAGGCCTTCCATCTGCTTGACGCGCAGGGTACGGTCGAGTTCAGTGGCGTCCACGCTGTCGTACTCGATGGCGTAGCCGGGGCGCAGCATCTCCGCCTGATCGAGGCCGGGGATGGAACGTACGATCTGCCACTGCACCTCCATGGGCAGCGAGGTGGACATGCCGTTGACGTAGACCTCGTGGGTGTTGAGGCCTTCGGGTTCGAGAAAGAACTGGTGCTGGGTCTTGTCGGGGAATTTGACGATTTTGTCTTCGATGGAGGGGCAATAACGCGGGCCGATGCCCTGGATCTGGCCGGAGTACATGGCTGAGCGATGCACGTTTTCGCGGATCAGACGGAGGGTTTCCGGAGTGGTGAAGGCGATGTGGCAGCTAACCTGCGGTTGAACGATCTTCTTCGTCCGGAAGCTGAAGGGGGTGGGGTCCAGGTCGCCAGCTTGCTCTTCAAAGGCGTCCCAGCGGATGGTCCGGCCGTCCAGGCGCGGGGGCGTGCCGGTCTTGAGCCTGCAGGTGCGAAGGCCCAGCGCGCGCAGGGCTTCGCCGAGGAGAACGCTGGCCGGTTCGCCGCTGCGGCCAGCGGGATAACGCTCCTCCCCGCAGTGGATGAGGCCGTTGAGGAAGGTTCCGGTGGTGATGATGGTTGCTCCGGCCAGCAGGCGGCGGCCGTCGCGAAGTTTGAGGCCCAAAACGCGGCGGCGGAGACGGGCTGGACGAGGCAATGCGTCGGACTCTTCGAAGACCGAGGCCGGTTCGGGCGCGGCTTCTTCGATCACGAGGTCAACGACCTCGGCCTGGCGGATGTGCAGGCCGGCCTGCGACTCCAGCACCTCGCGCATCTTTACGCGGTAAAGCTGCTTGTCGCACTGGGCGCGCGGGCTCCAGACGGCTGGCCCCCGCGAAGTATTCAGCAACCGGAACTGAATTCCAACCGCATCGGCCACCTCGCCCATGATGCCGCCAAGGGCGTCGACTTCGCGGACCAGGTGGCCCTTGGCTACGCCACCGACGGCTGGATTGCAGCTCATCTGGGCGATCAGGTCGAGGTTCATGGTGATGAGCGCGGTCTTGAGGCCCATGCGCGCGGCGGCCATGGCGGCCTCGCAGCCGGCGTGACCGGCGCCGACCACGGCGACATCGTATTGTTCGGTAAAAGCCATCTAAGGCTATTCTACGGATTCTGCGATGGGAACGTAGAGCGAGTGAATCTCTCTTCCCCGGGAGACGCTCAAGCCAGCTGGTCACGCGTAAGCCAGGCGGACCCTTCGCCAGGAGTAAGCCAGAAGCATCAGCAACACGGCGGCCGCGAGATAAGGGGCTGGCGTGCTGGACGCGGCGGTGGTTCCCATGAAGTCGAGTCCGTGAATGTGATGAAGCGGGCCGACGTACCACCATGCCGTGTAGAGGGCTTCAAAGAATTTGCGGCTGCCGCTGGCTACGCCGAGCACCAGGGCCAGGGCGGGGATGAAGAGCGCTCCTGTTGCCCAGGCTATGAGCCCCGCGAAGTCGCGCTCGTAAAGCAGGTGAAGTCCAAGGCCTCCGCCGGTGATGGCTGCGACGAGCACTCCTGCCGCGTAAGTGGCCAGAAGCTGGCGCGGGACGGCGTGCGGAGCTGAAAAGATGAGCGGGCCGGTAGAGAATTGCGCCTCGCGGGTGCCCATCTGCGACCAGATCAGAGCGGGCCACAGCCATGCTGCAACGAGTACGCCGGAACGGGCCGCGTCGAGCGGCGAAAACAGACAGGCAATGAAGAGTCCGGCGGCTACGGTCGACCACCACCAGGCGTGGCCTCGGAGCAGCAAGCGAAGCTCGGCGGCGGCGAGCGCGAAGAAACGTGTGCGCGAACCGGCCTGCGATGCGGTTCGCAGCAACGGCGTGAGATGGGCAGCGGATAAGTGCGGCTGGGGCAGATCGAGTACGCTCTGTTCGAAAGACTTTGCTGGAGCCTGTGTGGGCGCCGGCTCAGGGGCTGCGGATTTTGAAGTTGACCTTTGCCTCTTCGCAGTCAGCCAACCCGCTCGGGCTGGATCGAAGCGGTCGAAGAAAAGAGCTGCAAGCAGGGCAAGCGCAACGGCAATCGCGAAGAGCATTCCCCGGCTGATGAGCAGCGCCGGAGTCCATTTGAGACCGGTCCAGAGAAAGGTTTCTGTGGTTGGGTGAAGGCCGCCGATGCTGAAGGAAACATTCCCGTTGTATTGCGGATCGAGAGCACGGACCTGGGCCTGCATCTGGCCCATGAGCGAAGCAATGCCGGTGAAATCCGTGAAGCCGGACGAGGTGGGGAACCATGGTCCCTTCCCGAGCGTGGCCACGCTGAAGGTGATCAGAGCCGTCCACAGGAAGAAGTAGAAGATGTTGCCCACTCCGCCACGCAGCACGGGAAGGCTCTCAAAGAGCACGGCCAGCGCCGCGGCAACGGCTACGGCGCTGAGCCCGAAAATGAGCACCGGGGAGACGAGCGCGAAGAGATCGATGTTCGAATCGACGCCTTGGGAAAACTGGATGACAAGGGCGGCGAGGGCCAGCACGAGAACCATGGCCCCGAGAACCGCAAAGTTGCTCAGAGCTTTGCTGAGCGTATAGAAGCTCTTGCTGATGGGTGTGGTGGCCAGAATCTGGCCCACGCGGGTTTGGCGGTCGCGCTGAATGGCGTTCTTGACAATATAGAAGCCGACCAGGGTGAGCCAGAACGAGGCGACCAGTCCAATGACCGAGCCAAGCCAGGCCGAGTTATTGACGCCGCGATATTTATCCAGTTGAAGAGTGATCTGCCCAGCATAGACCGCATAACCGAGATACACCGAGAAGGCCAGCGTGAGCAGGAAGCTATAGCGCCGCACACGTTCAAGAAAGTCGGCGCGGACCAGTTGGTAGAGCGCGCGGGGTCGGCTCATTGCTGAACTCCGGGCTGGGCTCCGGCGCGATGCTGGGAGAGGCAGTAGAGGTAAGCGTCTTCAAGGTTGGACGGCACAGGAACGGCGCCGATGGGCGCTGCCTCGCCCAGGATGCGTACATGGACTCCATCGCTGCGGCGGGTGGTGCTGCTGACGAGAAACCGGCCCTTGGCGGCATTCAACTCCGCGCTGGGAATGACCCACTCCCATACCTTGCCTTCGACTTGACGGAGGAGAGCTTCAGGAGCCGCATGGGCCACGAGGACGCCCTTGGCGATGATCGCAATATCTGTTGCGGTTGCTTCGACGTCGGAGACGATGTGGGTGGAGAGGATGACTATCCGCTCGCCGGAGAGGTCGGAGAGCAGATTTCGAAAACGAACGCGCTCCTCGGGGTCGAGGCCGGCTGTGGGCTCGTCCACAATCAGCAGTTGCGGATCGTTGAGCAGCGCCTGCGCGATGCCGACCCGCTGCTTCATGCCGCCGGAGTAGCCGCCCAGCGGGCGCTTGCGCACTTCAGTCAGGTTTACCAGCTCCAGCAGCTCATCGATGCGGCGCGTTGCGGTTGCGGAGTCCAGACCCTTCACGGCGGCCAGGTACTCAAGAAACTCGACCGCGTTCAGGTTTGGATAGACTCCAAAGTCCTGTGGCAGATAGCCGAGCACGGAACGAAGCGCGTCAGGATCGCGCGCGATATCTGTTCCTTTCCACAGGACCCGGCCTTCGGTGGCCCTGGTAATGGTGGCCAGAATGGTCATCAACGTGGTCTTGCCCGCGCCGTTAGGCCCGAGCAGGCCAAGGACGCCCGGCTTCAGTTCGAGGCTGAACCTGTTCAGGGCCAGGACGCCTCTGCGATATTGTTTGGAGACCTCCTGGATTTCAAGTTTCACGCGTCCTCCAACCCGATCCCGTCCTGATTGAATCTACGTTTGCCACGCGCGGAAGTTCCAGAACTTGTGCTGATGAATGGGTGCGAACTGCCTGACTCGGAATGACTCGGTTCCGCATAGCAGCGTCGGGGAGGGTGGGAGGGGGCAGCCGTCAGGCGGCCTGGAGTTCGAGGAGGATGGCGGCGCCGCGGGGCTCGAGGTTGACGGCGGAGGCGCGGCCGTTGTGGTCGCGGAGAATCGTGGCGCAGAGGCTGAGGCCGAGGCCGGCTGTCTCGCCGGCGAATTGGGCGGGAACGAAGGGGTCGAAGGCGCGCTCGGGATGGAGGAATCCGCGGCCGGAGTGGGCAATGAGAATCTGCACCCGGTTTCCTTCCCTGGTTGCCTCCAGCCGGATGGTCTTGGTCTGGTCGGTTGCCGAGGCAGGAGCCGAGCCTGGTCCCGGATTGGGGCTGTCGACCGCTTCAATGGCAAACTGCAGGCAGTGGAGGACGGCCTGGCGCAGTTGCTGGGCATGGCACAGGACCCCAGGGAGCGCCGGGGCGATGCTGAGGCGGAACTCGATGGAGCGGTGGAGGAACACGGAGCGGTAGAGCTGTTCCATGTCGGCCAGCATTTCAGAGACGGAGACGGTGGCGAACTGGCCGCTTTGCGAGCGCGAGATGCGAGTGAGGCTCTCCAGCGTGGCCTTCATGCGGCGGGCTTCAATGAGAATGGACTCGATGCCTTTGCGCTCCTGGGGGTCGAGCAAGGCAGTTTCGTCGAGCAGCGAGGCGTAGCCCAGTATCACGGTGAGCGGGTTGTTCAGCTGCTGGGTGACGTTGCCGGCCAACTGGCCGAGGCCCGCAAACTTCTCCGCGTCGATGAGCTTTTCAAGCATCATGGTCTGGCTGCGCGTGGCTTGCAAGCGGGCGGTGAGCATTTCAATGGGCAGCAAGTCGTCGGCGCGGAGACGGTCTTTGCGACTGCCCGGCAGGGAATCTCCTGGGGGATTGCGTATGTCGGCCAGCAGCAGCGCGCCTTCAGTGCCCGAGCGGCCGGTCATGGGGACGGCAAGGGCGGAAGTGAAGCGCAGGCGCTTGAGGTCGTCGCCGGGGCGGAGCCAGGGCTCAAGGTCGAGTTTGAGGGCTTGGCTGTGCTCGACGGCAGGCGCGGCAGAGCCGGGCGTGAGGAAGCCCTCGACGGGAATGCGGGCGGCCAGTTCGTCGAGGGCAGTGGCGATTGCCGGGTCAAGTCCCGCGGAACCGGCGAGGCGATACCGTCCCGCGGTCTGGAGCAGCAGCGCGGCCTGGGAAAAGCGGCTTTGCGCGACCACGGTCTGGCAGATCTCGGCGCCCTGGTGGTCAAAGTCCTCAACCCGGCGGCGGGAGAGGATGAGGTTGGTATAGGCCTCCAGCTCGCGGCGGGCTCTGCGCTCGCGCACCTCGGCGCCCTTGTTGATGGCCAGCTGGTCCTCCAGCGCCAACAGGATCATGCCCAGCGCGGCAACCACCTTGGCCAGGACGATGGCGCGGGTGAGCGCCAGATCAAGCGCCGGCGAGTTGGAAACCACCGGAAAGAAGAGCAGAACGGGGGCCGACCAGAGCAGGAATCCCATCACGCTCAGGATCATGCCCGTAGACATGCGCCGGAAGACGAAGATGAGCAGTAAAGCGGTCAGGATGTGATTGCAGCACTCGACGAAAGTGAGCGGGAAACCGGGTCCCATTGTGAAATAGCTCCAGAGACCGGCAATGCCGCCCACGGAGCAGAGGCCCACGCCCAGCCAGGTGGGCAAACTGCCTTTCGCCATAGCCCAAAAGAAGCCCGCGATTAGAGAAAGAATCCCCACCGCGGGAAAGACCAGATACAGTGACCCCGAGGGCGTTGTGCCGCGGAGAACACCGTAATAGAGGATCGAATAGACAACCAGCGGAATGGTGTAGGGGATCACGTATAGGACATTGAAACGGCCAATGCGAAAGCGCAGCGGGGACAGCGAGGCGAGAAACAGGGCGGAGCTGATCAGAATGGAGGTCTGGCCGGCTGCTGTCATCCAGGGATGAGCGCCATCGGAAAAATTCCACGGCCCCAGTTTGTAAAGCAGAAGCATGCGGATGATGGCGAACACAAACCCGAGGAACCAGAGCAGGGTGCGGGTGTCGCGGAAGCGCAAATAGAGATGCCCGAAGGCAGGCAGCAGGAGCGCAGTCAGGATGAGAGCTGGAATTTGGTAGTAATCGGGCATGAAAGCTGTAAATCTCCTTCAGTGCTCATCGATGGCAAACGCGGTTGGCTTGACTCTTGCGGGTGCGAACCGGGTATATACCGCAAGCCGCCTGCCGGCCCCCACTGGACGCAAGCAGAGCACCGCTGTGCACATGGAGTCCAGAAAATCGTTTAACCGGCGGGATGGGGACATTTCGCTCCGCTCACGGGTTCCCTGCCCCTTGATTCTGGAGCCATCCGGCAGCCCAGCCTATGCGTCTAACATTGTAGACGAGCGAGAGATCTGAGGGACCGGGCCGGGCGGGCGCGGGCCATTGACAGAACCGCTGAAGGAGAGAAACCAGGGTGCGGAAGCGATGGTGGATGGCGATGGTGGTGGCCGCGGGGTTAACACTGGCCGCCGGCGGGCAGAATAAAGACAGCTTTACGCCCATGGCGCTGGACGCGGGATTCGGCCCCATGGACATCTCCGCGCCCGCAACGGCGCCGGAGGAGATCATCCGCCAGTTTGCCGCCAAGGAGAGCGAGTTCCAGCAGGCGCTGAACCACTATACCTACCGCCGCGTTGCCCGGGTGCAGACCGTGGACGACGACAACAAGGTGGATGGGGAGTGGTATCAGGTGGACGACGTGATCTTCGACCCCACCGGGGCACGCACGGAAAAGGTGGTTTTTGCTCCGGAAAACACGCTGGTGCGAGTGATGATGTCGCCGTCCGATCTTCAGGATATCCAGCGGGGATACCCCTTTGTGCTGACCGCGGAGGATATCGGCCAGTACGACGTGAAGTACGTGGGCCGGCAGAAGGTGGATGAATTGGACTGCTACGTCTTCGACGTGAGCCCCAAAGTCATCGAAAAGAAGAAGCGCTACCTGCTGGGGCGTATCTGGGTGGACGCGACCGACCTGCAGATTGTGGTCACCAACGGCAGGATGGTTCCTGACGATACGCGCAAAGGGAGCGAGGATCTGCATCCGCCGTTCATGACCTGGCGGCAGCAGGTGGACGGCCACTACTGGTTCCCGGTGTACACCAAGGGCGAGGGGATCCTTCACTTCGCCGGTGGCAACGGCTACATGGCGCAGGACGTGCACATCCGGGACACGGTCAAGTACTCCGACTACAAGCGATTCGGTTCAACAACCAAGATTATCTATGAGGGGCAGGACATTACCCCGCCCGCGAAGCCGCCGGACGGCAAGCCGAAACAGTGAGGGAATAGGGAATAGGGAATAGGGAATTGAAAGACGGTGCTCACCTTTGCAGCTTTCGCATCGTCGTGACGAGCATTCGGCCCACTTCGCCAGCAAGGCCTTCGGCCAGTTGGCGTTCCTTTTCCGAGCCGAACCCCAACGCTCCTCAAATGACGAACTGCGTTTCAACTTCTCATTTTGAGCCTCGTGCATGACCGAGAAAATGAAGATACTCCCCCTTTGTTGACCTGCCATAGCCTTCTGCTATGTTGCTGGCGACAGAGACAAACGCCCGTCGTAGTTGATTGGTAAGGCCGAATTTTTCAGAGGCGGGGAAAGAAGCGGTAAGTTTGTAAATTGCAACAGTCAATTGAACGGCTCGTTGCCAAACCACAAGGTCCTTGAATGATTCTCCCAAGTCTTGCCCCCTTGCCCCCTATCCTTTATTCCTTCGCTGTCGGCATTCGAAAAAGAGCAGAGCTAATGTAATGACTAGAGCGTGTTTCATAAACATTTTCATAGGCCGTAAACTGTTGATTCCAATGGGCAGGATGTCGTGAGACGGCATTTATGAAACACGCTCTAGATGCCGCAGTTCTTGCGGACTTCTCTCTGCGCTGTGCGTCAGTGATCAAGGCCTGGCGTTAGTAGAGCCGGAAGTTCACTTCGACGGTGATCATCACCGGAACAGGCTCACCATTTCTCATGGCGGGCTTGAATCGATACCTTCTTACAGCGTCCAAGGCACTCTGGTCCAGGCCGTAGTCCAGTTTTCGCACCACGCGAACGTCCTGAGGCATGCCGTTTCTATCAACAATCGTCGAAACCAAACACACCCCCTGGTATTTTGCCCTTCGCGCCGCATCGGTGAACTCCGCTTGGACAGAGTTGAGAGGGACGGGCGCGCTCACTCCGCCTCCAACGCGATACAGGCGTAGAGCGCCATCGTCTGAATCCTTCCAGGAGGCGTCTACCGGTGCAAGGACGGCTTCCTCCGGTATGTGTGGGAGGGCCGCAAGCGCCTGCACAGGTTCGGACCTCAGCCGTAACCGAAAGGCCTTCTTGCCCGCGTCGTCCTTCGTTTGTTCAAGGCAGGCCTGCATGCTCACTTCCACGGACTGCCCGACTGCGACCGGCGTGCCGTCGCGGGTTCCCGGATTGAATCGATCCGCAGCGACAATCTGGAGCGCAAACTTGTCCAGATCATTACTGAGCGGGTGAAGAAAACCGAGGTTGCGTGGTCGGCCATCCGCATCCACGATGACAGACAGTTCGACCTCGCCATCCATCTTCTTCTTGCACTTTTCGGCGGGGAATGGTGGCAGGTTGAGCGGAAGAAGCGCCGGTGTCGTCACTCCCGGACCAACGGCATAAACCTTCACGGGGGCCGGCTGCGCATCCGCTAGCTGAGAGGGGACGGAAGGACTTGTTTGCTGTCCGCCGGAAAAGCTCGCAGTCAAGAAAGCAAATGACGCGGCCACCCATAGCCCTCTCATCAATCCTCCTACGAATCGGCACAAAGACTCTAGTGTAGTGTCTCACGCAGATCGTCTTTTATTGAGTGCTGTCTGAGCGCGAGTCACTTTTTCAAGGATGTCGTTTGCTTTTGCTGTCCAGATGAAGGGCTTTGGATTCTGATTGTGGCCGTCGATGTAGTCTCCGATGGCCATGATGAGCTGTTCGAGATCCTGGAAGACGCCGCGCCGAAGCCGGTTGTGGGTCAGGTCGCGAAAGAAATGTTCTACCAAGTTGACCCATGAAGCCGAGGTCGGCGTGAAGCGGACGTGGAATCGCTTGTGTGCCTCCAGCCAGCGTTGCACTCGTTGATGTTCATGCGTCGAGTAGTTATCGCAGATTAGAGCGTGTTTCATAAACATTTTCATAGGCCGTAAACTGTTGATTCCAATGGGAAGGATGTCGTCAGACGGCATTTTTGAAACACGCTCTAGAGAGATAGCCTGTACAGCCAAGAACACTCCCTACTCCCTGTTCCCTCAATAGAACAGATACTTGCGCCAGCGGTCGTCGCCGCGGCCCAGCATGCGCATGATCTGGCGGCTGGTGTGCAGGGAGAAGGGGCGAGGGTCGCGCAACAGGATCATGTCGTCGATCTCGTGGAGCATGCGGTTGCCCTTATGGCGGTTGCAGGGGTGGCAGCAGGCTACCAGGTTTTCCCACGTGGAGTTGCCGCCGCGGGAGCGGGGAACGACGTGGTCGAGCGTCAGTTCAGCGGATGGCAGAACCTCACCGCAGTACTGGCAGGTGTTGCGGTCGCGCAGCAGGATGTTCTTGCGCGAGAGGGCGCGGGTCTGGTGGGGGATGCGGCGGTACTCCAAAAGTCGAATAACCGAGGGCATGGCGATGCGGCTGCGCTGGGCATGAAAGATGAGGCCGTGCTCCTCTTCAGTGCGCGCAATGCCCTTGAGCACCAGCACCAGGGCGCGCCGGGCGCCACAGATGTTGATGGGCTCATAGGAGGCGTTGAGCACCAGAACCGGCATCTGCAGCATGTGGCTGGGGTGCAGGGCGGCGTAATCTCCGTCATAGGCCGCGGCCTTGGCGATGGACTTTTGCTTGCGGGCATGAATCATGGCTTTTCCCAGCGACATCTCTTTTCCCCTCGTCAAAAAGATGGTTGGTCGTGCGATGAGTAAATGCTTGCCCGTTGCTCGGCTGCGGGCGGCGAGTTGCCGGACAGCCCGGCAGTGTCCTCCGCGTCTTGAAAGTCGGAGTCCGAGTGAAATTGGTTTGTGCGGCGGGCCCTGGCCAACGTGGCCACCCATACTGAGGCTGCACCGGCCCGAACCAGGACCTGTGCGGCGGCGCGGGCGGTTGCGCCGGTGGTGAAGATGTCGTCGATGACCAAAATGTGCTTTGCAGTGACCGCGGCCGGATCGGAGACCGAGAAGGCGCCGCGGACATTCGAGCGCCGCTGGCGGGAGGTGAGTCCGGCCTGGCTGTCGGTGGGGCGGAGGCGCATCAGCGTGCTGGAGGCCAGCGTGAGCCGCCACGCCGGATGGGTCTTGCGCAGCGCGTCAAGAGCATGCACGGCCAGCGACCGGGCCTGGTTGAAGCCGCGCTGGGCATGCTTGGAGCGATGCAGAGGAACTGGAACCACCAGCATTTCGGCGGGCGCCTCGGCCGCCAGTTGGGCGATGGCCTGGGCCAGCATGCGGCCCAGCCCACGAGCCGCCGGGTGCAACCGGTCGTACTTGAGGGCGTGGATGGCGGCCCTCATGCGGTCCTGGTAAGGCCCGTAGGCCACGGCCCGCACAAACGGCGGCGGAGCGAGACGGCAGGGGCGGCAAAGCCCGGAACTCGATGGGCCGGCAAGCGCCGGGGCGTCGAGCAGGTCCCCGCAGCGCGCGCACGAAGGGCCGCTCTGGACGGGAAACTCAGTCCAGCAGGCAGCGCAGATTGGCACGGAAGAAAGCTGCGGCAGAGGGGAGCCGCAGAGAGCACAAAAGGCAGGCAGGAGGGCGCAACTCAAAGCGTCCATGGGACTTCGAAGCACACGGGCCACAGCGCGCCACCGCGAAGTTTCCGATGGTGGAACGTCGAACGTCAGTGAACCGGAGTCCCTGTGGAAGACGCACCTCACTTATGGCCGGCCAAGCCCAGCGCCCGCCTTGCCGACAGTATACCCGGAGCGGGCGGGAGATTCCATGTGATTTACCCCAACAGCGAAAAGGAAATGCTGCGATTCAAGCAGCTTTCACATCCGAAAAGCCTTTTGGCGCGAACCCGGCGCACTCACTCTGCTGCTGGGCGTCAAGGAAGGCATCCGCTCCGCGAGGGGCCGGAAACCGCAGCTTATCCGCCTTCCGATTGCCGGCGATTCATACTATCCACTTGCCTGGCCACCCAAGCGAACTCCGGGCTTCCGCACGCAATTTGGCCAGCCAGGGCTGTTGTTCCATCCCGATGAGAGCCACACCTCGCGGCCCGCACTCCTGTTTGAGCTGGTCGAAGGCGTCTTTTTTCGTCGGCAGCCGCGGTCGTCTCCAGCTTGACCACCCAGGCTATTCCGGTGCCGCTGACAATGGTTCCAAGGGCCGTTATCGCACCCGCCAGCCAGGTTGAACGGATAAACAACAGGATGGCGGCAACCAGGAACAACACCACGGCCGCCCCGAAAGCATAGAGCAGAATCTTCCACAGGTTCAGCCACCGCGGGGCGCTGAAATAGCGTAGTTTTGCAAAGTCACACGGGCTTTCAGGTTCCTTGACCATCCAGCACCTTCCGGCTAGGGCGTGTTAACACTAATTGAGACTTTCGTGATATTGTTAGCAGGTGGAGATCAGCGAAGCGCAGTTTCGCCGCATTGATTCAGAGTTGCCCCGTCAACGGGGCAACGTGAGGGGCACCAACCTGCAGTTTCTCAACGC
>JBEKZJ010000052.1:0-31556 GCA_049509995.1 Occallatibacter sp. | reverse complement strand
TGAGTGCCTGCGCACAGGCTAACGGCATTCTCTTCTCTTTGCTTTAGACGTACGTAATTGACGATGGATGCGATAATGCTTTAGCCTCAATGCACGATGGTAACGTTATGTGTCGCGGACCCGTTGTTGCGGCATTCCCCTGAAATGCGGTTCAAGCGCGGACGGCAAGTGACTCGAGCTGCTTTCGAATGTTATGAACAAGGAGCGCTCATCCAAATGGCTCGAAAGACAAGAGTTGACATCGGGCATCCAGGCCACAAGCGCCGCTTCTGGGCGGGCGCAGTCACCTTGCTCACCTTCTGCCTTGCCGCCGGACTACTTCAGCCGGACGCCCACGCACAGCAGTTGCAATTGAACAATCCTTTAAGTATCGATCGCACTCCCGAAGTGATCGAAGTTCCCTTGACCCAGGTACTCAAACACCTCCATGTTCCGCCGGTAAAGCTGCACTTGCTTGTGGCACAAAACGCGGCGAACGGGCAGCGAATTCCGTCCCAGCTCTACTCCGGCAAGGTAGGTGCGGCTCCGGACACACTCCTGCTTCTCGTCCATCTGCCAGCAAAAGGAGTGGAGAACATTTCGTTCCACCTGAACCCGGTAGCCGTCCCGCAGCAACCGCTCGTCTTTGGCCGCGAAGCCCCAGAACGCAAAGATGATTTCGCCTGGGAGAATCAACTCGCGGCCTACCGCATCTACGGCCCGGCGCTCGAGGCAACCGGTGAAATATGCCCACCCCGGAGGCATGGAACGCGTATCTCAAAATGCAATTGCTCTTGATCGAACATCCGGTCACCTTCCGCTGGAGCAGGCGATAGACATTTATCAATTAGAAGGCTAAGGATAGCCAGAAGACTTTCGCGGCGCAAGTTCCGCAAATTGCTGCTTGCCGCCGGGCCAGCCTGTGGCCTGGCGCCGGCAAGTCGTTCGCTCTTCTGCCATTCGACGAAGATCATCCGCTTTCAGTGAACAGCTTGGCGGATGGGTTCGCCGAGTGCGCACGCCCGTGCCTGCGTTGTACGTGGTCGGATCGTAAACAGTGACCGGGGCCGGCACCACAACTCCGCTGGAGTTTTTGGCCACCAGGTTCAACAGCGATCCGAAGTTGCCTGTCCTGAAGTTCTCGTTGGGAACCGAACTGTAGGAATAGTTCGGGGAATTCGAAGGCTCGCGCTCCCAAAGCATGAAGAAGAACAGCTTGTCCTTCAGAACCGGCCCTCCGACAGTAAAGCCATAGAGCTTGTCGCGCGACACGGCACGCTTGTTGGGCCTCCCGGAGGCTATTTGCGCGCTCTTGTTGAACCATTCGTTGGCATTCAAGGCTTCGTTGCGAAGGTAGTAATAGGCATCGCCGTGGAACTGGTTGGTTCCGCCTTTGGTAATCACATTGATTGCCGCTGTGCCACGGCCATTTTCTGCCGCATAGGCATTGGTTTGGATCTTCATATCCTGCACGGCGTCTTGGTTCGGAGTGAACATTGCGTTGTTCAGTGACCACCCATTGATGTTGACCGACAAGGCCTCCGCGCCATCGACAACCACATCCTGGGTGAGCGCCCTGCCGCCGTTGACGCTGAATCGCATGGGTTGATCGTTCTCATACCCCAGCCCGGCTCCGCCTTCGGTGACGCCGGGAGACAGAAGCATTAGCCCATCGAGGATATCGCGCTTGCCAAAACGTCAGTGGTAATATCGGCTTCAATGTCTGGAATGTCCGACCAAAAAGGTACAGTGAATTGCTGCGCACCAGCCTGTAGCTGTGCTGACATCTCACCATTGGGAAGCACAACGCCAGACTGAAACAGCGCAGTGCTGACCATTGAGTTTTCTACTTGATAGGCCGTGAATTCGGCGGGTACTACGACATCAGAAATCTGTGTTTGTGCCATGAGGCTTCCTCGAATCAAAGTGGGATTTGTTTGATCCAGGCTTGAGCCGACTGGCTTAGACCCGCCCGCGACTGCGGGGGTGTTACGTGGTGCGGATGCCCGACTGGGCATAAGATACCTTAGCGCACTTTTCGAGCAGGTGCAAGGCTATTTGTCAAAGAAAACAAAGACGAACGATAACGCACGTAAGATCAGGGTGCGGCGCTGACAGTCTGCCTCGGGTAAATGAGGCTAACACGCCTGAGTCGCTCGGCTGAATCGAGTCGCCAAAATTCGATTATTTCCAGTTCCCGCTTCTTTCGCGAAGCAGTGTATTGACTGACATCCAGCATAAACGCCTCGAACAACTTGCCTGGGCGACTCGAAACAGTGACTCGCGACCTAACCTTGTGCACTAGACGAAGGTCTGTCAATTCTTCGATCCGTTCGTAAAGATCAGGGTTGGCGTCCTTTTCGATCAAAAAGCAATTGGAATTTGCAGAACCGAGACAGAAGTCGCGAACGTTTGCGAATTCCTGCTCAATCGAAGTCTCTTCGCCTTTGAACGTATCTCGCCGCAACTCTTCGCGCTTGTACTTGTCGTATTCACCCGCCGCACCATTTACGTCCTCGACTCCTATCTTCGGGCCTCTTGGACCTCCTTTGCGGTTCCGTGCAACCACTATCGAACGCCGGAAAATCCCGAGAAAGTCTCGCGCAACCCCACCCGAAGCGAGAACCATCCTGTCTAGTGCACCATCAGTGAGGATGTCATCTGTTTTCAATTTCACAGATTCGAAAAACCCATGGAGGATGCGCTGGAGGAAGTCTTTCGCTTGCTGATAGTGCTCAAGTGTGAGATCAAGATCAATTTCGTCGCTGTCGTCTCCAATTTTCATGCCCAACGGAGGGTCGCCGTTAATGTACCATGTGGAGCGGTGCCTTATCGTTCCAATTTTGACCCACATGTTCGAACTTTTGCCAAGACGATGAAAGTAGTCGATGACTCGCGGTTGATCAGCGCGTCGAATGTGATACAGATCGTCAAGAACGAGATATGAATCGCCCCTTGATAGCTCCGCCAAGTCTCTAAAGATCTTCTGATACTCAATGATCCGTCGATGAAGAAGATCGACTTTACTGCGGATGAATTTCTCGCTCACTTCTCGATCAAGTGAATTCTTCTCTCCTTTTTTGGCGCTCGCATTGACCCCGACCGCAGATGTCCCGACCTTAGCACCTGCTTCAGCCGAAACTTCATTGCTTTGCGAGGCGACACTCTTGGTCAATGTTTCCGAAGTATCCGGTTGGAGTAGTACTTGTTCGAGCAGTTGTATCTCACGTTTCAGCCGGTCTGATACTTCTTTGGTTCGTGCTTTGTCAAACGGCCCCCTCTTGGGCTTGGCTCCGAATAGCGTCAACCAGAATGAAGTCTTATTTGCGGGACTGATCGCAGCCGTGTCAAGCCAACGCGAGAACCTATCAAGAGTCTGAATAAGAACACTGATTAAAACGTCCGGATAGCTATGGCCTTTGAACGATTCCAGGTCCACAAATGCAATCGGGCGACGATCCACGGTTAGATCAGAAACGGCCTTTCTCAGCAGACTCGACTTCCCAGAACCGCGTCGTCCAAAAACTATATGCGGTCTCTTCGCCATCGCTCGTGAGAGAGTGCCTTGCCCAGGTTCAATGAAGCGCTTAACTCCCTCATCGGTAGATCGTGTGGCTTCCTCGACTAGAAGTTCGAGGCTCTCAACAGCTTCGCTACTCAGCAGTTCACTCATTTCACCCCATGGACCGCCCCCTGAGCCAAAGTTCATCTGGTGAAGTGGACGGAGAATTCAGAGTTTGTGGATCGACCGAAGTATACCTCGATTCAGGTAGTAAATCCACTGCGAGGTAGATGGATTTCACGTTCGCCCACTACTCAACACACGATGCGTTATTGGGTCATGACCGATTTTCCAATTTCGTTCCAAGATTGACGATGGGGCATCCCCGCGTTTTAAAGGATGGCCGCTAGGGGGTGTGGGGGTCTCCAGGCTCTCCGACCTGCGCCACAAAGCGGAGTGAGCGCAAGCGGCTCTCCCATCGGTGGAGTTTGAGCAAAAAAATATTTACTCAGCGTGAAATTATTGGGGTACAAGTGGGGGTATCTATCGCTGCTCTGATCTTAAACTATTGATAACAAATATATTTTGGCTCCTCAGGTAGGACTCGAACCTACAACCCTTCGGTTAACAGCCGAATGCTCTGCCATTGAGCTACTGAGGAGTGTCGTGCGTTGCACCGGTCCTCCAACTGCTGTGCTCCGAATCCATTTCCATTCGGCGGCATTCCCCTAATGGGGAAAGTGCCGCCTTGACGGTATTGGCGCGGCCACTGCAATTGGAAATCCGCTCTGATTGTCCACTAACAAGGTAGCAGAGTGCGCGGGCCGCGTCAAAATCCGCAACCAGCGGCTGTGCCGGTTTGCGCACATGGCTCCAGGGAACATGGCGCGGATTCCCCGCTGGGAATGCTGACGCCGTGCCCGCTTTGCAGGAGGCTGCGATGAGCGTCCCCCGGCGATACGATAGGCTGAACCCAGGAGGAAACTCAATGTCCAGGATTTCCCGGCTTGATCGAAGCCAAGTGACCCCCGAAATCGCGGCGCTCTACGACAAAGCCTTCGCACAGCGCGGCAACGTGCCCAACATGTTCAGGGTGATGGCGCACAGGCCCGAAATCTTCTCCACCATGCAGGCGCACTTCGCCGCGGTGCTCTCCACCGGCACGGTCTCCACCAAACTGAAGGAACTGATCATCGTTCGCACCAGCCAGGTGAATGTCACGCCCTACTGCCTGGCCAGCCACACCCTCCTGGCAAAAGGGCTTGGATGGACCGCCGACCAGTTGGCCCATCTGGCCGATTGGCCCCAGCGCGAGGACTTTACCCCTGCCGAAAAGGCCGCCCTGCGCCTGGCCGAGACCGTTACCCGCGACGCCCACACCGTCAGCGACGAGCAGTTTGCCGAGCTGCGCAGCTTCTACTCCGAGGGCGAGGTGGTCGAATTGCTTTGCGCCATCGGCCTGTTCAACTACTTCAATCGGTTTAACAACGCCCTCCAGATGGAGCCGACCAAACCCGGCGAGGGCGGCTGCGCGGCGCAGGAAATAGCAGCGGCACGGTGAAGTACGATCCGTCCCGGCCGATCTGGCGCATGATCGATCGTGCTGAATGGGACGACCCTCCCTCCCCGCGAAGATCGTCTCGGGGACTGGGCTGCAAAAGACCTACGAATGACGATTCTGCAAGGAGTCTGTTGTACGCATGAAACTGCAACTGCCCGCCGGTTCCTTCCGAGCCTATCTGTTCGACTGCGACGGCACCATCGCCGATTCGATGCCCCTGCACTACATCGCCTGGAAGACGGCTCTTGCGGAATGGAACTGCGCCTTCGACGAACAGCTCTTTTATTCCTGGGGCGGCAAGCCCGTCGACGACATCATCTCCACGCTCAACCGGAGAAACGGGCTGAACATGCCCGTCGAGGCCGTCGGCCGGCGCAAGGAAGACCTCTATTACGAACTGCTCCCGCAGCTCAAGCCGATCCCTGAGGTGCTGGAGCACATCGAGGCTCAGCACGGCCGGATTCCCCTGGCCGTGGTCTCGGGCAGCAGGCGCAGTTCGGTGGTGCGCTCGCTGACCGTCCTCAATCTTCTCGACAGGTTCGACACCATCGTCGGCGCGGAAGACTACAAGAACGGCAAACCGGACCCCGACGCTTTTCTGGTTGCAGCCGCCAGGCTCGGGGTGGCGCCTCGGGATTGCCTGGTCTTTGAGGATACGGACCTGGGCATTCAAGCCGCAACTGCCGCCGGAATGGCTTCCGTCCGGGTTCCCGCGCCCGCCGCCGGAAGCCGAGGAACCGAAGCTCTCCGCAGCACGTAGTGAACCAGGGAGAAGAACAGAAGAAGCCGGGGTAGATATGCCTTCCATCGCAGAAGATCACAGCTTGCCGCATCCCGATGCCCAAAGCCAAGCCGACTGGACGGTCTTGCTCGCCATTGCCGCCGCGGTCACGCTCATCCACCTGCTCACCAACGGCCGCTACGGCTTCCACCGCGACGAGCTCCAGTTTCTCTCCGATGCGCGCCACCTCGACTGGGGATTTGTGGCCTACCCGCCCCTGACGCCGTTTCTTGAGCGCATCAGCCTTGACCTCTTCGGCCTTTCGCTGGTGGGATTGCGCCTCTTCTCGGTCCTGGCGCAGGCAGCCGCCATCGTCGTCACCGGCCTGATGGCGCGCGAGCTGGGCGGCAAGCGCCTTGCCCAGGCCACGGCGGCCCTTGCCGTAGCGCTCTCGCCCCTGCCTCTGTTTCAAGGCACGGAGTTCCAGTACACAACCTTTGACTACCTGTGGTGGGTGCTGATTGCGTACTTCACGATTCGCCTTCTGAGGACGGAGAATCCCCGCTGGTGGCTGGCGATCGGCGCCGTCGCCGGCCTGGGCCTGCTCACCAAGTACGCGATTGTCTTTTACATCGCCGGGATTCTGGGCGGAGTGGCGTTGTCGCGCGCGCGCCGGTTCCTCTTGAGCGGCTGGTTCTGGGGCGGCATTGCCCTGGCCCTGGCAATTTTTCTGCCCAACTTCCTCTGGCTGGCGCGCCACGACTTCATCTCCTACCATTTTCTCCAGCACATTCATGTGCGCGACGTGGGCGAAGGCCGCGCGGAGGGATTCCTGTCCGGCCAATTCCTCATCTGCGCCAATCTGTTCGCGGCGCCCCTCTGGCTGGCCGGCCTGGTGGCCTTCCTCGGCCACCGCCGCTACCGGATGCTGGCCTGGATGTACCTGATCCCGCTGGCGCTCTTTTTCTTCTCCAAGGGGCGGAGCTACTACATGGCCGCTGCCTATCCCATGCTGCTGGCGATGGGCGCAACCGTGGGCGAGCGCTGGGTCGCGTCCTTGCCCCGGCTCGGCCGGCGGACGGTCGAAACCATCTTCTTCACCGGCCTCGCGGTCTGCGGGGCCTACATCTTTGCGCTGGTTCTGCCTCTCCAATCCAGCGGCCCGCTCAAGGACTTCGCATTGCAAAGAAACGGCGATCTGCGCGAAGAGTTTGGCTGGAACGAGCTGGTCAAAACCGTCGCCGGCATCCGCGATTCACTCACTCCGGAGCAGCAGGCCAGCATGGGGGTGATTGTGGGGAATTATGGCGAGCAGGGGGCAATCGAAATGCTCGGACCGGCCCGCCATCTGCCTCTGCCCATCAGCCTGACCAACTCCGCCTGGCTGCGCGGCTATCCGGAGCCGCCGCCTACGACGCTGATCGTGGTTGGCGTTACGGGCGAATGGGTCGACAAGATATTCACAGGATGCCGGCTCGCCGGACATAACGGCAATTCGGAAGGCGTCAAGAACGAGGAGAGCCAGTATCACCCGGACATTTTTGTCTGCGGCCCCCCGCGGCTTCCGTGGCCGGAGTTCTGGAAGAAATACCAGTCATTTGGCTGATAGAAAAACAGTTGAGCGGCTGGAACTCGCCCCGAAGAGCACCACGGCGACGCGATACGCCGTGAAGGCGCCTTGGGCGCTGTGGGAGGGACAACTGCCCACGGCGGCCTCGCTGTACTTGCCCGAAGCGATGCGGTCCACCAGCGGCTGGGGCAGGCGGGTGAGGTCCGCTTCCTGCCAACGCATGATGAATTCCGGCCGCCGTTTGTCGAGCGAAGTGGGAAAGCCGGAATCCTGAGCGCAGGCGTCGCGGGCGCCGGCGGAGTTTCCGCGAACGGAGACCCCGATCACGCGCAACTTGTTCGCAATTGTGGCCTCAACCTGGGCCTGGGACAACACTGGCACGGAGTGCGCGAAGTCGGTCACGGCATAGAGCCCGCTCCTGGACGCTACGACGGCTATGCCAATCCGGTCCACCTGGGGGTTCAGCAGGTTGGCGCGGTGCCCAGGAGAATGCATCCAGCCCTGGTGAATAGCGGCTGTGCTGGGACCCATGGCCACGTTCTCTTCAACCAGGCTGAAATGTGCTCCGGCCTGGCCGGCCCGCTCCGCCAGGTCGGGCTCACCGCCGTAACGATGAGAAATGGGCCCCTCGGCGGCCATGCGCAGACAGTGGCTGAGAGCAGCGGAAGCCAGGGCCGGGTCCCACTGGAGCGGAGCGATCCCTTGAACGGCACGGGCTTGGTTGGCCAGCGTGAACAACTGCTCTTCCCTGGCGCGGACAGCCTGGGTACTGCCCAGCCGCGCATCCGTGGCCAGGGCTGCCGGAGAGGCAGCATTGGACAGAAGTCTTTGGGCCGGCAGAACAGGTGCCGCCAGCGCGACACATAAGACCAGACTCTGGCGCAAGTGATCCATATCCGAATTAGACCCCAATCTCTGCCGGGTGTCGCGGTATTCTTGGTCTGAAACCATGCCGGTTCCTACCACTTTTGCGTTACGCCGGGCGGGTGTCCGGATCGGGCGTCAGCCGCTGGCCGCCGCGGGCGTGCTGCTGCTGGCCGGATTTGTGCTGGGAGGGCTCGCGGCGCCCTGGCTGGCGCCGCACAATCCAGCGGCCATCGACCTGCTGCACCGGCTCCAGGGCCCATCCGCCGCGCACTGGGCCGGAACCGACGAACTGGGCCGCGACACGCTCTCCCGTCTGCTGTGGGGCGCGCGGCTTTCGCTGGCGGTTTCAGTGACCGTGGTGACCGTTTCGCTGGCGCTGGGGCTGAGCATCGGCGGCCTTGCCGGGTACTTGGGCGGCTGGGTCGATACGGCGCTGACGACCTTTGCCATGAACACGTTTCTGGCGCTGCCCGGCATTCTGCTGGCCATTGCCTTCGCCGCCTTCCTGGGGCCGGGTTTCACCAACCTGGTGCTTGCTTTGGCTATCGGCGGCTGGGCCGGATACGCGAGACTTGTCCGCGCGCAGGTCATGTCGGTGCGCGACCTCGAATACGTGGACGCGGCCCGGGCGCTGGGCGCGAGCGGCTTGCGCATCTTCTTCCGCCACATTCTGCCCAACATCGTGCAGCCCATCCTGGTGCAGGCAGCTATCGGCATGGCTGGAGTGATCCTGGCCGAGGCCACGCTCTCGTTTCTGGGCCTGGGTATTCCCGCGCCCGCGCCCAGTTGGGGATCGATGCTCAACGACGCCCGCCTTCACCTGTTCGATTCGCCGCACCTGGTGCTCTTCCCTGCCCTGGCCGTGGCGGGCGCGGTGCTGGGCTTCAACTTCCTGGGCGACGCGCTGCGCGACCGGCTGGACCCGCGCACGCGCCTGGAATTGGGGCTTTGATCATGTATGCTCGCTTTTCCAATAATGTTTGTCATCCTGAGCGAGCGAAGCGAGTCGAAGGACCTGCGTTTCGGGAAACCCCATGAAGATCGGCGTCATCAGCGACACCCACGGCCTGCTTCGCCCGGAAGTCGCGCCAGCCCTCGCTGGCGTCGACCGCATTCTCCACCTGGGCGACGTGGGCAAGGCTTCCATTCTCAAGGATTTGGGCAAGATCGCTCCGGTCACCGCGATTCGCGGCAACATCGACCGCGAAGGCCCGTGCAGCGAACTTCCGGAAACCGAGGTTGTGCTCATCGCGGACCGCTACGTCTACATGCTTCACGACTTGAAAACGCTGCACCTGGATCCCGCAGCCGGAAAGTTTGCCGCCGTGCTCTCCGGACATACGCATGTTCCCAACTTCTACCGCCGCAAGGGCGTGCTCTACTTCAACCCCGGCTCCTGCGGCCCGCGGCGGTTTGAACTGCCGGTGACGGTCGGCTTGCTGACGGTGGGGGAGGATGGGGAGTTGGAAGCAGAGATTGTGCCGCTCCGCACGGCACATGAGCTTTGAGCTGCAAGTATGATGGGGCAAAGGAAAAGAGCTCAGACCGATGCGAAAAGAAGAGGACCGTCCCGACGAGAAAGGGAACGAGATTCTCCGCCAAATGCGCGAGGATACGGGATCGAAAAAGCATCTTGATCAGCAGAAAATCAGGGCGCAGGCGGCTTTGCGGCGGGCGGTTCAGGCAGGAGACGAGCGCGCGTTTTTAGAGGCTTTGACGAAACTCGGAATCGATCCTGAAAGTCAGACCGGGCGGACCCATTTGCGTGGATTCCGCCAATTGCACAAGGACCGCTATTGAATATGAGCGACAGCTTGTTCCGCGGCCGCGACAGCCTGTTCCCGCTCTTCTTCGTTCATCGCCTCAAGCGAGGCGGAAACGGAAACCATAACGCTGGCAAGAAATTCCTCTTCCTTTTTGGTTGCGGCCTTGGCCGTCGGCTTGGGAGATGCAAAGGCACGAACACGTGACCGCGCTGGACTCGCCATAAAGGAACTCTCCACCCTGAGATTACCAGAAAAGGCGCAGAATTTGAACCCAAAAGTTCAACTTGATCGGCATTTGCCAGCGCTATAGCGGTCAACGCGGCCATGCAAAAACACTACCGCCAATCTCCTACTCGCAGCCCCGTCTTGCGGGACACTGCAAAGGAAAACAGGGCGATTTCAATCCTCGATCCCTTCTGCGGCTCAGGCGGCCTCCTGTTTGCATTAGCCTAAGATGTTTATATCGTGGCAAGGGCATAAATGAAGCCGCGCCCCTTCAAAGCAAAAGGCTCTTATCCGCGCATTCTGGGGTTCACCCACCGATACACCACGTCGGTCAGCAGGTTCACCAGCACATACGTCAGCCCAATCGACAGCAGGCAGCCCTGCACCAGAGCATAGTCGCGATTGGAAATCGCACTCACCGTCAGCCGTCCCAGCCCCGGCCAGCTGAAGATCGTCTCCGTCACAATCGCCCCGGCCAGCAGCGCGCCAAACTGCAAGCCGACCACGGTAACGATGGGGATCAGGGCGTTGGGCAGGGCGTGGCGGCAGACGACGGCGGTCTCGCTGAGGCCCTTGGCGCGGGCGGTGCGGATGTAGTCCTGGCCGAGTTCCTCGAGCATGGAGGTGCGGACCATGCGGGTGAGAATGGCGGCCAGCGAAGCGCCCATGGCTATGGACGGCAGGATCAGATAACGCCAATCGATGGAGCGGCCTCCGCCGGAGTTTGCGCCCGAGACGGGGAGCCAGCCGAGGCCGATGGAGAAGACCACGATCAGGACAGGACCGAGGACGAGGCCGGGAACGGAGAGGCCGAAGAGGCTGACGACGGAGAGCAGTCGATCGAGCCAGCGGCCACGGTTGACGGCGGCCAGAATCCCGGCGGGGAGGGCCAGGGCGAGACCCAAGCCCAATGCCGTCAACGTCAAGGCCAGCGTGTAGGGGTAGCGGGCGGCGATCAGGTTGGCGACGGTCGAGTGCAGGCGGATGGAGCTGCCCAGGTCGCCGTGCAGGACGCCGTTCCAGTAGCGCAGATACTGCTGGTGCAGGGGCAGGTCGAGGAAGTACTGGTGGCGCAAAGTCGCTGTGTCCGTCGGGGTTGCGCCCTCGCCGAGCATCTGCAGGATGGGGTCGCCGGGGACCAGGTGAATGAGCATGAAGACCAGCGAAACCACCAGCCAGACGACCGGAATGGTGAGCGCGAGGCGGGTGAGAATCTGCTTCATGGGCTGGATTCAACGATAAATCAGGAATCGGGACACGCAACTGCAAAGGGGCGCGCTCGGCCGGGCCGGGATCGGGCTCCGGCTTCACTGGCCGGAATCCTGAGCCTCGCAAGGTTCTTTTCGGCGGCTAGCGGTAGACCTCCGGAATGAAGTTCTGCTCGCTCATGGGGGGGCGGACGTATTTCGATTTGACAATTGGAGGCAGGGCCAGGGGCTCAGGCGTCAGATCGCGATAGGGGATGATGGAGAGCAGGTGGCGGATGACGTTGAGCCGGGCCGACTTCTTGTTTTCCGCATTCACGACGTACCAGGGCACATGCTTGGTGTCGGTAATGGCGAACATCTCGTCCTTGGCGCGGGAGTAGTCCGCCCAGTGTTTGCGCGACTCGAGGTCCATGGGGCTGATTTTCCAGCGCTTCGTCGGTTTGTTCATGCGGTCCTGAAAACGGCGCTCCTGCTCCTCGTCGCTGACCGAGAACCAGTACTTGATGAGGCGAATGCCGGAGCGGACCAACATGCGCTCAAACTCCGGGCAGCTCTGCATGAACTCCTGGTACTGCTGTTCGGTGCAGAAGCCCATCACGCGCTCCACGCCGGCGCGGTTGTACCAACTGCGGTCGAAGAGCACCATCTCGCCGGCCGCGGGCAGATGCGGAACATAGCGCTGGAAGTACCACTGGGTTTTTTCGCGCTCGGTAGGCGTGCCCAGAGCCACCACGCGGCAGACGCGGGGGTTCAGGGATTCGGTAATGCGCTTGATGGCCCCGCCCTTGCCGGCCGCATCACGGCCTTCAAAGAGCACGACCACGCGCATGTTCTCATGGCGAATCCATTCCTGGAGCTTGACCAGCTCAACCTGCAGGCGGATGAGTTCCTTGTCGTAGTTGCAATCCTTGCCCAGTTGCAAGGCTTTGGCGTTGTCCGGCGGCAACGGCGTCTGGTCATGATTTTTGCCGTCCGGCGGTTTTTCCTTGCCCTCGTGGTCGTGGTGCTTGTGCTTGCTCTTGTCTGCCATCTGTCTTCCTCCGGCCCCGGTCAGGGAGCTCGATCCGGGCCGGAACATGGCCCGGTCCCGGCCCGCAGTCAGCCAGCTATTGTATCGGCTGGATGTGAGCCGGCGCTACTCCCAAATGCAGGAAGTGAGCCTGGCTCAGGCCAGGGCGAGCGAGTTAGCCGCCTCGGCGGGGATTCGCGCCGCGGCGTGGTAAGAGCCATTGGTTGGGAAGGCCCAGGGGACCCGCGATCCTGTTGCCAGGATGCCTTACTGCTTCACGAAGTCGAACGTGCACGGGCGCCCTACCACTCCCAGGCCCTCGTCGCGGGTGCCTGTGCCCTCCGTATCTTTGAATTGGGCCTTGATGTTGTAGCTATAATCCGAGCCCTGCGAGGTGAAAACTCCACGGGCATATTTCCGCGAGGCGACCAGGCCTGAGGCAGAAAGCTTGGCGGTGCCGTCGTCGGCGATCTTGCCTTCGATCAGCAGGTAGCCGGGTTCCCCCGCGGTGCCGTGTTCTCCGCGGAAGTTGCCGGCGGTGACCACGCCGGGAAACTGCCACGTATAGCCCTCCGTCTTCCCTTTTGCAGGGCAGGTGAGCTTGGTGAGCCATTTGCCGTCGAAGTGTTCCCCCGCACGCGAAATCCCCGGCAGCAACACCAAAGCACAAACCACCACAAGCCGAACCGCTTTCCGCATCTCTTTCCCTCCGTCGGGCAGTCATTTTAGCACCTTTGCGCAGGGGGCCGCGGCCACACTAAAACGGCATGGCCGCAGTGGTACGGTTTCCCACACGTGCGATATTTTCTCCGCGAAGAGCGCATCGCAAGCATGGAGTGCCCGGGTTTCGCCGCCCCGCAATGTGCTTGAAGAGCCTCATGGGAGGCCTCCTGACCAGAGTGCGGGAATGGGGAGGATTTCGGGTCAAGAACGGCGAGAAGCGATCTTGAAGAGCAAGCGCGGTCTCAGATTGACACAAGCGGCTCTTCCCCGGCCGGTTCGACGCGGATTTTGGCGATGCGGCGGCCATCCATTTCGACTGCCGTGAGGCGGCGGCCTGCGAAGACGATGCTTTCGCCGGCCACGGGGATGTGGCCGAGGCGCATGAGGAGAAAGCCGGCCAGGGTTTCCACGCCGCCTTCCCGGGGCAGGCTCCATTGCATCTGGGTTTCGAGGTCGCGGAGGTTGACGCCGCCTTCCATCAGCAGCACGCCCGAGGCGGTGGCGAGGACGGGGAGAGCAGGCAAGTCGAACTCGTCCTCCAATTCTCCAGTAAGCTGCTCGATGGCGTCCTCGGCCGTAACCAGGCCGACGGTAGAGCCGTATTCGTCGACCACGATGGCCATGTGGCGGCGGCGCTGCTGGAAGTCGCGGATCAGGTCGAGGACGGACTTGGTCTCGGGGACGACCATGACGTCGCGCATCACCTGGCTCAGTTTCAGTTCGACGAAGGGAGCCCCAGCGCGGGGCCTCGTGGTCTCCCCGGTCTCTGCAGCCAGACCCTTCGCCAAGCTCGGGGCGGGCACTGGGGCGCCCGGCTGTGTTGGGATTCGGTGCGTTGCGGAACGGAAGTACATGAGGCGGGAGAGGTCCTTGGAGTAGACCACGCCCACGATGTGCTCGGGGCCGCGGGTTTCGTCGTAGACGGGGACGCGGGAGCGCTTGCGTTCAATGACGCGGGCGCTGGCATCTTCCACAAGCATGTTGGAGGGCAGCGAGAAGATCTTCTGGCGCGGGGTCATGATCTCGCGAATGGAAACTTCGTCCAGCTCCAGGGTGCGGTGAATGAGCGTCTCCTGGAATTTGGGCAGCAGGCCCATGCGGCGGGCGGAGGTGGCGATGAGCTTCAATTCTTCAGGAGAATGGACGGCGGCGCGCTCCGTCATCTGGATGTCGAAGCCGCGCAGGATCACGGCGGCTGAGGTCTTGAGGAAGCGCACCGCCGGACGGACCACGGCCATGAAGACCAGCATGGCCGGGGCCACGGCCACAGCGAGAGCCTCGGCGCGGCGCAGCGCCAGCGACTTTGGGACCAACTCCCCGACCAGGACGTGGAAGTAGGTGATGAGGGCAAAGCCGGCGGCGACAGCGACGATGTGAGCATAGAGCAGGGCGTGGGGCTGGGTCAGAGGCAGAAAGCTGAGCCAGCCGAAGAGGATAGCGGCGGCGAGCGGCTCGCCGAGCCAGCCAAGGGCCAGCGAGCAGAGGGTGACGCCGAGCTGGACGGCGGGGAGAAAGTCGTCCAGGTCCCGCTGCAGGCGGAGAACGGCGCGGGCACCGGGAACGCCGGCGGCGAGCATCTGCTCGATACGTGTGTCGCGAATGGAGACCAGGGCGAACTCGGCGGCCACAAAAAAGGCGTTGGCCAGGATGAGCATGGCCACGGCGACAAACTGCAGCAGGGCGAGACCGTGCATCTCGGTGTGAGAATAGCACTTCGGAGATCAGGGGTCGGAGGCCAGGGATCAGGGATTAGGGACCAGGGAACGGGACAGGGCTGGCATGCGTACACTTCTTTGGCTGCCGGTTTACTGGGAGCAGCCCAACTCGCCGTTGCGAGTGAAGACACAAATGAACGGACCGAAGTCTGTCGCGAAATTCCGCCAACTCGCTAACCCGCTATCCCCGCTTGAGCGGGGGCTAACTTGCTAACCCGCTATCCCTGCTTAAGCGGGGGCTAACTTGCTGCATTTGTTCGAATCTGATCCAAATCCTCGCTTTTGTCCATGAGGAACTGCGGGTTGCTCCGGTCTCTCGCGGCTGCGTGTCCGGCAACGCACAGTAGTGTTCGGAAGCGGACAGGGAGAATGTGGACCCAATGCAGAGCGCGACCGTGGACAGGCTGAAACCATTGGGGTTGGCGCAGATGCCGGTTTGGCAGGCGGGATGCAGATAGTTTTGCGGGCAGTGCCTGCTCTCTGGTCCCTGATCTCTGATCCCTGATCCCTGATCCCTGATCTCTAAAGAAATGAGGAACACGATGAAGCATGTATTTCTGGCAACGGCGGCGTTGGCGCTGGCGGCGATTCCGGCGCTGGCCTCGGAGGCTACCTTCGAACGCACCCTCACGGTCAACGGCCGCGTGGAGCTGTCGGTGGCCACCGGCTCGGGCAACATCCACCTGACGCAGGGCCCGGGCAACCGGGTGCATATCTTCGGGAAGGTGAAATCGAACTGGGGCGGCAGCGACGAAAAGGTGCGGGAGATCGCGGCCAATCCGCCCATCGAACAGACGGGCAACATCGTGCGCATCGGCGCGCGGCACGAAAATCTGCACAACATCAGCATCGACTATGAGATCGAGGCGCCGCCGGACGCGTATCTGGATGCCGGTTCGGGGTCGGGCAACGTGACCGACGACGGCGTGGGCGAAAACGCCAAGCTGAACACGGGTTCGGGCAACATTCACGCCACGGGGCTGCACGGGGGCTTCACCGTGGGCACCGGTTCGGGCAATATCTATGCTGAGCAGACCGGCTCGGGCGACGTAAAGGCGCAGACGGGATCGGGCAGTATCGAGCTCAAAGACCTGAAGGGCGGCCTGCGGGCCGGGACCGGCTCGGGCGACATCAAGGTGGGTGGGACGCCGACGGCGCCGTGGCGCCTGGAGACGGGCTCAGGCAGCGTCGAACTCTGGGCCGGCGACGCGCCGCTCACGCTCGACGCCGAATCCGGCTCGGGGAGCATTCACACCGACCGGGAGATGCTGACGCAGGGATCGACGGACCGCCACCATGTCACCGGCAAGCTGAACGGCGGGGGCCCGACGGTGCGGATCGAAACCGGTTCGGGCAACATCCGGGTCCATTGACAAGCAGGGATCAGGGATCAGGGGTTTGACCCGGCGGCGTTCGAGCGGACTCCCACAGTTTGTTCCCCAGGCGAGGCCTGTTTCTCTCTTCGTGCGAGGGGGAAGGCTTCGCCTGCCTTTTTGCTTTCCGCTCCCCTTCGCTGCGGAATGTAGTAGTACGGGTCGGGATATTTTACAGAAAACTCGGCCTCGGGCTTTCCCTTCAGGTCGCTCCATTGATCGCCGGGGTTCCCAAGGGCGGCGAGGACGGGCTTCGTGGACTCAAAGGTCTCGGCATCGAGACCTGGGACCACCCTGCTTATAATTGGTCTCTATGGATGATCCGATCCTTCATTTTGAGCTTCACTGCAAGGGCTGCGGCGCGCGCATGCTGCTGCCGGCAGCTAAGATTGGATGGCTGTTTGCCGACCCGGATGCCCAACCCAACCATTCCCACGCGATAGCCGCCGTATGCCGTTTCTGCAAGAGTGTGCACACCTATTTCCTTGAGAGAGATTCTCCGGGTCATGCCCCTGGCAACGCAGCGATATTCGCAGACCCGATCCACGAAACGATGGACGGCCCAATGCTCGGATGCGGCAAGGAAGGTTGCCAGGCCCTGGTGCCGCTCTTCGCACAATGGACTCCCGGTTCCACCAAAGAGGAGCGCAAAGCCGATGTCGAAACCTGGCGCTGGGGACACTTGCAGTGCCCGGCGGGACATCCCATCGCCAAGCCCGATTGGGAGCTTTGGTAAATCCTCCAAAAACCAGACCGCGGCACCGCAAATGGATACTTTACGCGTGGGAAGATACTGTCAAAGGCAACTTTGAACGGAGGCCATTGAACGCATGGGTAAAGATGTCTCTTTCCCGCGCCCGCAGCGCGGCCATGAGATTCTCATATACAGAATCAAGGTCAATATCATTGAGGATTTCAAGGGTTCCCTCTGCCAAAACTGTGGACGCGCAACTACCATTGACAGTGGGCATATCAGCGCGTAGCGTCAATCCACCAGCTACCCCTTTCACTTGCTCGCGAAGCCTCTCGGAAACGAGGGGCTTTCGTGTGTTAGTAGCGTTCGTTGGTCACTGTTTGGGCGGCTTCTTAGCCGGCGGTGGCTTTGTGGCCGACCGCTTCAGGTTGTGATCCTTGGCGATATACTTGCGTTCCACGTGAGATTCAAAGCGCGGAGCGCCACTGGTCAACTTGCACTTTTCCTGAGGTTGCGCGCCGCAAACAGGGCAAACAATATCCAACGCAAGATATAGCTTTTGCATTTAGACCTTGTACCAGTGTGGGGCCAAAAATAATGGCCAATTTTGACCATCTCCCGCCAAAACGGGGGCAACGTACAGACAGGACGCCACCTTCAACGCAGATTTCAGACATTAGCCCTCTTCGGCTGGTGGGCCACCGGCCAGCGGTCGCCCGTTACACTGGAAGCATGGTTCGCGTATTTCGCCCCATTCCCGTGGAACGGCTGAAACTGCTGGTTTTCGATCTGGATGGCACGCTGATCGACTCGGCGCAGGATTTGTGCAACAGCGTGAATGCGACTTTGCGCCACTTTGGGCACCCGGCGCTTGAGGATGCTGAGATTGCGGGGTTCATTGGGGACGGGGCGCTGATGCTGGTGCGCAGGGCGTTCGCCGAGGCGTACGGCGGACCGGTGGACGAGGAGTTTCTTGAGACGGCCTACGCCTACTTCCTGGACTACTATCGCGCCCACAAACTGGACTTCACCTACGCCTATGACGGGGTGCTGGAGGCGCTGCGGGCGCTCAAGGACCTGCACGACCTGCCGCGGACGATGGCCGTACTGACCAACAAGCCGGTTCGCCCGGCGCGGGACATCTGCGCGGCGCTGGGTTTGGCGCCCTACTTTCTGCATGTTTATGGAGGCAATAGCTTTAGCACCAAGAAGCCCGACCCCGAGGGGCTAAGGACGCTGATGGCCGAGGCAGGCGCGAGGCCGGAGGAGACGGTCCTGATCGGCGACAGCCAGGTGGACGTGCTGACGGCGCGCAACGGCGGAGCGTGGTCGATCGGCTGCACCTTCGGTCTGTCGCCCGAGAGCCTGACCGCCAACCAGCCGGATGTGCTGGTGGATTCGCCGGCGGACTGGACGGCGGCGCTAAGTCCCGCGTAAAATCGATTTACAGGGGTAATCCACAACGTTCAGGGACGGGAGCGCGCGCAACGCAGAGCGTGCCCTTGCCGCCTGTAGATTTCAACCGCGTGAGCTGCTCATTTTGCTGCATTTTGGGTCGGAGCGGCCCGCGATCCGAGGATTTTCCCTGCGCGAAGTTTGTGCGAAGGATAAATTTTTTCTCTTTTGGCATCCCCTGGGCCCCGGATGCATCTTAAGATTCAGGCTTTGGCTTTTGTTGTAAGCACGGACTTTCTCTTTTGCTCGACTGCACGTAAATTGCGTTGGAACTGGAGATTTGCTTCATGCGCTCTTTTGCCCTCGGACTTGTCCTGCTTTTGCCTTGCGCTGCCTTTGCGGCCAGCCCATCCAGCCCCGCGTCGCCCGCGGCCCCGGCCATACATGGCGTCGTAGCCGACCCCAATGGCTCCACTGTGCCCGGCGCCGAGGTTGACCTGCTGGACCCCAACGGCACGGTTGCAGGCAGCATTCACTCCGACGACGAGGGCAACTTCCAGATCCTGGCGCCGCACGCCGGCAGCTTCACGCTGGTGGTGAGCGAGCCGGGATTTGAAACCGTGCGCACGCCGGTGGTGATCGCCGCGCCGGCCGGGCCTGCGGGCGGCTCCGTTGCCGCGGCTCCGGCGGCATTGCCGGCAGCCACGCCGGTGCGCATCGTTCTGCCCATCGCCACCCTCTCCACCAGCGTGCGGGTGAGCGCGGAGTCCGGCGAGGACCTGACCGCGCCGGACGTGAACCGCGACTCCTCGGTGATGACTTCGAGCGACCTGAAGGCTCTGCCCATCTTCGACAACGACTACGCCACGGCGATGAGCGCCTTTCTCGACCAGAACGTGAGCAACACGGCCGGAACCGGGCTGATGGTGGACGGCGTTGAGGCCAACCGCGCCACTGTGTCTGCCTCGGCCGTGCAGGAGATTCGCATCAACCAGGACCCCTACTCGGCGCAGTACTACTGGCCCGGACGCGGGCAGATGGAGATCATCACCAAGTCCGCCGCCGACCACTATCACGGGCAATTCAATTTTCTCTACCGCGACTCGGCGATGAACGCGCGGAACGCCCTGGCGCCGGTCAAGCCGTTCGAGCAGCGGCAGAACTACGAGGGGCACGTGACGGGGCCGATTCCCCACGCCAGGAACAGCAGCTTTCTTGCCTCCTTCAACCGCGTGCTGTATGACCAGGACTCGGTGGTGAGCGCAACCGTTGTGCCCACGCCGGCAGACCCCAGCGGCGCATTTGAAGCCAACGTTTTTGCGCCCGCGCGGGACACCGAGTTCAGCGTGCGCGCCGCGCACCAGTTTGGCATGGGGACCTCCGGATATGTGCAGTACAGCTACCAGGACTCGACCGCGCGGAACCAGGGCGTCGGAGGACAGACGCTGGCCGCGGCCGGATACAACAATCAGTACCGCGAGGACGACTTTGTGGCCCACCTGGATTCGACACTGTCACCGGTGATGATCAACCAGGTTTCCCTTGTGGGCGAGCATGACTACAACCGCAACAGCAATGTGGCGGAGGCTCCGCAGGTCAGTGTGCCGGGAGATTTTCTTTCCGGCTCGGCGCAGGCCGACTCCTTCGGCACCGAATACAACGTCCGCGTTTACGACATGATGACCTGGACCCGCGGGCGCAACATGGTGAAGGCTGGAGTGGGTACGCCGCACATCGACCGCCGCGCCTTCGACGACAACACCAATGCGCTGGGAAGCTACACCTTTGGCCCCACGCTGGCGGCCGATGGCGTGACGGTGCTCCAGACGGCGCTCCAGAACTACAGCGCCAACCTGCCCTCGGGATTCACCGAGAATACCGGCGACGTGCGCTTCATCTATCACCAGCAGGAGATGGGCGCGTTTGTGCAGGACCAGTTCAAGGCCAACAGCCGGTTTACGATCACGCCCGGCCTGCGCTACGACTGGCAGAATTTCCTTGGCCTCCGGCGCCTGGGCTTTTCTCCGCGCGCGTCGTTTGCGTGGCTGCTGAACGAGGACACCAAGACGGTGGTGCGCGGCGGCGGCGGCATTTACTACGACCGCTTCGGATCGGGGCCGCTGCTGGACCTGGCCCGCTATCAAGATGCGCGGCGCCGCGCGGTGGTGCTGTCGCTGGACCCGGCGCAACTGCCGGCCACGGGCTGCGTGCCCATCACCGCTTGCCTTACGCTGACTGCCCAGCCGCCGTCGCTGGTGCAACTGGAACCGAATGCCAGTCTCCCCTACCAGTTGCAGTACGGGCTCTCCATCGAACGCCAATTGGGCGAGAAGGCTACCGGGGTGGTGAGCGCCTACTCGGCGCGCGGCATTGACAGCTTCCGCTCGGTGGACATCAACGCGCCCACGCCGCAGTCCGGCTATACGTTGCGGCCGAATCCGGCCTATGGGCGCATCCGGCAGATGCAGCCGGAGGCCCATTGGGAAGGCGACGGCATGGACATCTCCTACCGCGGCCGGCTCAACAAATACTTCACCGGCTTCGGGCGCTACACGTGGTCCCATTACGAGAGTGACACCGGGGGCATCGGGTGGTTTCCGCAAAACCAGTACGCGCCCAATGACGAGTGGTCGAATGCCAACTCCGACCGCCGCAACCGGCTGGGCATGTTTGCGATGTTCCAGCCCGAGCGTGTGCTGAATCTGTCGGCGGGCATCTTTGCCAACACCGGCACGCCGTGGACGGTGCTCACCGGCACGGACGCCTATGGCGACGATCTGTTCAACACCCGCCCCGATGGGGTGGGGCGCAACTCTGAGACCACCCCGTCGTATGTTGACGTGGATCTGCGCTGGGGCCACGACTTCGCCATTACCCCGAACAAGGACGACGAAGCGCCGCGGCTGGGCTTCTCCGCCGGCGCCTTCAACGTGATCAATCATCCGAACCCCACCGGCATCGACCCCGTGGAGACCTCGACCTCGTTCGGCCAGGTGATCTCGGTGGCCCCGCCACGGCGCATTCAACTGGGGATGCGGTTCCAGTTTTAGAGAAGCCCTGAAGAAGTCTTCACCGCGAGGCAGCATTCCCTTGGCGGATGAATGGATGGGTTAGAACCCATCCCTGCCAGCTCGCGTTGATTTTGCTGCATCTACGGCGCTGTAGCCCCCGAGGGAATGCTTCACACACGCAAAAAACTCCTCCCTCGTTGACTTGTTCAGAGCTTTCTCAGCTCTCCCATAAGTTCTCGTCAGGTGAAATACGCGCTCAGAGTCAGTACCAGAAGCACCAGGCCAATCAGAATGGCCGCGTATCCAACCACCCTGGAGAAGTTTGTGAACCACAGCGCCGGCGCTGCTGCGATTTTTTCCTCCAGTTTTCCCTCGCGGGCTACCCTTTGATACTCCTGCGGGCGCTTGGTCTTGAATTCTTCCTCACTCTCCACGCCGGTAAAAATCACCATATCCATGGGGAAAGTGTCGGGGCGCAGATGGGTGTTGACGAAGTGAATGGAAAAGATGAACAGAATCGCCAGCAAACCTTCCTCACTGTGAACCACCAGCACGGCGTTCAGTGCCCAGCCGGGCAGAAACCTTGCGAAGAACGGCGCAAACCACATCGCGTATCCTGAAAAGCCGATCACGATCATGCCCCAGAACACCGCCCAGTAATCGAATTTTTCCCAATACGCATAGCGTTCGAACTGCGGCTTCGGCCCCAGCCCCACCATCCAGCGAAGGTGTCCAACCAGGTCCTTCACATCCTTCCAGTTGGCCACCATCGAGGTCGCCCCCCAGAAGATTCCCTTCTCGCGATTCACCACTCCGCGCGTGAAGACAACTCTCAGGTGGATCAGAAACGCCAGCGTCAGAACCAGGGCGAAAAACTTATGAAAGAAGATAATCGTCCCGAATCCGCCCACGGCGCTGGCGAACCGGCGCGCCCAGAAGCTCTGGCTGAAACGCATCGGCAGGCCCGTCGCCGCCAGTCCCAGAAACGTCGTGAACAGCACCGCATGGAGGGTTCTCTGTGCCCGCGTGAAGCGCATGAAATACCGGCCCCCTGCGCGGCTTTGCTCCCCGCTTCCATTTGCCGCCGGCTCCAGATCAGGCATGTTTCCCTCCTTCTGCGGATCTTCTCTTGACCTGGTCGTATCGCGAGCGGATCAGCCACAGTATGGTATGGATCATGAAGAACGTAAGCACGCTGGCCAGCAGAAGATTCATGAACAGCGTGACGTAGTAGAGCGCCGGGTTCAGCTTGCGACTGTGCGCGTTGGCATGCGGCTGGTATTTCACAAAACTTGCGTTGGCGCCCGCATGGCACCGGCCGCAGGTCTTCACCAGGTTGGCCGGAGCGATGGGAGAGCGCGGATCGGATGCCGGCAGAATCTCATGCGCCCCGTGGCAGTCCCAGCAACGCGCCGTCTCCACGTATCCGCCCAGCGATCCCAGTTGCGAGTGGAACGTATCCCGGTAGGTGCTGAACTTCTCCTTGTGGCACGAGCCGCAGATGGGTGTGGACTGCGTCCGGAACTCCGCCTCGGTGGGCTGCAGGATGGCGTGCGCGGTGTGGCAGTCCGAGCACACCGGCGCATCCAGTTTGCCGGCCGCAACGGCCCTTCCATGCACGCCCCCCAAATAGTCGGCGGTGATGCCCGCATGGCAGCTTCCGCACGTATTCGGGATGTTGACCTTGTAAGTGCGGCTCTGCGGATCGTTGTGGCTCAGAATGTGATGCGATCCGTGGCAACTGGTGCAGCTTGCCGCCACCAGCAAGCCCTCCTTGCTCAGCGCAAACCCGTGGATGGAGTCGATATACATGGGATAGACGTTGGGCAGGCCGTGCTTCTTCGCCACTGCATCGTTGCCGTGGCACGCGCCGCAGGTGCGCGGGATGTTGAGCGGATAGACCGCCGACCTCGGATCGTCCTTCGGGAAAATGGAATGGGCGTCTCCATGGCAACTGGTGCAGGGATGCTCGGCCCGGACTGAATGCACGCTTCCGGCAAGCCCGGCCGCCTCCTCGGCGTGGCAGGTGTCGCACTTCACCGGCGTTACCTGATCCGGATGCGGATACTCCTTGATGGCGGAGTGGCAATCGCCGCATTTCAGGCTGCCGTGCAAGCTCGCATCGAATTTGTGCGCATCCACGCTGACGCTGTGCCCCGATGCATCCTGCATACCTGCGTCCCCATGGCAGGTCAGGCAATCGCTGTTCGCCTGTGCCGTGCCCGGCGCCGCGGCAACCAGGAGCGCCCCAAGGGCCAGCGTGATGGAGAAAGCGGTCTTCATGTCGACTCCGGTCGATCCGGCCGCGTCCAGGTGCGGGAGAAACAGCTCTACGGCCTGTCTCTCCCGGCTCACGCCACACGGTCAGGGCTTTTCTCGCGCGCGCCGCTACTTTTGCAGTGTGCGAATGTACGAGATCACATCCTTGATCTGCGCATCGGTCAGTTTGCCCTTGTAGGCCGGCATCTTGTTCTTGCCGTTCGTCGTCGAGGCCATGAACTGGGCATCGGACGCCGCGACCATCGCCGGGTCCTTGAACGACATCACCTTCAGGTTCTTTGCCATCGGCGTGGCGGCAAGACCGTCGGCGCCATGGCACATCGCGCACTTGGCCTTGTAGGTGTCTGCGCCGGGCGCCTGCGCGAAGGCAGGTCCCGCAAGAGAAGCGGCCAGCAGGATCACGGCCGCCATTCTCATTCCTTGCATCATCTTCTTACTCCTTTGCCGGTTGTTGGCGGATTCCCGGTCAAGTCAATGTCATACCGGCTGCGTTTCGGCCTCGTATGTGACGCAGACCACAGGGCGGAATAACCGCTCCCGCGTTTTGGCCTCGTATGTGACGCAGACCACACATCGGAATGACCCGCTCCCGCGTTGCGGGCGCATCATTCCCGCATTCACCAGACCCGTCCCGCACAGCGGCCGCCTCGCCAGGGTGATACAGGTCACATGCCGAGGTGTGCCCGTTCAAGCACAATATGACCGCTGCCGGAGGACCAATTCGATGGGCTCAGTTGCGGTAACGGAAATGAAAACCATGCTCACTCTCCCTGGAGACGCGGTGCGTCAGATCCAATGGCGGTATGCCGACCGCTTCGACTTGCAGATGCTCGTCCAGTCGGCGCGAGCGGTGGCGCGCGGAACCGTGGCGCGCCTGGTGGCCGCGGGGGAGCGCAACACCCACGAGTGGACCCCGGCCAAGGGCGAGATGCTGGAAGCCTTCGATCGGTCCGGCGTCACGGCGGCCTTCATGGAGCCGGAGGAGGGCGGCTTCATCGCCGGACCCAAGAACCTGGCCCTGGCACTGTCCGCTTTCGAGCTGGCCTGGGTAGACGGCGGCGCGGCCACCGCCAGTCTGGCCAGCTTTCTGGCTCTCTCGCCCATTCACGAGCGCGGCACCCAGCAGCAGGTCACCCGCTACAAGACGCTCGCCGCTCCGCCGCAGCCGGGTGAAGACCGCAAACCCTGGCGCGGAGCCTTCGCCTTGACCGAACCCATCCCTTACGTCGGCGTAGATACCGGCATGTTGAGCGGCAAGGTGCGCGTTGCCGAGTGGAAGGACGGCGAGGAGCCCTGGCTGCAAATCGACAAGCGCGGCCGCTTCATCACCAACATCGCCTTCGCCAACTTCGTCACCGCCGCGGTCGGTTCCGACGATCCGCGCATCAAGGGCAGTTGCGTAGTCATTCTCGAGGAGGGCGACGAGGGCACATTCGACCGCGGCACTCCGACCAAGAAGCTGGTTCACCAGCTCTCCTCCACCGGCGATCCCATCTTCAGCCTCAAGGTTCCCGCCCACCGCATCGTGGGCGGATACACCGTGAAGGACGGCGTTATCATCCCCAACTTCAACCACGGCGAAATCCTCGAAGCCGTCTTCCGCCGCACCCGCGTGCCGGTCGGCCTGATGACCGCGGCCAAGCTGCTCTCGGCGGTCGAGCCTGTCATCCGCTACCAGCGCGAGCGTTTCCGCGGAGCTGAAGGCTCCAAACCCGGCTCGGTTCGCTATGAGCAGGGAATCCAGCAGCGCGAAGACGCGCTCCACCGCCTCGTCGATGTCTGGGCCACCGGCGAAGCCGCGGCCTCTCTCGGCTTTGCCGCCGCACGCCTCTTCGATGAATTGGACCCCCTGGAAAAACAGAAGAACGCGATTCTGAAAGAGCGCGGCGTCCAGGGCGGGCGCGCCGCGATGAAGGCCCTCAAGGAGAGCGAACAGCGCGCCATCGAGCTGCTGTCGCTCAGGGAAGGCGATCCCCGCCGCGCCCCGCTCGAAGCCGATCCGCTGGTCGACTTTGTCCTCAAGGACGCTGAAGCCAACGTGATTTGCCCCGCCACCAAGCTGTGGAACACCGGCCACGGCGCCAACATGATGCGCGAAGCCGTCAGCCTGATGGGCGGCTACGGCATTACCGAGGACTGTCCCGGCTTCCTGGCCAACAAGTGGATGGACGCGCAACTGGAAGCCACCTACGAAGGCCCTGAAGCCGTCCAGCGCCGCCAGTTGACCGTCACCATGACCTCTGAGGTCTTCCTGGCCCAGTTCCGCGCCTGGACCGCCCAGATGCGGCGCATCGCCTCCGATCGCCCCGGAACCGGCGCCTGCACCCTGGCCTCCGCCATGCACCTCTGGCACTGGACGCTGAACTACCTCCAGAAGGCCACTGACCCCGGCGGCAACAAGCTCTATCACGGCCAGCGCCAGGGCGTAACCTTTGCCCTCGCGGATGCTCTCTGCTGGCTCCTCGCCTCGCGCTACCAGATTCTCGACGTCCTCGAACTGGAAGCTCGCGGTCCAGACGATCCCGTGGCCTCAGAAGGCCTTGCCGGAACCGTTCAATTCCTCTCCGACCTCTGCCACGCCCAGGCCGCGCAGGCCGCCGGCGAAGCCTCCCGCATCTGCGGTGAGCTGGTCTTCGGTTACAGTCAGCATCCCTCCTGGGCCGATCAGGCGCACAAAGGCTGTTTCCTGGCCAGCGAACTCGAAGAGTACGAGGAAACCATGCCCGGCATCTCCGCCTTTGCCGTCGATGTGCTGGCCGCGGACGGCAGCCATCCGCTCAAGGCCGGCCCTTGCGCAAGCTGCGTGGGCAACAGCGAGTTCCTCCGCCTCCAGAACCAACTCACCACCTGTCTGAGCGGCGCGCGCCTCGCCAAGGACCGCGCCGCCGAAACCGTCAGCAAGGTCATGATCCCCGAAGCGCTGGATTATCCCGCATGAACCTGGAAACCTCCCCCGCCAACTCGCTAACTCGCTATCCCCGCGAAGCGGGGGCTAACTTGCCGCCTTTCTTTAAAACCCTCCCAAACCGCCCCCGCTCCGTAAATCCGGAGCCGGGTGCCCCAGGTCTCGCTTCTGAGACCCGGGATACAGAGGCCCCTGTGCCGGATCCCGCAAGAGCCCTCCGTGCCCCATCCTTGCTGGGTGCCCCAGGTCTCGCTTCTGAGACCCGGGATACAGAGGCCCCTGTGCCGGATCCCGCAAGAGCCCTCCGTGCCCCATCCTTGCCGGGTGCCCCAGGTCTCGCTCCTGAGACCTGGGATACAGAGGCCCCTGTGCCGGATCCCGCAAGAGCCTTCCGTGCCCCATCCTTTCGCCTTTTTTCTGGCGAAAGGGTGGGAAACCATTGCACTCGACCGGCCACGTCAATGAGGAAACCCGCATGAGCGTGGAAACCAAAACCGCCCCCTCCGCCGCCCCAGCCCTCGACCGCCAGACCATGGAAGTCGATATCGCCTGCGCTGGCTTCGGCCCCGCCATGGGCGGCTTTCTCACCACCCTCACGCGTGCCTGGTCCGAGAATCCGGCCGATCCCGCCTTCGCAAGCAAGGCTGCTCCCGGAATGCCCCTCCAGGTCCTCTGCTACGAGCGCGCCGACGACATCGCCGCCGGCGTCAGCGGCGTAGTCACGCGCGCCCAGGGCATTCGCGCCAGTTTCCCTGACCTCAACCCCGCCGAAATCCCCATGGCCGTCGCGGTCACCCACGAGCGCGTGCTCTATCTCCTCGATCCCATCGGCGCCAGCCGCCGTTCCCTCACCCTCCGCGCCGCCGATCGAGTTCTGCGCGCCCTCAGCCCCCTGCTCGGCGTCCGCGACCATGCCTTTGAGCTGCCCTGGACCCCGGGCTTCCTCCACAAGCACGGCGGCCTGGTACTGTCCATCGGCCAGTTCAACCAGTGGGTCGGCTCCCAACTGATGGCCACCGGCCTGGTGCAGATCTGGCCCGGCACGCCCGTCAGCGCGCCCATCTTCCTGGACGCGGCCGGCAAGGACGGTCCCGCCGCGAAGGCTGTTTTGGGCCTGCGCCTCGCCGACCAGGGCGTAGACCGATTCGGCGCGCCGGCCGATGGCTTCATGCCCGGAATGGATGTGCGCGCGCAACTCACCGTCGTCGGCGATGGCCCGGTCGGCGCAGTCTCCCAATCCATCGACCAAACCCTCGGCCTGCCCCAGGGTCACGCCCATCGCGAGTGGGCTCTGGGCATGAAGATGGTCATCGAGCTCCCTGAAGACTCTCCGCTCCAGCCCGGCGCCGTCTGGCACACCTTCGGCTACCCTGAGCCGGAGATCTTCGGCTTCCTCTACGTTCATCCCGAGCGCCTTGCATCCGTCGGCATCTTTGTTCCCTCGTGGATGGGCGACCCCTCGCGCACCGTCTACCGCTATCTCCAGCACTACATTCAGCACCCCACCCTCTGGCGCTACCTCAAGGACGGCACCCTGCGCTCCTGGGGAGCCAAGTCGCTCGAGGAGTCCGGCAAGCGCGGCGAGCCCTTCCTCGCCGGCGACGGCTACGCCCGCATCGGCGAGTCCTCGGGCAGCACAAACATGCTCACCGGCTCCGGCGTCGACGAGGCCTGGACCACCGGCACACAACTGGCCGAAGCCGTCGTCGAACTCCTCCGCGCCGGCAAGCCCTTCACCGGGGAAAATCTCGCCGCCACCTACGAAACCCGCCGCCGCGCAAGCTGGGTTGAGCGCGGCGCCCGCGAAGCTCAAAACGCCCGCAACGGCTTCCATGGCGGAATCGTTAAAGGCATGATCGGCATGGCCCTCGCCGGACTCACCAGGGGCCATATCTCGTTTCAGGCTCACATCCCGCCGGCCCCCAAGCAGATTCGCCCCATGTCTTCGCGCTCGGCCGCGCGCCTCAAGCTGAAGAATGGCGCGGTTCTGGCCTTGGAAAACGGGCGTCCCCTCCACGATGCGCTGCTCACGGCCCGCGGCTGGCCGGAGATCGCCTTCGATGGCCGCCTCCTGGTCACGCAGCAGGACGCGCTGCTCATGGGCGGCAAGGTCCAGGCCATGCCCGGCTTTGCCGATCATGTAGTCTTCCGCGATCGGCGGCTGTGCATTGCCTGCGAGGAGAAGACCTGCATCGCCATGTGTTCCGGCCAGGCCATCACCGAAGGCGCGGACGGTGTGCCCGCCTTTGAACGCGAAAAGTGCATCTATTGCGGCGCGTGCCTGTGGAACTGCGCCCAGTCCCCCGGCGGCGACCGCGCCAACATCGACTTCCTCGCCGGCGCCGGCGGCCTTCATTCCGCGGAAAACTGAACAATCCCATCGCTCAAGAGAGTCTGAAAAAGGAAATCTTCCATGGCAAATGCAGTACACATCGTCGTTTGCTCCGGCATCGTTCCCGATCCCCTGCAAACCCTCGAGCCCATAACCGGACCCAACGGTCCCGGCCTCAAAAACGAAATGGTCCTGCCCGCGGTTCTCGACCCATGGGCCGCCAGCGCGCTCTATGAAGCCGCCAGCCTGGCCGCGAAAAACCCCGGCAGCAAAGTCTGGCTCGTCTCGCTCGGCCCCAAGGCCAAGCTGCAGCAGGTCATGATGACCGTGGCCCAGAAAGTGGCCTTCGAGCTGGTCCCCATCGACGGCCCAATCGGCGGCTTTCCTGACGCTCACTCCACCGCCGCCGTACTCGCCGAAACCATCGCCGCCCTGCCCGGCCTCGACCGCGATCGCCTGCTTCTCTTCGGCGGCTGGGAGTCGGCCACCCGCGGCGCGGGCGTCACGCTTCAGCTCGTCGGCGAGCGCCTCGGCATCGCCGACCAGTTTCAGGGCGTAGACCAGATTGACCTCCGCGACGACGGCTCCTTTGAAGTCCTGGAGCGCGTCGAAGGCGGCAAGCACCAGGTCTCAATCTGCGCTGGAAACCCTGCCGTCCTCGGCTGGGCCACCGGCAACCTCGCCGAGCCGCGCAACAATCCCCAGGTTGGCATGGCCAACATGCGCACCATCATGCCCGCTCTGCAAAAAGCCAGGCCCGCCACGCTGGCCCCCAACGGCCTGCGCTACGTCTCGGTAAGCCTGCCCAAACAGCAGCGAACAACCAGGGTCGTCAAAGACCTCACGCCCTACGAAATCGCAGCAGAACTGGTCGAGTGGATCGGAGCCGAATAAGAAAAATGGAAACCATACTCGTACTCACCCACACAGCCCTGAGCATCGAAACTGGAGCCGATACCGGCGCCGCCATCACCCGAGCCTCGCTCGAAGCCGTGACCGCCGGCAAAGAGCTTGCCGCCCAACTCTCCGCCGCCCTCACCATCGGCATCGTCGCTCCAGACTCCGTTGCCGCCTCCGCCGCAGCCAGTTCCCTGGCCTCCACCGGCGCTCGCCTGCTCGCCGTCTCCGGCGAACCCTTCGCCCAGCCCCGCTACGCCAGCGACGCCGCGGCCCTCGAAACCCTCGCTCGCGCAGCAAATGCCGGCATCATCCTCGCCCCCGCCAGCGCCCGCTTCGCGCGCGTAGCCGCCGGCGTAGCCCATCGCCTCGGCGGATTCATCGACACCCACATCACCGGTCTGCAAATCGGGACCGCCGGCGGCGCCGAATCAATCGAAGCCACGCGCTGGTTCTATCGCCAGCGTGTCGAAGCCGTCCTCACCCGCGACGTCCGCCCCTGGTTTCTGCTCCTCGACGCAGGCACCCACGCAGCCTTCGCCGGCGAATCCGCTCCCGCGCAGGTCGAGCAGGTCGCCGTCGAGCTTCCCGCCCTTCGCACCACCGTCCGCGGCCTCCGTTCACCGGCGCAAGGCGCGCAAACCATCCGCCCCGACGCCAAACTCCTCTTTGTCGCCGGCGCCGGTTGGACCAAGAAGCAGCTCGACGGCCAGACTCACGCCCCCGAAGCGGGCGACCTGATCCTCGCCTTCCTGCGCGTCTCCGGCGCATCGCTCGGCAGCAGCAAATCCCTCGTCGATCAGGGCGGCGAAGGCCAGCCCGTGCTTCCCTTCCTCACTCACCTCAACCAGATCGGACAAACCGGTTCCACGCCTCGCCACGCCAAGGGTCTCTCCACCTGCTGCCATGGCGAGGAGCCGCACGTCGTCGGCTGGCGCTTCATCGCCCAGCGCCGCGCCGTCTCGCTCGACCCCAACTGCGGATGGACCCGCGGAAAAGCCGATGTCGTCTACGTCGCCGACGCCTTCCAGGTCATGGCCAAGGTCAATGCGCTGCTGGAAGCGGCCAAGGCGTAGACCCGGCAGTAGTCGCTGAACTCCGAAGGCCTGGCGGCACCGGCTTCCCTGGTTCGCCATTCCTTGATTTCTTCGCTCGACGCAGGGAACGGAATGCGCACCGATCGTACCTCAGGCAAAGGAAGTCATCGGCTGGATTCAATCTTCTCGATGAACGATCCGACGGAGGCTGCACACAGCTCCAGGAAGGCGCGATCTTCCGCACCGAAGGCAGCGGCGCTGTGGCTGTCGATGTCGATCTCGCCGACGATGCCCCCATGGGCGCGGATCGGAACGACGATCTCCGACTTTGTCTCCATGGAGCAGGCCAGGTAGCGCGGATCGGCCCGAACGTCGTCCACGACCATCGTCTCGCCCTGCGCCACGGCCGCTCCGCAGATGCCGCGCGAGACGGGAATGCGCGTGTGCTCGGTGGGCGCGCCCACGAATGCGCCCAGCTCCAGCATCTCCCGGTCGTCGGGGTCCAGCATATAAAAGCCCACCCAGTCATAGCCGGGCAGCCGGCCGGCAATCTGCTCGACCGTAAACTGCTCGAGCGCGGCAAGGCCGGTCGCCGTCCGGGCAAATTCTTCGATCTCGGCGGCAATCCGGACAAAGGGAGGGTTCAGCATAGCCTTCAGCCTAAATGATCGGCGTCTTTGCCCCGCGGCGCATTCATTCCGTTCCAATTGTGGTAGGTTGAACTCGGGAGAAAGTTGAAATATGCCGCCCATTACCTCGTTCATCAAGCGCCACTATCGCCATTTC
>JBEKZJ010000051.1:0-32333 GCA_049509995.1 Occallatibacter sp. | reverse complement strand
CGACGAGAAGCCGACGGAGTTGGAGCGGCACGAGTTCATGATGGGCGTGGAGCGGGGCAGGCTTGCGGTGGCGCTGGATCTGCTGACGGACTCCCTGATCATGGTAGGCCAGCACGGAGTCTACTGCGCCTCCACCCGCAACCCTTCCAAGCCGGCGCTCGATCTGCAGGCGGTTCTCGGCGGCCTGGAGGGCGCCAAAGCGCTGATCCAATCGGTGATGGAGGAGCTACGCCTTCGGCGCGAGGCCGGTCGGGCGGAAGACCCTACAGCCGGCTGACGGTGCAGCAAGAAACGAAAGTACGGTATGCTTATAGAGCGCGCCCGTAGCTCAGCTGGATAGAGCGAACGCCTCCGGAGCGTTAGGTCGGGAGTTCGAATCTCTCCGGGCGCACCATACAAACCTCACTGAAGAATCCTTCCATTTGATCCGCATTCATGCTGGCAATTTCAACAAAGTGAGGAAATATGGCAGATTGGAATACCGCATACAACTGGATGATGGACAACGAGGATGCTCCGCGTGCGTGCGCGCAGGTTCCAGACGCGCCGCCTGGGGCGTTTGCCATCAGCGGCATCAACAGTGCGTCGTGGGCGGCAGATTTCGCAGCCATCGCAGCGGTCCCCCAGGCCAACCGCGAGCCGCTGGTGCAGCAGTTCTATGAGAATAACTTCTGGAACCAATGGTTTGCGCAAATGGTCTCGGATGATGTTTGCAAGCGAGTCTTCGACTTTGCAGTCAACGGCGGCAGCGGTACGGCCGTGCGCTGTCTGCAGCACGCCGTGAACAGTCTGCTTGCCCCTGGCGCGGCGTCCATCGCCGAGGATGGGCGTTGGGGGCCTGCGACGCTGGGCGCTACGAACGCGGCCGATCCGGTGGCGCTGGTGGCGGCATTCCAGGCGCAAAGGGCCGCATACTACCAGGCGATCGTGGCCGCCAATCCGGCGCTGGCGCAGTATTTGGACCAGTGGACGGCGCGGGCGAATAAGTAGCCAGGGCGGGAAGGCCTTCGATGGCAACGCTTTGGCGCAGGTGGAATCGCGCGGAGTTCCATTGATCACTGCGGATGAAGGGCTTCTCCGGCTTTTCCGGGTTGACCGGGCTGTTGGCCAATCCCGCGCTATTGTTGACAGAATCTCAGTGTCACCCCCCCTCAATCAGCGAGCTCTGAACTGAGTTACTCCTGCCTGCGCCGATTAGACTGAAAAAGTGGCCTGCGCAACAAGCAACGCGCGGCCCGGACAAGGTTCTCATGCATTTCAATTTTGACTTCACGGCCGTTCAGGTTATTTGGACGCTGACCTTTGCCGCACAACTGGTTCTCCTGGTGGTCCTGCTGGGCCGGGACCGGATCCGGCGCTTCCCCTGGTTTACCGCCAGCATTGTCCTGATGGCTCTGCGTCTGCTGGCCAGCCGCCTGCTCTTCGGGCGCCTGCCGTCGCTCACCTTGAGCGCCATCTTCATCACCATGGCCGATCTGGCCGCCATCGTTGGCTTGCTGGTCTTGGTGGAACTGGCGCGGCGGGCCTTTGGCGGCGTGCAGCGGCGTACCTGGATTGTGGGTACCTTGGCGGTTCTGGCCGTGGGCGCCGGAGTGCTGGCCGTTTGGGGACCCTGGCCGGCGTGGAAGACCCTCACCGCGGATTCGACCCTTGCGGTTCTGCGTCTGATGCAACTGGCGGCCCTGAAGGCCGATTTGCTGGTCGACCTGCTCACCGTCGAGCTGGGCTTCCTGGTGGTCCTCCTGGGCCGCCGCTCGAACGCCGGCTGGCGCAGTCACACTCAGCAGATTGTCATTGGCCTCTCCACCGCGTCCATCGCGCAACTGGCCGTGCAAGGGATCTGGCAGATCATTGCCCACACTGCTGCGCCCCACACCCAGGCCGAATACGAGCGCATCCTGGGCCTGCGAGACAAGCTCTTCAACGCCAGTGGCGCTCTCTACGTTGCCGTGCTGGTGTGGTGGATCGTGTGTCTCTGGATCGACGAGCCGGGTGCTGCGGTCCCCGCTGAGGCACAAGAGGAGATTACCGCCCAGCCCGTGCTTCTTTCGCCCGAAGGCGCGGATATTGTGTCCCAGGAGCCGAATGCGGGGCCTGTTGCCGCTCCCGCCGAAGAGAGAACAGAAAACCCGGAGTAGCGGTCTCCTGCCAGCACCAAAGTCCACAGTCCCCGGCCTGCGCACTCTGTGTGCCGCGGTGCGAACTGGAGCCGCGGGGATGGGCCACATTCCGGGTTTGCTCGCTCCCTGGCTCTTACTCTGGCAACTGGCAACTAGATGTGGCAGCTCGTCTGCTCTCGCTTTTCCAGGTACCGTTGGTGGTACTCCTCCGCCCGCCAGAAAGTCTGCGCCGGCTCGACTTTCGTTACCACGCGCTTCGGCTTGAACCGCCCCTCGGCGGTCAACTGTTCAATCTTGGCCCGCGCCTCCGCCTCCTGTTCGGGCGAGTGGAAGAAGATGGCCGACCGGTACTGCGTGCCCCAGTCCGGACCCTGGCGGTTGAGCGTGGTCGGGTCGTGCAGGGTGAAGAAAAACTCCAGAAGCTGTTCGTAACTCACCCGCGCGGGGTCAAAGTCCAGTTCCACCACCTCCGCGTGCCCGGTCGAGTCCGTGCAAACGTCCTTGTAGCTTGGCCGCTCCAGTTTCCCGCCCTCATAGCCCACCGCCGTCGCCGTCACGCCTGGAATCGCCGCAAACGCCGCCTCCACGCCCCAGAAACAACCTGCTCCGAATGTTGCCTTTTCAATAGCCATGCCAATTCAGATGCACGAAGGCGGGCCGGGGTAACAGTTTTGCTGCTTTGCAGTCTTGGCCGCCGCCCGTGCCCTTGCGGGTGAATGGACGCTCCCAGTCCGCACTGCGCAGAGCCTAGCTGGTCAGGTTGTAAATCAAGCCGAAGGGGTCTTTGACGTAGCATCTCGGAAAATCCGGCTCATCCTTAATGACGACGCAGCCGTTTTTCACGAGGCGGAGCCGGGCGGCTTCGACGCTGTCGACCGTGACTTCCAGCACCGGCCCCAGCGCCGGCCCCCGCTCGATGAACAGGTTGATGTGCGCGCCATGAAGGCTGATCATGGGTGGATCTTCGCCGGTGACCTCGAACCCGAGCTGCTCGACGTAGAAAGATGCCGCACGCGTTGGGTCTGGCGTCTGAATGAGAATATCTGTACCAAAGCTGTTTGCCATATGGGCTCCTTCTTGCCTGTCAGGCTATCACGGGCAATTCTGAAACCGCCCCGCAGTCCAAGGAAGTGGGGCCGGCTTTTAACCGCGCTTCTTGCCCCCCGGTGCGCCGCCGCCGCGTTTGCCCGCTGGCCGCGAGCCAGTGCGCTTGGCTCCCGAGCCGCCCGGCTTGCCCTTGTAGCCGGATTTGGAGAAACCGCCTGTCTTGGGTTTGGACCGGGCGCCGGAGGCCGGTTTGCCCGGCCCGCCAAAGCTCGTCTTCGGTTTCCACCCTGAGCCGGTTTTTCTCTCCGCACGCGAGCCTGCGCCGCCGGTACGCTCGCTCCTGGGCCGAGCCTCGAAAGCGCCTTCCGCGCGTGGAGTGTAGGGCCGCGCCGGACGGGGCGCAGACGACTCTCCGCCTTCCTTGCGGCGGAACGGCCGTTCGGTCGGCCCTGCGGAGCTGCGTCCAGTCGACGTGCCGCCATAGGGCCGCTTTGCGCCGTAGCTGGGCCGGGAGTCCGGTCCGGTGCGAACTCTGCTTTGGCCAGTCCCGGAACCCGCGCCGTACGAGCGCCCGCCGGACTTGCCGGGTTTGCTGCTCGGCCGCGCGCCGCCTGCTCGAGGCTTGCCGGTGCTGGTCGTGAAGGGCCGCGAAAGCCCACCCTCGCCCCGGCCGCCTTCGCCCCGATAGCTACGGCTGGAACTGCGGGCGCTCGAACGCCCTGGGCCGGGGTGGCTCGTGCCCGGACGCTCTGTTCCGGTCCGGCCGGTGCGCTCCGGCTCCCTGATCGGCTCAATGTGCAGCCGGGACGGTTTCTTCGGCCCCAGGTCCTCAAACGGCGCAGGGGCTTGGCGTCCGGCCGCCTCAGGCCGTGGCGCGGGTGGCCGTTTGTAGGGCGGCCATTCCCTGGCCTCCGGCTTCTTCCAGGCGGGCTTGGCAGCAGAGCCACGGCCCGCACCGGGCTTATTGCCATAGGGCCTGTCTGCGCCCGGCTTGGCTCCGTAAGCGCGCCCCGCCGGTTTGTCCCCGTACGAGCGGCCTGTGGGCGGCTTCGCTCCATCGGTACGCCCCGTGGCCGGTCTGTCTCCGTAGCTCCTGCCTGCCGCCGGGCGGTCTTCGCCCCTTGAGCCTGCGGCAAACCGCGTTGGCGGCCGGTCCTCTTTCTTCCATCCCGGCCCCGCAGTCGGCCTGCCGGTGGGGCGCGCGGAGCCGAATTTTGCCGGTCCCGGTCCGCTCCTCACCGGCTTGTCTGCGCCGAACGACCTCTTCGGCCGGTAGTCCTTCGCGCCTGCGGGAGCCTTTGCCGTCCGCGGCCGCGCGGCAGCCTGCTCCGGCGCCAGGGAATCGGCAATGTTCCGGCGGCGAACTTCTTTGGCCTTGGGGGTGCGCAGCTTGCCCTCGGCGGCCTTGCGCAGCAACTCCAGCTCTTCCGGATCCAGCTCGCGCAGGTTGCCCGGCTCCTGGTCCAGAACCAGCGGCCCGTAGCCCACGCGCCGGATCTTTTCGACGAAATGCCCGATCTCCTCGAACATCTTGCGGAGTTCGCGGTTCCGCCCCTCGATCAGAACCACTTCGTACCACGGATTGTCGCCTTGGCGAACCTGCCGGATGCGGACCGGCGAGGTGCGCACCTGGCCCGAGCCCGGCTTGCCGCGCTCGATCGATACGCCCCCGCGCAGCAGGTCCAGCTCGTCCTCCGTGGGCTGCCCGGCCACCTTCACCAGGTAGGTCTTCTCCACGCCGGAAGCGGCGCGCGTCAGCCGGTTGGCCAGCTCCCCGTCGTTGGTCACCAGCAGCAGTCCCTCGCTCATGTAATCCAGCCGGCCCACGGGGTAAAGCCGCTCCCGCATCTTGTCGAAGAACTGCATCACCGTAGGCCGCCCCTCGGGGTCCTTCACCGTGGTCACAAAGCCCTTGGGCTTGTTCAGAACGAAGTACCGCAGCCGTTCCGCGCCCTGCAGCAGCTTGCCGTCCACGCGGATGTGGTCGCGGCCGGCGTCTGCCTTGGTGCCCAGCTCCGTCACCACCTTGCCGTTCACCTGCACGCGACCCTGCTCGATCAGCTCCTCGGCCTTGCGACGGCTGGCCACGCCCGCCTGCGCCAGGATCTTCTGCAGCCGCTCCAAGTTGGCCGGCGGACGCGGCTTGGGACTGAATTCCGGCTCCTCTTCCCCGGCTTCGGGCTGGGCTTCAGTATCGTCCTTCGCTTCGGTCTCGACCTCGTCTTCGGCGTCTGCGATTTCAGCTTCTGGCTCCGCGTCGTCTTCGGCTTCAGACTCGTCTTCCGCTTCGATCTCGGCCTCGTCTTCGGCGTCTGCGATTTCAACTTCTGTTTCAGCTTCGAGCGCAGTCTCCGCCTCGCCGTCGGTCTCGTTTCCGATTGGGTCTTCTATTTCAGTTGCGGCAGTTTCAGTCGCGGGCGCATTGTCTGACTCGGCTTCACTCGGTTCGGGCCGCAGGTCATCAGTCATGGGGAACAGTCTCGGTTTCTGCCTGCTCTGTGGGGTGAGGCGCAGCAGGCGCGGCCTCTGCGGAGGTTGGCTCCGCTTGGTTTGCCGGCGAGCCGGCGGAAAGTTCTGTAGATTCCGGCTCTTGAGTAGCCTCAGAATCTTCGCCGGCTGCCGCCGCATTGGTCTCAGGGCCTTCCTTTGTCTCCGGCGCGGCGTTTGCGGCTGGCTCGTCTGCTAGCACTTCGCCGCTTTCGTCCACTTCCAGACTCAAATCCTCGTTCACCACCGGGGCCTCTTCTCCTTCGGCAGCCGGCTCCGGCTCCTCGAACTCAAGCTCGGCCATCTTCTCGAACTCCTCCATCGACGGCAGTTCGGAAACGTCCTTCAGTCCAAACCGCACCAGGAACTCCCTGGTCGTTTTGTAGAGGATGGGCCTGCCGATCACCTGTTTGCGCCCTGCGGTGACGATCAGCTTGCGCGCCAGCAGCGTACCGAAAACGGCGGATGAATCCACGCCGCGAATCTCATTCACCTCCGGCGCGGTCACCGGCTGCTTGTAGGCGATCACGGCCAGGGTTTCCAGGGCCGGCAAGGAGAGCCGGAGCGCCGGTTTCAGGCTCTTTACGAACGATCGCACTGCGTCGTGGCACTCCGGCTTGGTCGCCATGCGGTAGCCGCCGGCGATCTCGCGAATCTCCACGCCGCGCTCGTCGCTGGCAGAGCTGGCGATCAACTCGTCCAGCAGTTGCCGGAGTATCGCGCGCACCTCGCGGTCGCGCAACCGGGCCAGGCTCTTCGCCTCCGCTTCGGCCCCGGCCGGGACCTCAGACGCCGTCTCCGCGCCGCCTTCCGCGCCGGCCTCTGCGTCCGTTTCCGCATTCGCATCGGAGGCTGGCTCTGCGTCCGGCTCTGTGGGCGCTTCAGCCGCCTCAGGCGTTGTTGACTCTGCAGCCTCGTCCAGTCCCAGGTAGTCGAACGTCTCGTTGAACAGGGGCAGCGGTTCGCCGGCTTGCGGGGCCTGCCCGGCGGCCCGCGCGGCTTCTTGCTCCGCCTTGCACTCCAGGGCGTCGGCGGCAAAGAGTGTGGCGAGCTGGGCCAGTGTGACCGGCTCCTCCGCGGCGTAGATGACAGCTTCCAGCTTGGCTTTCAGGCTCATTCTGCAATAGGTACCTCAAGTATGGTACCGGAAGTGGAGCCGCCCCGTGTGTCCTTTGCGGTTCTCAGACTTGTGCAAAGCGCGGAAAAAGGGCGTCCGCCGCGGCGGACGCCCGGAAAGGCAGATTCAAGGCAGCTTAGTGAGCCATCCGGCTGAAGACCCAGAACAGGCCTCCCGACAGCATCGCCGCGGCGGGGAGGGTAAACACCCAGGCTGCCGCGATGTTGCGAAGGGTGGACCACTGCAGACCGCTGCGATTGGCCGCCATGGTGCCGGCCACCCCCGAGCTGAGCACGTGGGTGGTGCTGACCGGCAGCCCCCAGGTATCCGCGGCGAAGATGGTGAACATGGCCACCAGTTCGGCGCAAGCGCCCTGCGCATAGGTCAGGTGCTCCTTGCCGATCTTCTCGCCCACAGTCACGACAATGCGTTTCCATCCGACCATGGTACCCATACCCAGCGCCAGCGCCACGGCTACTTTAACCCAGGGAGGAATGAACTTGGTGGCCTTGTCCACCTTGTTCTTATAGTTCTTCAGAGCGGCGTTTTCGTCGGCGGTGAAGGCCGGCTGGCCGCTCTTCTGCATCAGCCGGATAGCTTCGCTGGTCACATACATATCGTTGCGGACGTTGGTCTGATCTTTCGACGGCACAGCCTTCAATTCCTTGTACAGGCCCACTTCATGGTTCACATCCTCCACCAGTTCCCGCAGCGCCAGCACCGTATCCGGCTGCAACTGTTTGGTGCGGATGTAGTCGGTAACCTCGGCGCGCGCATCGGCGCCCAGGATGCCGCTCTTGTCCACGTGCCGGTCCAGGATGTGCCCGGCCTGCTCTGAGGCGGCAATGAAATCCTGTACATCGTGGGTGGTGACGGCGTGGTTCAGCGCGTAGGCCGTGGGGACGGTGCCGATCAGGATGAGCATGATCAGGCCCATGCCCTTCTGTCCGTCGTTGGAGCCGTGGAAGAAGCTGACGCCGGTGCAGGTGAGCACCAGCAGGGAGCGGATGGGCCACGGCGGCGGCGTGTTGTCCTTGGGCGCTTCGTAGAGGGCGGGGTACTTGATGAGCCACTTGGAAAGCAGGAACAATAGTGCCGCCAGCCCAAAGCCGACCACTGGCGAGATGAGCAGGACCTTGAAGACCTTCCACGCCTGCTCCCAATCCACGCCCGAGGTCCCGGAGTGGACGTTCATCAGCTGATTGGTGAGGCCCACCCCGATGATGGACCCCACCATGGTGTGGGAGCTGGAGGCGGGCAGGCCGAACCACCAGGTGCTGAGGTTCCACAGGATGGCGGCAATCAGCAGGGCGAAAACCATCGCGAACCCGGCGCCAGAACTGACCTGAAGGATCAGCTCGACCGGCAGCAGCGTAATCACGGCGAAGGCTACCGTGCCGGTGGAGGTCAGAACCCCGGCCAGGTTGCAGAGTCCCGACCAGACCACGGCCAGGTTCGGCTCCAGCGAATGGGTATAAATCACCGTCGCCACTGCGTTGGCCGTGTCGTGGAAACCATTGACGAACTCGAAGCCCAGAGCGATCAGCAGGGCGACAACCAGCAGCAGATACGGCCAGATGCTGCCCAGGGTCACGCCGCTGAAGTCCTGCAGTATGTTGAATCCAATGAACCCTACGCCGATTACGAGCGCCGCCAGAACCACCCCGCCGCTGATCATGGCGTGCGTCTTTTTCATTTTTTTGTCTAATAACCCTGCGGCCGGCGGACGGCCGGGGACGGTTGTCGCCAAATCGGACATGGAGACGCTCCAGTGCTTGGGATGAAAGTTTGTCAGGCGATGCGAGGGAGAACAAAACCCGGACTCAGCTATGGATACACGAGACAGATGAAAGGGAAATGAATTGCGAGGGAAAGAAAAGACTTTTCGGCCGCAACGGGTGTTGTTTGTTGCAGAGCACAACCCGTAGTCAGACTGCGGAACGGAGCGCAGCCTCAGCCCAGACAGCACTATCGGCATAGCACTGCATCAACTGCTCCTGGCCCAGGCCATGGGCGGCAACGATCCGGTCGCACGCTGCCCAATCGCCGCGTTCAAGACACTCCAGCCAGCCAAGCAGACAGCGTTCGGTGTTCATCGTTCCCTGTAGAGCCTCGCAAATCTGACTGCGCAACGGCAGCGACGGCGTGAGCTCCTCCATGGGGAGATGCAGCATTGCGGGCACCAGGCTGAGCATCCCCAGCAGGTACTGTTCGGAGGGGTCCAGCCTGCACAGCCCGGCGGCCAATTCGCAGAATCGAGCCCGCACCAGGGCAATGTGCAGAATCTCCGGCGGCTGATCGCCGTTCAGCTCGCTCAGTACGGCCAGGGAGACGATGCGGCGAAAGGTCGTCTCGCCCACGGCGATGATCGCCGACTCGATGTTCCGCACCTCCTGGTGGATCGCGTAAACCGGCGAGTTGACCAGCCGAAGCAGCCGGTACGTCAGAGAGGCGTCGCGCAGCACCAACCGGCTCATTTGCCGCACGTCGATGGGGTCGTGATGCATTTGGCGCACAATCTCGAAGTGCAATAGCCGGTTGGCGGGTACCTTCCGCTTCTTCAGCAGCACCGGGTGGCAGAAGTACTCCCCTTGGAACAGCGTGAAACCCTCCGCGCAGGCCCGCTGATAGTCCTCCTGCGTCTCCACCTTTTTCGCCACCAACGCCAGCGAGGCGCAATGCAGCCGCCGCAGATACTGGCGCTCCGCGACGCCGAACTGCGTGAAATCGACCCGGATGTAATCGGCCAGCTCGGCCAGCGGCTGCAGCTTCGCCTTCCAGGTAAAATCGTCCAGCGACAGCCGGAATCCGCGGGTCTTCAGCTCGCGGCAGGCGTCCACCAGCCTGGGCGCCGACTCCTCGCCTGCCGGTATTCCCAGAACCGTCCGGTCGGGCGCCAGAACAAGCACCAACTGCTCGGTCAGCGCTTCAACCGTGCAATTGACAAACGCAGGCAATCCATTTGTGAGCCATTCCAGCCCGAAAATCACCGCATTGTCGAGCATGGTGCGGGCGGCCATGTCGGCATCCCGGCTGGAGACCCCCTCGGGAGCGTTCCGGGAGAGCAGTTCGTATCCATGCACACGCCCGCGCAGGTTCAGGATTGGCTGGCGCGCAACATACCGCATTTCGCCTGCCCAATTTGGCCGGGCAGTCTCAGGGCCGTTTGCCGGTGCAGCTTGCGTTGCCATGCGGACCTTCCCGAAACGTTCATCGGCTGGCCGCGGGACTGACTTGAGACGATTTCGAACGCTGCCATGCCTGTGTCTGGCTGGGAAGTCGCGTCCGGCGTAAACCAACAAACTCTGCGGAGCGCAAAAAGGGCGTCCGCCGCGGCGGACGCCTCTCGATACAGCTCGCGAAAAGCTCAGGAAATCGAACGGAAAAGCCAGTAAAGCACGCCTGAGAGCAGCGCCGCGGCCGGAAGCGTGAAAACCCAGCCCGCGGCGATGTTGCGAACGGTGGAAAGGTGCAGACCGCTGCCGTTCGCCACCATCGTTCCGGCCACGCCGGAGCTCAGCACGTGCGTCGTGCTCACCGGCAGCCCAAACGTGTCGGCGGCAAAGATCGTGCCCATGGCAACCAGTTCGGCGCTGGCGCCCTGCGCGTAACTGAGATGTTCCTTCCCGATCTTTTCGCCGACAGTGACGACGATGCGCTTCCACCCCACCATGGTGCCCAAGCCCAGGGCCAGCGCCACGGCCACCTTCACCCAGTCGGGAATGAACTTGGTCGCCTTGTCCACCTTGCTCTTGTAGTTCTTCAGAGCGGCGTTTTCCTCGGCGGTGAAGGCCGGATTGTGGTTCTTCACCATCAGTCGCAGAGCCTCGCTGGCCACGTACATGTCGTTGCGCACGTTGGTCTGGTCCTGTGCCGGAACCGACTTGAACATCTTGTAGAGCGCCACTTCGTGGTTCAGGTCCTCCACCAGTTCTCGAAGCGCCAGAATCGTGGCTGGCTGCAACTCCTTGGTGCGGATGTAGTCGGTGACTTCGACGCGGGCATCGGGACCCAGGATCGCGTTCTTGTCCACGTGCCGGTCCAGAATGTGCCCCGCCTGCTCTGAGGCGGCGATGAAGTCCTGAATATCATAGGCGGTGACGGCGTGGTTCAGCGCGTAGGCCGTGGGAACGGTGCCGATCAGGATGAGCATGATCAAGCCCATGCCCTTTTGACCGTCGTTGGACCCGTGGAAGAAGCTGACGCCGGTGCAGGTGATCACAAGAAGAGCGCGGATGGGCCACGGCGGCGGCTGGTTGTTCTTGGGCGCTTCATACAGGGATGGGAACTTGATGAGCCACTTTGACAGCAACATCAGCAGCGCGGCGGCGCCAAAGCCCACCAGCGGCGAAATCAGCAGCACCTTCAGCACCTTGATCGCCTGCTCCCAGTCCACGCCGGAGGTCCCGGTGCGGGCGTGGAGCAGTTGGTTCGCAACCCCCACGCCGATGATCGAGCCCACCATGGTGTGCGAACTGGAAGCCGGCAGACCGAACCACCACGTGCCCAGATTCCACAAAATGGCCGCGATCAGCAGCGCAAACACCATCGCGAACCCGGCCCCGGAACTCACCTGCAGAATCAGTTCGACGGGCAGCAGCGTGATCACCGCAAAGGCCACCGTACCGCTGGAAGCCAGCACCCCGGCCAGATTGCACAACCCCGACCAGACCACGGCGATGTTGGGATCGAGCGAGTGCGTGTAGATCACCGTCGCCACGGCGTTGGCCGTGTCGTGGAAGCCATTCACAAATTCGAATCCAAGAGCAATCAGCAACGCCAGCGTGAGCAAGACATACGGCCAGTAACTTGTCACCGTCACGTTGTTCAGGTCTTTGGCCACATGGATGCCGATGTAGCCCAGGCCGCCCAGCAGCGCCAGCAGGAACACCACGATGCCTGCCCTGCTTGACCTTTTCTTGATCCTGCGGTCAAGCAGACTTGAACGCGGAGGGATGGCTTCAACAAGGGTTGCCAGGTCGGCCATTAGAAATCTCCAATGCGGCCGGAACGATTCCAGGCGCGCTTGGCCCTCCAACTTCCAGACTCAACAACGGGAATACGAAGAAAATGCAAGGGAGATGGCTTGTGCCGGGAGAGACAAGAGCCGGATAAGTAGGCGTCCATAAGACCCCAACAACCACATACTTTCGCGGTTGTTTGCTCGGTGAGCCAGGGGGACTGGCTCTGCTGCATAGATTCTACACCGGATAGCCGGGCGTGGGCGAAAATGCTTGGTCGGGGCGGTGGAAAAGCGGGATGGCTGGGGGCCGCTCGGAGGTCCCCGGACGCTATCGGACGGCTGTATGCTCGGCGAACCAGACAGCCAACCCGGCCTCAGTGATTTCACCCGCCGCGAGGCTCCAGAACGTGAGAACCCGGTCCTCTTTTGACGCGGTCAATTGCAGTCCGTTCAACCGCAGGAAGGTGACGGAAACCGTGAACGCGGTACGCTTGTTTCCGTCTGCAAACGGATGATTGGCGACAATCCCTTTGGCATACGCGGCCGCAAGTTGGGCCAGAGACAGGGTCTGCTCGGAATAGACGAAGAGGTTCTTTGGGCGCGCCAGGGCAGATTCCAGCAGTCCCAGGTCGCGCACATCCTCCGGGCCGCCGTGGAGCATCAGGGACTCCTCGTGCATGGCCAGGACTACGTCTTGCCTGATCCAAATTGGCTCATTCACTCCGCAAGCCTCTGAAGAACGTCCCGGTTTTCTCGCATTACCTCGCGCGCCGCTTCCATTTGCGTGGCGAAGTCCGGATCAAACGCCATCAGGCGGATACCCTGAGAACTCTCGGAGATATAGACCGTATCGCCCTTTTGAACCTTCAGCCGCGCCAGCGTCTCCTTGGGCAGAATGATCCCGGCGGAGTTGCCGATTGCGATGATTTTCGTAGTCGTGGCCATGAGGAATTCCCCGCTGGCATCAGTATAACATTAGTTATAACAGAACTCTACCGCCAGTCGTCCCGAGCGTTCTCCAGCCCTTCATTCATCGCCGCGTCGAATCCCGTGTGCTTCTTGATGAAGATGTCGCTGAAGGCCCGATCCTGGCGCAGCAGGACCGCCTGCAGCCGAACCAGCTCCAGCAGCGCCAGAAACGTGGCAATCAGCGCCCGTTCCGAGTGAATGTGGCTCAGCAGCCGGCTCAGGGAGACCGGCTTGTCTTCCATCGTCAGCCTGCGGGCAAGGAACCGGATCATCTGCCCCACGGTCACCGTGTCCTCTTCCAGGTTCAGCACCGGCCGGTTGCGGGCGCGCTCCAGAATATCGCGGAAGATCCGCACCAGGTCCACCGTATCGGCGGCAATCTCCGGCTCCGCGCCGGCGTCGTCCTTGAACTCCCTGAAGCCGGGATTGGTCCAGGTCGCTGCCTCGAGCATCTGTTTCTGTTGCAGCATCTGCGCCGCGTTCTTGAACCGCTCATGCTCCAGCAGCCGCTCCACCAGCTCGCGGCGGGGGTCCTCGGCAGCTTCCTCGGGACCGGCCCCTGCGCGTGGCAGCAGCATCCTGCTCTTGATGTGGATCAGCAGCGACGCAGTGTAGATGAACTCCCCGGCCACGTCCACGTCGGTCGCCTTCAACTGGTTCACATAGGCCAGGAACTGCGCCGTGATCCTGGCGATGGGTATGTCGTAGATGTCGATGTCCTGCTTGCGGATCAGGTCCAGCAGCAGATCCAGCGGACCGTCATAAACCTGGCCCACGCTCACCGAAAACGGCGAAAGCTCGTGGTCCGGTTTCTCTTGCTTCGCGACCGGCTTCGCGCCAGCCTTCTGCTCCGCGGCAGGCTTCGCGGTGGAGACGAGCATGGGAGCTGCGGCGCCCTCAGCCGGCTCTTCGGCCGCGTTGTCGCCCGGAGCCAAAACGGGGGCGACGGCCTCGGTGGCCGGCGTTGGCGCGGTTGCCGCAAGAAGCTCAGTGGTCTCCGAATTGAAGGGCTGTTCGGTCAATGCTGTTTCTTCTTCTCCCTCCAGATTTTCGTCGAACCCGCTCACCGGCCGGCGTCGTTGGTCAGGTTGATCTGCATGGCGGCGCGCACCTCCTGCATGGTCTGCTCGGCGCGAGCGCGGGCGCGGCTGGAACCGTCCTCAAGAATCTCATTCACCTGCGCCTCGGAGAAGCTTGCACGGCGCTCCTGAATGGGTTCCAGCACCCGCATCAGGGCGTCTGTTGCCCAGCCCTTGCACTGGATGCAACCGATCCCCGCCGACCGGCAGCCCTCATATACGTTGCCCAGCGTCTCCGGCGTCGAAAACACCTTGTGCAGGTCGCCGACCGGGCACTTGTCCGGATCGCCGGGGTCAGTTCGCCGCATGCGGGCCGGGTCCGTGACCATGGTCTTCAGCTTCTGCCGCACCACCGGCTCCGCATCGGTCATCAGAATCGTGTTCCCGTAGCTCTTTGACATCTTCCGCCCGTCGGTGCCGGGCAGTTGCGGTGAGGGCGTCAGCAGCACCTGGGGCTCGGGCAAAACCTCCCGGCCGTCAAGTTTGTAGAACTGGTTGAACCGCCGCGCTACCTCCCGCGTCAACTCCACGTGCGCGGTCTGGTCGTTGCCCACGGGAACGAACTGCGGCTGGTACATCAGGATGTCGGAGGCCATCAGCACCGGATAGCCCAGAAACCCGAAGTTCGACAGATCCTTGTTCGACAGGTTCTTTTGCTGCTCCTTGTAGGTGGGTACGCGCTCCAGCCAGCCGACCGGCGTAATCATCCCCAGCAGCAGGTTTAGCTCGGCATGTTGCAGGACTTTGCTCTGCAGGAAGATCACGCTGCGGGCGGGATCGAGGCCGGCGGCCAGGTAATCCAGCAGCACATCGTGCGTGTTGGGCGCGATCTGCGAGGGGTCCGCGTAGTCCGAGGTCAGCGCATGCCAGTCGGCAATGAAGAAGTAGCACTCGTACTGGTCCTGCAGCTTGACCCAGTTGGCCAGCGCGCCCATGTAGTTGCCCAGGTGGAGCTTGCCCGTGGGGCGCATGCCGCTCAAAACGCGCGGCCGGGTAGATGAGATTGCGGATTCAGGCATTCTGCTTGTCGATTTCCAGGAGATAGTATCTGGATTGATTCTATCGGTTCCAGAAGCGCGGATTTGCGGTTTTTGAGGTTTTACCTGAGCCCGCTAAACCATGGTCAGACCCCATAACACCAGCCGCAGCGCGGGACCCAGCAGGGCCATCAGGACATACCGGCCCACGAAGATCATCAGCAGGTAGCTGACCCAGATGTTGATCCGGTCGTAGACCTGCACGGCGCTGTAGGGAAGCATGTTGCGCAGCACGCGGCTGCCGTCCAGGGGAGGAATGGGGAGCAGGTTGAAGATGCAGAGCGAAAGGTTGATCAGAATGGCCAGGGAGCAGAGCAGAATCAATGCCTGCAGGCCGGGATTAGCGCCCAGGGCAGGACCACCCCGGAAGATGGAGAGGAAGGTGGAGATAACGAGCAGTTGCCCGTCATGGATCGCGACACAGAGGACGGCGAGGACCAGAAAGGCAATCAGGACGAGCAGCAGGTTGGAGGCAGGACCCGCCAGCGTGACCAGATTGTCGTCGCGGACGATCTTGCGGAAGTTCCGTGTAATCACCGGCGTGGGTTTCGCCCAGCCTATCAGCATCCCGCTGAAAAAATTGAGCCCGATGAAGGGGCCGAAGATGACCAGCGCGGGAAACAGCAGTGTGCCGATGGGGTCCACATGGTCCATGGGGTTCAGCGAGACGCGCCCCATCTGGCGGGCGGTCTGGTCGCCCAGGCGTGAGGCCATCCAGGCGTGCGCGCATTCATGGACGCTGAGCGAGAAGAGGAGCAGAACGAACTCGAAGACGGCAATGATGAAGGCGCTGGATTGCAAACGAACACTCCACAGGCTGGAAACCTCAGGTTAGCATGGAGGGGGCCCGGGGGGATTCGGGCCGCCGCCGGGAACAAAGCCGGAGGCGGCGCAGTCTAAGCCAGTAGGCAAACCGAAAGTTTCTGCGTAGAGCGCGTTTCAAAAACCCGATTTGTGTCAGGGCACGACTTCAGTCGTGCCGAAAATGTCCCGGGACCATGGGGCTTCAGCCCCTGGAGGGATTGCATCGAGGGGCTGCTGAACTGGTTTTGAAACACGCTGAAAGAAAGGGGAACGTTGTGCGGCGACTGATTGCGGGGATGTGTCTATTTCTTGCAGTTGCGCCGGCTTGCGCCCAGCAGGAAGAGTCGGCCAGGGCCAATGCCCTTTACAACGCGGGAAAGCGGATCGACGCACTGCCTCTGTATGAGGATCTGGCCAAAGCCCATCCGGACGAGTGGTTGTATGCCGAGCGGCTGGCCGATTGCCTCGGAGCCAGGGCCGTCCAGGCCACCGATCCCGCCGAGGTCAAGGCGCTGCGCACCCGGGAGCGCGACACCGCCCGGCGCGCCGTCGAGTTGGGCGACCCCAATACTTTTGTTCAGCTCATGGCCAGTATCGATCCCAACGCCCCCAACGAAATCGCCCCTGCCAGTCCCGGGGGAGCGATGCTCCAGGAAGGTGAGAAGGCTTTCACCGCCGGAGATTTCCCCACCGCGTTGGCCAGATACACCGCTGCGGCCCAGGCCGATCCCAATCTGTATGTGGCTCCCTTGTTCGCGGGGGACACCGCCTACCAGCAAAAGGACCTCAGGACCGCGGCCAAATGGTTTGCGCGCGCCGTTTCCGTCAATCCCAACCGCGAAACAGCCTACCGCTACTGGGGCGATGCGTTGCTGCATATCGGCAACGATCCCGATGCGGCCAAACCCAAGTTCATCGACGCCATTGTCGCCGAACCATACAACAAGCTGGCCTGGAAGGGGTTGCAGCAATGGGCCCAGGCCCGGAAGGCGGTGCTGCTGGCCCCCACAATCGACCGGCCCGCGGCGCCGGTGGTCGACCCCAACAAGCCAAACCACACCACCATCAACATTGACCCCGCTGCAACCGACGAGAAGAAGCATCCGGGGGCATCGGCCTGGCTCATGTACTCCATGCTCCGCGCCAGCTATCGCAGCGCCACGTTCCAGAAGGATTTTCCCGGCGAAAGATCCTATCGCCACACGCTCAGGGAAGAAGACGCTGCGCTGGCCGCGGTGGTCGCCCTCCTCAAGGAAAGGAAGATCGATGCGGCAAAGCTGGACGAGAGCCTGCGCAACCTCGTCGAGCTGAGCGACGCCGGCATGTTGGACTGCTGGATTCTGATCAGCGGGGCCGACAACGGAATCGCCCAGGACTACGACGCCTACCGCCAGGACCATCGCCAGCTATTGCACAGTTACCTTGACCGCTTTGTGGTGCATGGAGGGCTGAATTAGGGGCAGTAAGGCAGAGCGCATCGAACTTGCGCATGGTTTCCCGATCCATCCCGCCCGCCTCATACAGGTCCACGGCCGTTTCATGAATCGCCGCCATCACGTCGCTGAGGGGCTTCTTCTTCAACGTGATCCTCAGATCCGGTCCGCCGGAAAGCTCCCCACGACCTCGCCCGGAGCCACCGTCTGCCCCGCCAGCACAATGGCGTGGCTGCCGATCCGCGCCCCGGCCCCGATCACCGTCGGCACCAGCGTCACATGGTCGAAGTTATCCGGGTCGTGCGTCTGCGAGTAGACGCGCGCGAAGGAGCCGATCACCGCGCCCTTGCCGATGGTGATCCCGCCCCGGTCGTCCAGAAGCGCCCCCTGCCGGATCGTCGCCCCGTCGCCGATCGACAGGTTGTACCCGAAGGTCAGGTCGATGCCGTGGTAGATCTTCACTCCCGTCCCCATGTGCGCAAAGATGTGCCGCCCCAGCATGCACCGGAAACGGACCCCCAGCCACAGGTTCAGCCCGATCGGCGAGCGGTCGAACATCTGCCAGAACCAAAGCAGCGGCTTGCGCCGGGCGTAGCGCTCGCGGTCGGCGTCGGCAAAGTACTCGGCCTCCAGCGTCACGTTTGCGGGGTCCAGCGACAACCCCAGAATGTTGCCCGGCAGCTCGCTGGTCAGCGTCAGGTTCAGCTTGCCCCCGTGCGGCCGGCCCAGGTAGAGCTGGTAAAGCTGGTCGCGCACAATCTCCGCGCGCCGTTCCGGGGAGCTGTGGCGGACGAACTCATCATCCAGAAACTCGAGCCAGCGGCGGTAAACCTCTTCCGCCTCGGGCGCGGGATGCGGGGCGCTGCTCACTGTTGTCATACGGATTGGACGATAAACCATGAGGGCGGGATGCATCGAGGGTCGCGGCCACGCCAGGCGACCGGTTGCGCCAGCCTCTTCCTTCGTCCCGCTCTCCACCCAATTGACGATCCGTGTTCGCGACCCGCTTGCGTAATATGACTGAACGATGCGCAACGAACCGCAGACCGGGCGGCAAATGGGGTTGTGGACAGCCACGGCCGCTGTCACAGGCGAGGCCATCTCTCTCGGCATCTTTCTTACCCCTGCCGGCATGGCCAGGTCGCTGGGCTCCCCCGCGCTGCTCGGTGCGGTCTGGTGCGGCATGGCATTCATCACGCTGGCCGGGGCGCTTTGTTTCACTGAACTGGCCGTTCGCTTTCCCCAGGCGGGCGGCGAATACGTCTACCTGCGCCACGGCTTTGGCCGCCGCGTGGCCTTTCTTTACGGCTGGATGGCCGCGGTGGTCATGTATCCCGGCGTGGCCGCGGCGCTGTGTGTGGGCTCGGTCCCCTATGTCCAAGCTCTGATTCCCTTGCCGGGATGGCTTGCGGTTTCGCTGCCCGCTCTCCTCCTGCTCGCACTGGGCGTCCTCAACTATGCGGGAACCCTGCTCAGTAGCGGCGTCATGACCGCTCTCAACTGGCTCAAGGTTCCCGTGCTGGCCTCTCTGGTCGGCTGGGCGCTCGTTTCCGGCCACGCAGCTGTGACCAACATCGCCCCGTTTACCGCACGCCGCGCGGGCTCCGATCCGCTGGCAGGTGCGATTGCCGGAGCCGCCATCAGCGCCTTCTTCTGCTTCGGCGGATGGTGGGAGGCGGGCAAGATTGCCGGCGAAGTCCGCAACCCGCGCCACGCGCTGCCCATCGCCTTTACCGCCGGCATCCTGGTGGTCACGGCCATCTACCTGCTGGTCAGCTTTGCCTTTGTCGCCGTCGTCCCCATGCAGCAGATCCAGAACAATACCGCCTTTGTGGCGCAGTTCGGCCAGGCGCTCTTTGGAGCCGAGGGAGGTCGCGTCCTCTCAGCCTGCGTTCTGCTGTGCGTTCTGGGCGGCCTCATGGTTCTCAGCATGGTAGTGCCCCGCGTCACCTATGCTCTGGCGCGCGAGGAAGCGTGCAGCGGCGGCCAGTCCGGTCCGCTGGCTTTTTTCTCACGCCTCCATCCCCGCTTTGGTTCCCCGGCCAACGCCGTCTTGCTCCAGACCTGCGTGGCCCTCGCGGTGCTGGCCCTGGGTGCGTTTGACCGCATCCTGGCCTTTATCATCTTTTCCGCGGTCGTATTTCTGGCGCTGACGGTGGCCACGCTGTTCCGCACTGCCGAGCCAGTCAGGCGCTGGTGGTTTCCGCTGGCGCCGATCGTTTTCCTGGTTGGCGGCGGAATCCTTGCCGCCATGCTGCTGTTGCACGGCCTCTGGCCCTCCCTGCTGGGAGCGGCCGTGGTGCTGGCCGGCCTGCCCGTGCGCTGGCTCCTCCTGCGTGGAAAACAATTCGCCCCGTCCGTAGCGGTGGAGACCCAGCTTTCCTAACCCCCACTCCAATCGAACAAGGAGAATCGTCATGCCCCACATCGCCCTTCCCCCTGACCTGCCCGGCATTCGCGGCGCCATGGCCTTTCGGCCGGAAACGGCGCGGCCGCTGAACGCGCTGGTTGAAGTGCTGCTCGCCGGCCCCAGCACGCTCAGCCGCGGCGAGCGCGAACTGATCGCCACTTACGTCTCCAGCCGCAATTGCACCCACTACTGCCACAGCATTCACGGAGCCATCGCCGCGGCTCACCTGGGCGGCGATGAGGCGCTGGTCAAACAAGTGAAGACCGACTTCACCCAGGCCGCCATCAGCCCCAAACTCAAAGCCTTGCTGGCCATCGCCGGGAAGGTGCAACAGGACGGCAAACTGGTCACCACCGCCGATGTGCAGGCCGCGCGCAGCCTGGGCGCCACCGACCTTGAGATCCACGACACCGTGCTCATTGCCGCTGCCTTCTGCATGTACAACCGCTACGTAGACGGCCTGGGCACCGACCAGCCTGACGACGAAGCGCTTTATCGCGAGCGCGGCCGCCGCATAGCCGGCGACGGCTACGTCATGGTAAGCGAAGAGTACCTGGCCAGCCACACCCAAGCAGCCGCACACTAAGGAGAAACTCATGCCGCACATTGACTTGCCCGAAGGCTTTCCCGGCATCAGCGCCGCACTCACCTATCGTCCCGAGACGGCCAAACCCCTGCGCGAGCTGGCCCACGTGCTGCTGCACCAGGCCAACTCGCTCACCCCAGCCGAGCGTGAGCTGATTGCCACCTTTGTCTCTTCCAGAAACCACTGCCATTTCTGCCAGTCGAGCCACGGAGCCGCAGCCGCCTGCCATCTGGGCGATGCATCCATCGTCGAGCAGGTCAAGACCGACTTTCTCCTGGCTCCAGTCAGCGACAAGCTAAAAGCCCTGCTGGTAATCGCCGGCAAGGTGCAACAGGACGGCAAACTGGTCACCGCTTCCGACGTCGAGGCAGCCCGCAAGCTCGGCGCAACCGACCTCGAGATTCACGACACGGTGCTGATAGCCGCGGCCTTCTGCATGTTCAACCGCTACGTAGACGGTCTGGGCACCTGGCAACCCCGCAATCGGAGATGTACGCGCAGATGGGCAGGCACCTGGCCGCGCAAGGCTACGTCGAGCCTTCGATCAAACAGCCGGTGGAGCAGCCGGCGAGTGTCGCTTGACGCAATGCCGATGAGCAATCAAAAGGGGACGAGCCGCGGCCCGTCCCCTTTGCTGAAACCTGGAATGATCGAGCTTCACCTCCGCCCCTGAATCGTCTTTGGCCCGCCTCCTCCTCCAAGCTTCTTCGCCGCCCGTTTGGCGGCGATGGCGTGCATCTCCTTGCCTATCTTCGACTGATTGATCCCGATCTGAATCGCCAGGTTGATCAGGTTGCCCGTGCCCCAGTAGAGCGCCAGGCCAGAGGCGAAATGCCACATCGAGAAGCCGAAGACGACCGGCATCATGATGGCCATCATGCGCCGCTGGTTCGGATCCATCCCTGGTGAAGGGGTGAGAAACTGCACCAGGAACATGCTGACGATGATGACGATCGGCAAAATGTGCAGCGGATCGGGGGCCGAGAGGTCGGTAAGCCAATACCAGTGCGCCTGGCGCAACTCGATCACGTTCGCCAGCACCCGGTAGTAGGCGAAGAACAGCGGCATCTGAATCAGCAGCGGCAGGCAGCCGCCGTACATGTTCACGTTCTCCGTCTTGTAGAGCGCCATCATCTCGGTGTTCATCTCGGCGCGCTTCGGGTCGTTCATCTTGAGATGGGCGTAGCGCTTCTTCAGGGCATCCACCTTGGGCTGGATGCGCATCATCTTCAACGACGACTTCATCATCCAGAACCGCGTGGGCAGCATGAGCAGGTTGAAGATGACGGTGAACACGATGATCGCCCAGCCCCAGTTGCCGATGCCGTGCTCGTAAAGAAAGCGCAGAATCAGGTACAGCGGCTTGGCGAGGAAGGTGAGCCAGCCAAACTGGATCAGCGGCTCCAGCGACTGTCCCGTCGGCTTGCCGTCCGCGCCAGTGGCGTGGATCGACGTCATCACGTCCATCGCCTTGGGTCCCGCAAACAGCCGCAGACGTGTGAAGCCGCTGGTGTCGCCCATGGCCAGTCCCAGCACCTGGGCCGGTTTCTTCTGGCTGTTCGGGTCGCTCAGGTCGCTCGGCAGGTCGATCGTGTTGTGCAGCGTCACGACGGTGGCGCGCTCGGGAGCGTCAGGCAGGAAAGCCGCGGCAAAATAGAGATCGGTGATGGCTGCGTACGCGTACGGCAGGTCGAGCGTGGCGTTCCCGCTCACCTTGGCAGCCGCCTCGTAGTCCTGCTTGCCGTCCAGCGACCAGGCGAAGTACGAAGGCGTGACCACCTGGCTCCGCGTCAACGACGATGGAAGAAACTCCTCCATGTCGCCCAGCCCGGCCGGCCACTCCACCAGCGCCCGCACCGGCGCGCCGTTCCGCTTCACTTCTGCCTCCACGGTCACCACGTAGCTCGAGTCGAAGCGAAAGGTCTTCACCACATCCAGGCCATTGGCCACGTAGTGGAAGGTCAGCGCGGTCGGTGCCAGCACCACGCCGGTAGCCGAAGGCTGCGTGCCCGCCACCGAAACCTGATACAGCGCCTGGTTCAACTGCGCCGTCAGCGCCTGCTCGTAGGTAAACAGCGAGAGCGGCAGCCCGAACCGCGCCGCAGCCTGCGCCTGCACCATATCCAGCGGCTTGCCGCCCGTGTCGGTGTACTTCTTCAGGATCCAGTGCTTTACCTGCGCGCCGCGATTGGTAACAACAATCTTGTACTGTTCGTTTTCGACCGTGGTCTCGGTCTCCAGCGCCGCGGCGATCGCCGGTGTAGTCGCTGAACCCGGCACCGCCGCTGCGCCCGGCTGCGGCCCGGCCGGTTGGTTTGGCTCGGCCCCGGCCTGTTGTCCGGCCGGCTGTTGCGCCTGTGTCTGGGTCTGTGTGGTTGTCGGCGTCGTCGCGGGCTGGGGCTTGAAAAAGTACTGATAGCCCAGGAACACCACCAGCAACAGCAGGGTGAAGCCCAGCGTGGAGCGCATATCGCCCCCACTGCCGCTGCCGCCGCCGGCGCCCGGCGTGGGAAGATTGGGATTGCGAATTTCGGGCAAAGTTTACTTCCTATTCGTTCCTGTTGTTCGTTCCTGTTGTTCATTCCGCCGGCGGGCCGTCAGGCCGGCGCTTTTCTTATGGTAATGGTTCGTGGGGGAAAGGTCTTGCCATCCTGGCCGGCGGAACCTGATCCAGCCCTCCGCGTGCAAATGGATGACAGCGCAGCAGCCTCCACAGCGCCAGCGCCACGCCTCGCAGCGGCCCGTGCGTAGCGATGGCCACGGCGGCATACTCTGAGCACGTCGGCAGGTAGCGGCAGCCCCCAGGGCCCAGCGAATGCACCGCCGGCGAAAGCCAGCGGCGATAGAAGGCGAGAGTGGCGAGCAGCAGACGCGTCATAGTGCGGGCTCATCCGGGGCGGGATGCCTGGCTGAAAACTCGGCCGCCCTGAGCGCCGCCTCGGTATTCGCCTGCTGAAGAATACGCACAATCTCCGCCTCAAGTTTCCTGAATTCCACCGTCAGCACACTTCGCCGCGGATGCAGGATCAGATCGCAGCCCTCGGGCAACAATGCGACGTGGCGGCGCAGGGCCTCGCGCATGCGGCGCTTGATGCGGTTGCGCTCATGCGCCTTGCCAAGCACTTTACCTGCCGTCAAACCCACGCGCGGGCCTGCGGGAACCGTAGCGCCCGCGCACGCAGGCTGTTGCGGAGCCAGGAACCAACTCATCGACGCCGATTGCCGCTTGCGGCTGCCCGCATACGCACGCTGATAATCGGCGTGCCTCTTCAGGCGCGCGCCTGTCAACGATTGAATAGGGGAACTGCGCCGGGGGTTGGACGGATGCACAGCTTGGCGCAGGTCAGGGCTGGAAGGGATGCTCATAACAGTTGACGGAAGGCGTCTCAGCTGGAACGATGTGCTCATCCGCTCCGGCTCAAACTGAACGGCGTGCGCGGATTAGTCCCGGAAGCCAGCGCTCACGGACACACGCTTGCGGCCGACGGCGCGCCGGCGGCTCAACACGGCTGCCCCGCTCTTGGTCTTCATCCGTGCGCGGAAACCGTGCGTCTTCACGCGTTTGCGGCGATTGGGTTGAAATGTGCGCTTGGGCATGAAAATGCGCTCCTGTTTCTTGAAGAAAATCTGCGCCTTGACGGCAAGTCTTAAGTGTATCGCAGGTTGCGCCAGGAATCCAGCGCCAACTGCTCCGCAGGACAGCACGCACCCCGTGGGCCCCAGAGCTCGCGCACGGTCCAAGAGAATGCACTGTGCCCCGGAATGAGCACTTGACTGCTCCCGGCAGTGACTCTGGTAATCTTCGCTATATGCTCCATCACCAATGGTAGTAACCCTCGCGCCAACTTTCACCACCCTTGGTGCAACTCATGGAGGCCGCCAAAAACTTATGTGAAAGAATGATTGCAACCACCGCTAAATGTGCTACCATCGGGACCGTTCAAGAAAAGTTCCCAGCGTCCCACGGAACCGATTTTATCCACGGCCTCGAGATCGTAGTTTTCAGGGGCAGACCAGCGGCAACCAGGTAGGCGGTCAACTGTAGTTGGACGCAAGGCCAAGGCTTTGCGCCAAGAGGGAACCGTTGCCAAAACCTCGCGGATGAACCGGACGGGCTATAAAACAGGCGACGCAGGCAAGGATCAGATCGATGGCATTCGCAACTTCGCCGGCAACGGTTCTCAACCCCTGGCTCCAGATTCTCGCGGCCCTGGAAAAGAAAGTGATTCGCCAGTCTTTCGAGACTTGGCTCAAGCCCACGCGCTATAGCCACGTTGCGGGCCGCACGCTTTATGTACGCGTGCCTTCGCCGGAGTTCCAGCACATCGGCGACAAGTATGGCGACCTGATTCAGGAGGCCATCGACCTCCAGTCGCTGGATTTCGACGACGTCAGCTTCGTCACCGCCGAAGAAGACCCCTCGATTCCTCCCCAGCGCAGGGATGGCGGCTTCGGCCCGGTTCCCGCGCACGCGCCCACGGCGCCGCCCCTGGCGCACACCCGCCCACCAGAGCAGGTTCGCTTCGATTGGTCCACCGCCGCGCAGCTCAACCCCCGTTACACCTTCGACGCTTTTGTCATCGGCAACGGAAACCAGTTTGCCCGCGCCGCCGCCCTGGCCGTCGCCGAGCGACCCTCCCGCGCCTACAATCCGCTCTTCCTCTATGGCGGCGTGGGCATGGGCAAGACCCATCTGATGCACGCCATCGGCCACGAGGTCAAACGCCGCCAGCCGGTGGCCAGCATCTGCTACGTCTCCGCGGAAAAGTTCACCAACGAGATGATCACCTCGCTGCGCAACGATCGCATGACCAGCTTCCGCGATCGCTTCCGCACCGTCGACGTCCTGCTCATCGACGACATCCAGTTCATTGCCCAGAAGGAGCGCACCCAGGAGGAGTTCTTCCACACCTTCAATGCGCTCCACGAGAGCATGAAGCAGATTGTGATCGCCTCCGATCGTCCACCCAAGGAACTGGCCGAAATTGAGGACCGCCTGCGCTCCCGCTTCGAGTGGGGCCTCATCGCCGACATTCAGCCGCCCGACCTTGAAACCAAGGTGGCCATCCTGCTGAAAAAGGCCGAGAGCGAACAGGTGCAGTTGCCCACCGACGTTGCGCTCTTCGTGGCCTCCAACATCCGCACCAACGTCCGCGAGCTCGAGGGCGCCCTGGTCCGGCTCATCGCCTGGTGCCAGCTCAACCGCATGGAAATCACGCTCGCCTCCACGCAGCAGTGCCTCAAGCAGTTCATTGACATGCAGGTGCGCAAAATCACGATCGAGGCCATCCAGCGCGCCGTTGCCGAGCAGTTCGGCATGAGAGTCAGCGACCTCAAGCAGAAGAACAACTCGCGCAATGTGGTCGTGCCCCGCCAGATCGCCATGTACCTGGCCAAGCAGATGACCGAAGCCAGCTTGCCTGAGATCGGCCGCCAGTTCGGCAACAAGCACCATACCACCGTGATGCACTCCATCGCCAAGATCGACGAGCAGCGCCGCGCCGACAAGGACCTGCACCGCACCCTGAACAAGCTCCAGGACCTGTTGAACGGGTAAACGCAGAGCAAATCAACAATCGACGAAGCCCACGACGCAATCCCCGGTCGTGGGCCTTTTCTTCTCGCTCAGCATTTGCAATCAAGAGCTATCCCGCTCAGCGCCCTGTTGATGCGCCCGGTTATGCGCCTTGTTACGCGCCGCCCTCTTCGGCAACCGTAATCACAACCTTCCCTCGCGCATGTCCTTCTTCAAGATAGCGAAGAGCTGCAGCCGTCTCGCTCAACGGGAAACTTCTATCGATCACGGGCGTCATCTTTCCAGCCTCGAACAGATCGTTCAGAAAAAGAAAATCGTTCCGGTTCATCTTCGCGAAAAAAGAACAGGTCTTCTTGCGCCCCGACATCGCCAGGATCGGCGCCACCAGCATGTCCTGCAACATGCCTGACAGCTTTGCGCTCCCTCCCGTCTTGACGCAGATTCCGTCCTCGCTCATCGCACGCCTGTAATCGACGATCGAATGATAAGCATTCGCAGCCAGAATCAGATCATATCGCTGCCCGCTCCGCGTAAAATCCTGGCGCGTGTAATCGATCGCGCGATCCGCGCCGATCGCTCGCGCCGTCTCCATCTTTGCCGTGCTGCACACCGCGGTGACCTCGGCCCCAAACGACTTCGCAATCTGCACCGCGAACGTGCCCACGCCGCCCGACGCGCCATCCACCAGCACCTTCTGGCCTGCCTTGATCTGTCCCTTGTCGCGAAGACCCTGCAGCGCAGTCAGGGCGGCCACGGGCATAGCTGCCGCCTGCTCAAACGACATGCCGGCAGGCTTCGGCGCCAACTCTGCTTCGCGAGCGCACACATACTCGGCAAACGCCCCTCCAGCGAAGCCCTTCGCCCCAAAGACCTCGTCGCCTGCTTGAAGCTGTTTTACGTTCTTGCCCACCGCTTCTACTCGCCCGGCAAAATCCGACCCGCGAATCTCAACCTTCGGCTTGAAAAGCCCCATGAAGAGGCGTACCAGCCACGGATCGCCTCGCAGGATGCGCCAGTCCAGCGGATTTGCGGAAGCCGCGCAAATCTTGATCAGAACCTGATCGTCCGCCGGCGCAGGGGTTGCCACGTCCTTGAACTCAAGAGCGTCCGGTGGCCCGTATCGCGTACAGACAATCGCTTTCATAACTCGCCCTTAAGTGGGAGTCTTGTCTTTCACCGCTGATTCCTAATCCTATGTACAGGACTGCTTCAGAGTTCCCGCGATAAGCGAGAGCACCGTCGAACCATCCCCGCCATGGCAGCGACAGCTTGGAGAGATTCCTTAGAACTCCGTAACGCTCAGCACATTCCCATCCGGATCGTTGAACCACGCAATCCGCGCCCCACCCGGCGCATTCCAGATGCCCAGAGGATCGCCGTCGTTCATCCCCGGAAAGCGCAGCATCGCAACCCCAGCCGCCGTCAGCCGCTGCACGGTTGTGTCAATCGATTCCACGTCCCACCCCAGCACGGTAAACGGCTCCGGCTTGTGCTCGCCTACCGGGGTCACGCGCAGCATGGTTCCATTGGCGTCGAAAACCAGCGCAAACGACTTCTCATCCTCGACCAGCCGCAGCCCCAGTACGCCCTCATAAAACGCTCGTGCCTTCGCCGCGTCAGTCACAGGAACAAATGCCACCACCTTGCTCGCGCCCAGAATCGAGTCCTTCGCCATGCTTCTCCTCCGCTGCCTACCTGCGCCCGAAGGCTCTCGGCTTGATCGGCGGCGTCACCGGCAGGTTCGTCTTGCCCTTTGGATAGACCGCCAGAAAGCGATCCCGCCCCTCGCCGGAGCTGGCCGTCTCCACTCCTTCCAGCGAGCGGAATGCCAGATGCAGCAACCGGCGCTCGCGGCTGTTCATGGGCGGGAAGGCGTAGGGGATGCCGGACCTGCGCACCTTCTCCGCTGCGGTCTCGGCCTGCAGCCGCAGCTCCTGCGCGCGCAGCGCCTTGAAGTTGGCCGCGTCAAAGCTCACCAGGTCGTGTTCGCGCTGGTCCAGCCGCAGCATCTGCGCCGCAATCGTCTCCAGCGCGTGCAGCAACTCCCCGTTTTGCTGGGTCACCAGAAGCACGTCGGGCCCCGCCAGCTCCACGTAGATCTGGCGGCCTTCCAGGCCCTCCGGATCGCGCGCGCCGTCGCCCGCGGTGATGCGGTACTTCAGGCGCAATCCGCCCAGCTTGTTCAGGTTGGCAAGGAATCCGGCAATCTTTTGTGCGGCTTGCTGCAGGTCGTCGATGGGCATAACAAACCAGTATCGCAGAGCCGGGCCGGAAGCGGGCGGCGAATTGCGTGGAAACTCGGCGCTTCGGCGGGAATTCCGGTTGCGCGCCTCCGGCGCCGGCAATGTAAGAATGGACCTATGCCGCCTACACAGCCCATTCTGCTTTCCGCCGCCCAGGCCCGCGTTCTGGGCGCTCTGGTCGAAAAGGAAGTCACCACCCCGGATTACTATCCCCTCTCGCTCAACGCGCTGCTCAATGCCTGCAACCAGCGCTCCAATCGCGAACCGGTCATGGACCTCGATGAGGAAGAAGTCCGCCAGGCCTTGCACCGCCTTGAGGACCTGCAACTGGCGGGCCGCGCCCGGGGCGCCGACGGGCGCGTCGCCAAGTACGAGCACTGGCTGGGCGAGGCCTTCAACTTCAGCCGCGCCGAGACCGCGCTCATCTGCGTCCTGCTCCTCCGCGGCCCGCAGACCCCCGGCGAATTGCGCGGCCGCAGCGACCGCCTGCACCGCTTCGACGAGATCGGCGAAGTCCTCGCCGGCCTGCAAAAGCTCATGGAGCGTGAGCCGCCGCTGGTAGCCGTCCTTCCCCGCCAGCCCGGCACCAAGGAGTCGCGGTATGCCCATCTGCTCTCAGGCCCGGTCGAGTCGCTCCCGGTCGCCACTGTCTCTGAGATTGCATACGCCAGACGTGAGACCGGGCAGGACGCGGGGCCGGAAGAGCGAATTGCGCAGTTGGAATCAACCGTCGCTGAGCTTAAGCAGGAAGTCGCCACACTGCGCCAGAAGTTCGACGATCTCTTCGGCGATTGAAGCCTCGCGCAATGCAACGCTAGATCAGCTCGTACCCCGCGAACCAGTACGCGATCTCAAACGCGGCCGTGCCTTCGCCATCCGACCCGTGAATCGCATTCTCCTGAATCGAGCCGGCAAACTTCTTGCGGATGGTTCCCTCTTCCGCATTGGCGGGGTTGGTGGCGCCCATCAGCTTGCGCAGGTCCGCAATGGCGTTGTCCTTTTCCAGAACCAGCAAGACCAGCGGCCCCGACGACATGAAAGCAGTCAGCCCGTCGAAGAACGGCCGCTCCTTGTGGACGTAATAGAACCCCTCGGCCTGCTCCTTGGAAATGCATAGCTTCTTGATCGCCACAATCCCGAACCCGGCCTTGTCGATCTCCGCGAGAATGGCTCCGGTAAACCCTTTGCGGACCGCGTCCGGCTTGACGATACTCAATGTGCGTTGCGCCACGTGCGTTGCTCCTCAATGGAATCGCGTCTTTCCCCTCATTGTACTGGCCGCCGCTTATCACTGCCCGGACTCGCCGCTAATCTGCTACAGTTTCCGCATGTTGCGCTTATCCGCTCCGATTCGATGTTCCATCGTCTTCCTTGCCTTTCAGGCCGCCGGTCTGACCGGCAATTTGGCGCACGGCCAGACCGTCCCGCCAGCCGCTCCGCCAGCCGCACATGAACTCCGCGTCTTCGATCCCTCCCTCATCGACATGTCCGTAGACCCCTGCAACAACTTTTACCGCTTCAGTTGCAACGGCTGGTTCAAGCGCAATCCGCTGCCCGCCGACCAGACCCGCTATGGCCGCTTCACCGAGCTCTTCGAATTGAACCGCCTGCACCTGAGGCAGATTCTCGAGCAGGCCGCCGCGCCCTCCTCCACGCGCTCTGCCAACGAGCAGAAAATCGGCGACGAATACTCCAGCTGCATGGACACGGCCACCGTGAACAAGCTGGGAATTGCCCCGCTCCAGCCCGAGCTCGACCGCATTGCCGCGCTCAGCACGGCCGCCGAACTCCCCGCGCTGCTCGCCCACCTGCACACCATTGGCGTCAACGCCTTTTTCGGCCTGAGTTCCAACCAGGACTTCGCCGATTCGAGCTCCGTCATCAGCTACTACGCCGCGGGTGGGCTGGGCCTGCCTGAGCGCGACTACTACACCCGCACCGACGCCAAGTCCGTCGAGCAGCGCCAGCAGTATGTGGCCCACGTGCGCAAAATCTTTACCCTCGCCGGCGAGTCGGACTCCCAGGCCGCCTCGGATGCCGGCGCCGTGCTGGCCATCGAGACCCGCCTGGCCAGGGCGTCGCTCACCATAACCGAGCAGCGCGACCCCCAGAATCTCAATCACCCCACCGATGTGGCCGCCTTTTCAAAACAGCTCACGCACTTTCCGCTGGGCGATTATGTCGCCACCGCGCACGCTCCGGCCGCCGGCAAGATGAACGACGCCGAACCCAAGTTTTTTGCTGAGTTCAACGCGCTGCTAGCCGGCACGCCCCTCGACCAGATCAAGACTTACCTGCGCTGGCACCTGCTCCACGCCTATGCCGGAACCAGTCTCCCGGAGAGCTTCGACCAGGAGACCTGGAGCTTCTACGACCACACGCTGAATGGCGCTGAGAAACAGCAGGAGCGCTGGAAGCGCTGCACCAGCCGCGTCGATGAAGAGTTGGGCGAGGCGTTGGGCCAGGTCTACGTGGCCAGGTACTTTCCCCCCGCTGAAAAGCAGCGCGCCCTCGAGATGACCCTCGCCATTGAGCAGGTTATGGACAAGGACATCGATGCCCTGGACTGGATGAGCGCCGAAACCAAGGTCAAGGCCAAAGACAAGCTGCACACGGTCATGAACAAGATCGGCTATCCCGACAAGTGGCGCGACTACTCCTCGCTCCAGATCGTCCGCGGCGACGCCTTGGGCAACCAGATGCGCGCGCATCAGTTCGACTTTGCGCGCGACCTGGCCAAGATCGGCAAACCCGTCGACAAGGGCGAGTGGCAGATGACGCCGCCCACAGTGAATGCCTACTACGACCCGCAGATGAACAACGTGAACTTCCCCGCCGGCTACTTCCAGCCGCCCTTTTTCAGCGACAAGGAAGACGACGCGGCCAACTACGGCGACATGGGTTCCACCGTCGGCCACGAGCTCACCCACGGCTTCGACGACCAGGGCCGGCAGTACGACAAGGACGGCAATCTCAAGAACTGGTGGACCAAGGACGACGAGCAAAAGTTCAACGACCGCGCCGATTGCATGGTCCGTCAGTATGACGCCATCGAGGCCGTCCCCGGCGTTCACCTCAACGGCAAGCTCACGCTGGGCGAGAATCTGGCTGACCTGGGCGGCCTCTGGCTGGCGTGGCTGGCGTGGCTCGACAAGGCGGAAACCGCGCACCTCGACATGAGCGCGAAGACCGACGGCTACACTCCCGACCAGCGCTTCTGGATCGCTTATGCGCAGCAGTGGTGTACCCAGACGCGCCCCGAGCAGTTGCGCACCCAGGCCCAGACCGATCCCCACGCCCCCGACGAGTACCGCACCAACACCGTCTTAGCCGACCTCCCGGAGTTCGCCAGAAGCTTCAGTTGCAAGAAAGCCGCACCGATGGTCGCCCCCAAGCCGTGCCGGGTCTGGTGAGATAGCAGGCATAGAAACTGCAAGAGGCCCACCATCGCGGCGGGCCTTTCGCATCTTCATGCGTGCAGCTAAAAAACTATCCTCTGCCGATCACCCGCGCCAGCGTGGCCCCGATCTCCGCCGGCGAAACCACCACGTGAATCCCGGCCTCGGTCAGCGCCTTCATCTTGTCCGCCGCGGTGCCTTGCCCGCCGCTGATGATCGCCCCCGCGTGGCCCATCCGCCGTCCCGGCGGCGCCGTCTGTCCGGCGATGAACCCCACCACCGGCTTCTTCACATGCTGCTTCACGAACTCGGCCGCGGCCTCTTCGGCCGAGCCGCCGATCTCGCCGATCAGGATGATAGCCTCCGTCTCAGGATCGTCGTTCAAGAGCCGCAGCGTGTCGATGTGCGTGGTCCCGATGATCGGGTCGCCCCCAATTCCAATGGCCGTCGATTGCCCGATCCCGCGCTGCGTCAACTGGTGCACCGCCTCATAGGTCAGTGTTCCCGAGCGCGACACAATCCCGATCGAGCCTTCCTTGTGAATGTTACCGGGCATGATGCCGATCTTCGCCTTCCCCGGTGAGATCACGCCGGGGCAGTTCGGGCCGATCAGCCGCGATTTTGAAGTCTTGAGCTTGGCCCACACCTTCACCATATCCAGCGTCGGAATCCCCTCCGTGATGGCCACGATCAGCGGAATCCCCGCGTCCTCAGCCTCCAGAATCGCGTCCGCCGCAAACGGCGGCGGCACAAAGATCATTGTCGCGTTGGCGCCCGTCTTCTCCACGGCGTCCGTCACCGTGTTGAACACCGGCCAGCCCTCGTGGGTGGCGCCGCCTTTGCCGGGAGTCACGCCACCCACAACTACGGTGCCGTATTCAGCGCAGCCCTTGGCGTGGAACGTTCCTTCTTTGCCGGTAATTCCCTGCACAATCAGCCGCGTATTCTTATCCACCAGGACCGCCATGTTATGCCCCCGCCTTTGCAGCCGCGGCCACCACAAGTTCCGCTGCTTCCTTCATTGTTTCGCCGACCTGGAAATTCAATCCCGACTCCGCAAGAATCTTGCGGCCCTCTTCAACATTGGTGCCTTCCAGCCGCAGT